>CAYTUW010000109.1:3556-9837 GCA_964441435.1 uncultured Rhodobacterales bacterium
CCATCCTTTTCAACCAGAGTCAGGTCGCCGCCCATGCGCAGCTCGCCTGGATTTTCAACTGCGTGGCGCGGATGGGCTGGCTGAACCGGATGACCCAGTTCAAGGACAAGGCCGGTAAAAACCGCGAAAACGCTTCTGCCGGGCTTTTCACCTACCCGACGCTGATGGCGGCTGACATTCTGATCTACCACGCCACCCATGTTCCGGTGGGTGAAGATCAGAAACAGCACCTCGAACTGACGCGCGATATTGCGGCAAAGTTCAACCATGACTATGGGCGCGATTTCTTCCCGCTGACCGAACCGGTGATCGAAGGGGCCGCAACGCGTGTGATGAGCCTGCGCGACGGGTCAAAGAAAATGTCGAAATCCGATGCCTCAGACATGAGCCGGATCAACATGACCGATGATGCCGACGCGATTGCCAAGAAAATTCGCAAAGCCAAAACCGACCCTGAAGCCCTGCCCGGTGACGCGGGCGGTCTTACGGATCGCCCGGAGGCACGAAACCTTGTTGCAATCTATGCGGCCCTTTCCGATCAGACCGTCGATCAGGTGCTCCACGAATACGCCGGCGCGCAGTTTGGCACATTCAAACCAGCGCTGGCGGACCTTGCGGTGGCAAAACTGGCCCCGATCGCTGATGAAATGGCCCGTCTGATGAAGGACCCGGCGGAAATCGACCGTATCCTTGGCAAAGGCGCGGATAAGGCGGCGGCGATTGCCGAACCGATCCTCGCGGAAACCTATGATATCGTCGGGATGCTGCGCAGCCGTTAACCTGCGCCACAGCCCGCTTATCGGCGGCACGGGCGGGAAGCACAGGATTTGGCGGCAGACGGGCGCACGATCGCTGTGCGCGTGTGCCAGTTTCACCCATCCGCTTGCAGGGTTAGATCTGTGCCAACATCACAGAAAGGGATCAGCCATGACACCAACGCACCCGGAAACCCGCGTCGGACACATCCACCTGAAGGTGGCCGATCTTGATCGGGCCATCGCCTTTTATTCCGGTGTGCTGGGGTTCGAATTGCAACAGCGCTTTGGCAATCAGGCGGCGTTTCTGTCCGCGGGCGGCTATCACCATCATATCGGGCTGAACACATGGGAAAGCCAGGGCGGCACCCCTGCCCCGCCGGGCCATACCGGGCTTTACCACACCGCTTTTCTTTACCCTGACCGCAAGGCACTTGCTGTCGCTTTGAAATCGGTGGTTGAGTCAGGTATTCCGCTTGATGGCGCCGCCGACCACGGAGTCAGCGAAGCGGTTTACCTGCGGGACCCCGATGGCAACGGGGTGGAATTGTACCGCGATCGCCCAGGCGCTGAGTGGCCGCGCGATGCAGCTGGCGCGCTACAGATGGTCAATGACCCGCTTGATGTCGCGGCATTGCTGGCGGAGGCCGGCTGACCTGCTGCCGTCCTTGCGATGTGTAACGGAACGGTACCTGGCAGTTGCGAAGGTATCTGGACCTCCCCCAGAATCGCCCCTAGGGTCCACGATCGAGAGAGATGAGAGGGAGTCGGTCATATGGCCATCAGCGATAATATCTGGACCTATTGGCAAGGCGAATGGCATAAGGGTGAGGTTCCGATCATCCGTTCTGCTGACCATGGCGCATGGCTGGGCAGCACGGTGTTTGACGGGGCGCGGATGTTCGAAGGCGTCACCCCGGACCTTGAAGCCCATTGCGCGCGGGTCAATCGTTCTGCCGCTGCGCTGATGCTGACGCCGACGGTTACAACCGAAGATATGGTCGCCATCGCCAAGGATGGGCTCAAGAACTTTGCCCCCGGTGCCGCGGTCTATATCCGCCCGATGTATTGGGGCATTGACGGGGATGCCTCCACCATTGGGCCTGCCGCAGACTCAACCGGGTTTTGCCTGACGCTGGAAGAGGTGCCCCTCGCCCCGGCAGAAGCCACAACCAGGCTGGCAACCACCAGCTTCCGCCGCCCGACGCTTGACAGCGCAGTGGTCAATGCCAAGGCCGGGTGCCTTTACCCCAACAACGCCCGTATGATCGCAGAAGCCCGCGCCAAAGGCTATCCGAACGCGCTTGTCGCTGACGCGATGGGCAATGTTGCCGAAACCGCGACGGCCAACATCTTCGCCGTTAAGGATGGCGAATTGTTCACCCCCGTCGCCAATGGCACATTCCTTGCCGGGATCACCCGTGCGCGCCACATCGGGAACTTCACCGCTGACGGGGTGAAAGTGCATGAAACCGTGCTGAGTTTCGATGACATTCGTGAAGCCGATGAGCTGTTCCTGTCGGGCAATATGTCCAAGGTTACGCCGGTTGTGGAATTTGACGGCACCCATTATCAGCACGGCCCCGTCACAAAGCGCGCGCGAGAGATGTATTGGGATTGGGCGCTGTCTGAGTGATGCGCCGCCAATACCGTCGGGATGAAACCGGATCACACGGGGATCGGCCCCGCGTGCTGGCAATATCCGGCAGCACACGCGCGGCAAGCACCAATACCGCCCTGTTGCGCGCGCTCGCAAAGGTGGCGTCTAGTCGGCTGGACATAAGGCTCTATGGCGATCTTATCTCACTGCCGATTTTTTCGCAGGACCGCGAAGGCGATCTGACGCCGCAACCGGTGCTTGACCTCGCCGCTGGAATCCAGGCTGCCGAGGCGCTCCTGTTTTCGATCCCGGAATATGTCCATGCCCTGCCGGGTGGGGTGAAGAACGCCATCGACTGGATGGTTTCGCGTGAAGAGATCATCGGCAAGCCGATCGCGCTGGTTCATGGCTCTCACCGCGGGGAGGAAGGGCTGGCCCAGGCCCGCCGTGTCCTTGGCACCGTAAGCGAAGGGTTCAGGGAGGATATTTTTCTCAGGTTGCCGGTGCTGAAACTGTCTGCGGATGAAATCACCGCGCTTGTGACCTCTGATCCTCACCGGGCTGAGGTCACAGCCTTTCTGAACGCATTGCATCAGCATATCCGGGGCGGCCGTTGACGGGTGCAACACGCGAGGGATATGTTCTGCGCTTCACGCTGCAGGGGAAATGATCGTGCGAGAACCCGCAGTTTCCGTTCACTGGCTTACCCGAATTACGTGGTGGGCGACTTTCACACTGGCGGTGGTGGCTCTGGGCCTCGGCCTCATATGGCTTCGAATAATCATTGCTGAAGAAGGCGACTGGTCGCTGACACTGCTTGCGCCACTGTTGATGGCTGCCACGCCGTGGATTTTTCTGGATATTCTTACGCGAGACCATCACCCTGGTCGCCAGCGCCCGGTCATCTGGCTGCTCATCGTACTGATAATCGGGGCTGTTGCGCTTCTTCAGCGCTTCGGTTCCTTTACCGTGGCCCTCCTGGCAGGCTTTGGCGGCGCATTCATGCCCTTTGGCCCCGGGGCTTTCGTGTTCGTTCATCTGCCCTTCCTGATCGGTTGTCTGTCTTATGTCGCGGTTTGTCGTATCACATGGCAGACGTTTGTGAATGGGCGCAAGCGGGACATGATATAGTCCGCTCTTGCGCCGCCTGCGCTGCTCCGTCATCATCTGCGCGATCAACAGGGGACTGATATGCGCAAATTCCTCGTCGTGCTGGATGACAGCCGCGAATGCCTGAACGCGATGCGCTTTGCCGCGATGCGCGCTGCCCATACCGGCGGCGGGGTGGAGATTCTGTCGGTGATCCCCCCGGATGAATTCAACCACTGGATCGGCGTTGGTGACTTGATGCGCGAAGAGGCGCGCGAACGCATCCACGCCCATTTCGAAGTCTTCGCCAAATGGATGCGCGACAAACAGGGCGTCGACCCGGAACTTGTCATCCGCGAAGGCGAACCTGTTGAACAGATTCTCAGCCAGATCAAGGATGACCCAGAGGTCGGCGTGCTGGTTCTGGGTGCTGGCACCGACAAGAAAGGCCCCGGCCCGCTGGTATCACAGCTTTCGCGCGCGTCGGGGTCGCTGCCTATCCCGATCACCATCGTACCGGGTGATCTGACGAAGGAACAGCTGGAAGCGATCACCTGAACGGCAGTTTATTCCTATAGCGGGCCTGGCAGGCGCTCCTCGCTCAGCAAGACATTTGCCTCAACATTGCCAACACCGGGCAATGTCATGATGCGGCGTCGCAGCACCCGTTCAAAATCCGATATATCCCGCGCCACCACGCGCAGGCGGTAGTCGTAAAGCCCAAGAACATGTTCAACAATCTGCACCTCAGGTATTGCCGTGACAGCACGTTCAAAATCCTCAAGGCTGACCCGCCCTTTGGTGGCAAGTTTGATCCCAAGGAAGACAGTCACCCCAAAACCAAGCGCTTCCGGGTTGAGGTGAACGCGCCGCCCTTTCAAGATGCCGCTCTCTTCCAACCGCCTGATACGCCGCCACGCCGCCGGTTGGCTGAGGTTCAGCGCGCGCCCCACTGCCCCAGCCGACAGGGAGGCATCGCGCACAAGTTCCCGCAAAATCGCAAGATCGGTTTCATCCGGGATCACAGCGGCAACCCTTCGCTTGATTTGATTTCTGCAACCTGCATCAGGGCCTCAATATCGGCGATATGCGGCAAGGTCAGGATTTTGGCCCGGTAGAGCTGCTGATAATGCGCCATATCCCGCGCCAGAACCGACAGCCGCACATCGACCTGACCGAGGAAGGTCTGAATCTCGATCACCTCCGGCACGGCGCGGGCGCCATTCAGAAAATCGTCAAAGGCGCGCGGATTGGTTTTGTCGAGCGTGACACGCAAAGACACCTCCACCTCATACCCCAGCCGCGCCCAGTCGATCACCGCCTGCTGGCCGTGATAAACCCCTGCCTCTTTCATCCGATCAAGCCGCCGCCCGCAGGTCGTGGGCGTGACACCCGCGCGTTCCGCCAGATCTGCAAGCGGCAGGTCCGGGGCGGCCAGGAACTGGCGCAGGATGCGGCGGTCAGTATCATCTATATGCATGAATTACCCAAATTTTGCATAAATAAGAATTATAGATGCATGATTGGGCCATATCAATGCATCTTTTGCACTAGGTTTACGGCCTATCTGACTATTGTCCTACGCAAAGAAAACCAATCAAAAGGACCGCCATCATGCGTGTTTATTATGATCGCGATTGCGATGTGAATCTGATCAAAGACAAGAAAGTCGCCATTCTCGGCTACGGCTCGCAAGGCCATGCCCATGCGCTGAACCTGCGTGATAGCGGCGCAAAAAACGTCGTCGTCGCACTGCGTGAAGGCTCCGCCTCTGCCGCAAAGGCAGAAGGTGAGGGGCTGAAGGTCATGGGTATCGCCGAGGCCGCCGCCTGGTGTGACCTGATCATGTTCACCATGCCCGATGAATTGCAGGCCGAAACCTACAAGAAGTACGTGCATGACAACCTGCGCGAAGGGGCTGCGATTGCCTTTGCCCATGGTCTGAACGTGCATTTCGGCCTGATCGAACCCAAACCCGGCGTTGATGTCATCATGATGGCGCCGAAAGGCCCCGGCCACACGGTGCGCGGCGAATATGTCAAAGGTGGCGGCGTGCCCTGCCTTGTAGCGGTTGACAATGACGCCTCCGGCAAGGCGTTGGAAATTGGCCTGTCATACTGTTCCGCCATCGGCGGCGGGCGTTCCGGCATTATCGAAACCAATTTCCGTGAAGAGTGTGAAACCGACCTCTTCGGTGAACAGGCCGTGCTCTGCGGTGGTCTGGTCGAACTGATCCGCGCTGGTTTCGAAACCCTGGTCGAGGCGGGCTACGCGCCCGAAATGGCCTATTTCGAATGCCTGCATGAGGTAAAGCTGATCGTGGATCTGATCTACGAAGGCGGCATTGCCAACATGAATTACTCCATCTCCAACACTGCGGAATACGGTGAATATGTTTCCGGCCCGCGCGTGCTGCCTTACGAGCGCACCAAGAAAGAGATGAAAGCGATCCTGACCGATATCCAGACCGGGAAATTCGTGCGCGACTTCATGCAGGAAAACCAGGTTGGCCAGCCGTTCTTTAAAGGGACTCGGCGGATCAACGATGCCCATCAGATCGAAGAAGTCGGCCAGAAACTGCGCGAGATGATGCCCTGGATTTCCGCTGGCAAGATGGTTGATAAGGCGAAAAACTGATGTTGTTTCATTGATGACACCTCTGCGCCTGGCGTTGGAACCGCCGGGCGCAGAACCTTCATCAGACACGCCCCACAGAAATTTCAGTCAGACCAGGAGTGGCATATGAACTTTACCGATATGGAAACACCCTGCCTGATCCTTGACCGGGACCGTCTGGAACGGAATGCCGCCCGTATGCACGAGCATTGTGCGGCGCG
>CAYTUW010000110.1:0-9779 GCA_964441435.1 uncultured Rhodobacterales bacterium
GTGCCATCACCATCGAAGACATCCGCCAGGCAGCGGATATGGGGTATCGGATCAAACTGCTTGGTGTTGCACAGATGACCGGACGCGGCCTGGAACAGCGGATGTCGCCCTGCCTTGTACCGGCGACCTCTCCGCTTGGGCAGCTCGATGGCGGCACGAATATGGTGGTGATCGAAGGCGACCACGTCGGCCAGATCGTCCTGCGCGGCGCCGGGGCCGGTGAAGGGCCGACCGCCAGCGCCGTCATGAGCGACATCATTGACATCGCACGCGGCACCCGGCTTGCAACCTTTGGCCAGCCGGCAGCGGCCCTGGCCGCGGCAAAACCGGCCCGCACTGCCACCCCTGCCCCCTACTACCTGCGCCTTGCGCTTTATGACAAACCCGGTGCGCTTGCCAAGGTGGCTGCCGTTCTGGGCGAAGCGGGGGTTTCCATCGACCGGATGCGCCAATACGGCCACGCGGCAGAGGTCGCCCCGGTGCTGATCGTCACTCACAAGGTGCTGCGCGATGCGCTTGACCAGGCGATTGACGGCTTGATGGGCACACAGGTCGTTGCCGCCGACCCGGTAGCGATCCGCATCGAATCCGTCTAAACACTGACCACGTCATAATCAGGAGCCCCCATGCCGACCAAAATGGAATTCCATGACCGTATGTTATCACTGGGACTTGCCAGGGTAAGCGAAGCTGCGGCGCTGGCCTCCGCCCGACTGATCGGACGGGGCGATGAAAAAGCCGCTGATCAGGCCGCGGTTGACGCCATGCGCAACCAACTTAACCTGCTTGATATTGCCGGGGTCGTGGTCATCGGTGAAGGTGAACGGGACAAGGCGCCCATGCTTTACATCGGGGAAGAGGTTGGAACCGGTGACGGCCCCGGCGTCGATATTGCGCTTGACCCGCTTGAAGGGACAACCCTGACCGCAAAAGACATGCCAAACGCGCTTGCGGTGATTGCGATGGGGCCGCGTGGATCCATGCTGCATGCGCCGGATACCTATATGGAAAAGCTGGCGATTGGCCCCGGATACGCACCCGATACGGTGACGCTTGATATGTCGCCTGCGGAGCGGGTAAAGGCCCTGGCCAAAGCCAAAGGCTGCGGCTGTGACGACATTACGGTCTGTATCCTCGAACGCCCCCGTCACGAAGACCTTATCGCAGAGGTTCGCGCCACCGATGCCGCCATCCGGCTGATCACCGACGGCGATGTCGCTGGCGTCATGCATTGCGCCGAGTCGGAAGTCACTGGAATTGACATGTATATGGGTGCGGGCGGCGCGCCCGAAGGTGTACTTGCTGCTGCCGCACTCAAATGTATGGGGGGGCAGATTTATGGCCGGCTATTGTTTCGCAATGATGATGAACGCGCACGCGCCGCAAAGGCGGGGATTAAGGACCTTGACCGGATCTACACACGGGACGAAATGGTGACGCAGGATGTGATTTTTGCGGCGACCGGTGTGACCGACGGATCCATCTTGCCCGGCGTGAAGCGTGAGATTGGCTGGCTGACGGCTGAAACGATCCTCATGCGGTCAAAAACCGGCTCAGTTCGCCGTATGCAATACCGCCACCCGGTGGAAAGCTGAAAAAATGACTTCTTGCACAGACCGGCGCGCGCCCCACCCACCCGGATCGGAATGACGCCTTTCCTGTCAGTTGAACGCTCGCTCAGCGGTCGGCGCTGGACAGGCCCGGACAGCGCACATCAGCGACAGGCCGAAGCACTGGCACAACGAACCGGCCTGTTGCCTCCGCTCTGCATGCTGCTGGCCCGGCTGGGGGTGCCCGCAGAAGGCGTTGACCAATATCTTGATCCAAAACTGCGGGATCAGATGCCGGATCCACGCAGCCTCCGGGACATGGAAACCGCGGCCGCCCGGCTGCTGCGCGCAGCGACTGGTGGCGAACGCATAGCCATATTCGCCGATTACGATGTGGATGGCGGGGCTTCGGCGGCACTTCTTATCCATTGGCTGAACGCCCTTCGACCGGATGCCGACACCCGTGCAACTCTTTATATCCCCGACCGCATCGACGAAGGTTATGGCCCAAACCCAAAGGCAATGGCAAAGCTGGCCGAAGATCACGATCTGATTATCTGCGTTGATTGCGGCACGCTTGGCCATACCTCGGTCGAAGCAGCAAAGGGAGCGGATGTCATTATCCTCGATCACCACCTTGGCGGTGAAACCCTGCCCGCCGCGCTGGCCGTTGTGAACCCCAACAGACAGGACGAAACGGGCGACCTGGCCCATCTCTGTGCGGCGGCAGTGGTCTTTCTAGCGCTGGTAGAGGCCGGGCGACAACTGCGCGAAGCAGGCGCAAACGGCCCCGACCTGATGCCGCTGCTTGATCTTGTTGCCCTGGCGACAGTTGCGGATGTGGCCCCCTTACAGGGCGTGAATCGCGCGTTCGTCCGTCAGGGGTTAAAGGTTATGGCGGCGCGCCAACGGGTGGGGTTGGTCGCGCTCGCAGATGTTGCGGCGATGGATGGCCCGCCCAGCGCCTATAGCCTGGGCTTTGTTCTGGGGCCGCGCATCAACGCCGGTGGGCGGATCGGCAAGGCTGACCTTGGCGCACGGCTTCTGGCCAGCCGCGATGCGGATGAGGCCGCCGCCCTTGCGGAGCGTTTGGATCAGTTGAACCGCGAACGGCGTGAAACGGAAAACCGGGTGCGCGATGTCGCCCTTTCACAGGCCGAAACCCGAGGGCTTGACGCACCTCTGGTCTGGGCCGCAGGTGACGGCTGGCACCCCGGCGTCGTTGGAATTGTTGCCTCCCGCCTGAAAGAGGCCACCGGGCGGCCCTCTGTCGTCATCGGCCTTGATGGGGAGGAGGGGAAAGGGTCCGGCCGCTCGGTCAGCGGAATCGACCTGGGCGCAGCAATTCAGCGCCTTGCCGCCGAAGGGCTGCTGATCAAGGGCGGCGGGCACCGCATGGCTGCGGGCCTGACCGTGTCACGCGCCAAGCTGGAACCCGCAATGGCGCGGCTATCCGAATTGCTGGCAAAGCAAGGGGCCGCAACGGACAGGCCACGTGATCTACGGCTCGACGGGTTGTTGATGACCTCCGGGGTGAGTATCGATCTGATCGCACAGCTTGAACAGGCTGGCCCGTTTGGCGCCGGAGCACCTGGGCCAAGATTCGCCTTCGCCGACCAGCGCATCACCTTTGCAAAACGGATCGGCGAAAACCACTTGAGAATCAGTTTCGGCGACGGCCATGGCCCAAAACTCGACGCGATTGCATTTGGTGCATTCGACACGGCCCTTGGTCCGACACTGGAGGCACACGCCGGAGCACGGTTTCATCTTGCCGGGCGCTTGGAAATCAACCGCTGGCAGGGTCGGGAAAAGGTTCAGCTCCGGCTCGAAGATGCAGCCCCTGCAGCCGTTTGAAAAAGGTATCATAGCACGCAAAAATTTTGCAAATCCCCCCTTGCCCCAACCCTTTCTGCAGGTTACATAGCCGCTCACGAAAACGGTGCTCCCTTCGTCTATCGGTTAGGACGCCAGGTTTTCAACCTGGAAAGAGGGGTTCGATTCCCCTAGGGAGTACCATTCGTTTCCCCACCAAAACGACCCCGGCACCGCGCTTGGCATGGGTTTGGACGATGCGCCTGGTCCCGGTGCCCCTCAACAGCGCGCAGAAAAGAAGCCCCTTGATCTTCGCTCCGCATATGTTTCAAACTTAAAACATCAGGCGGACTAAGGCCACACCGCCCGGAGGAGGATCAAATGCCAGCACCCGTGAAGCAGGAGCTGTCGAATGGGGTCATGACCCTGACAATCGACAACCCGCCGGTCAACGCCCTTGGCCATGCGGTGCGCGCCGCATTGCTTGCTGGTATCGTTGACGCGGAACAGAATCCGCAGGTCCGCGCGATCGTCATCTGCGGGGCCGGGCGCACCTTTCCCGCCGGCGCAGACATTCGCGAATTCGGCAAGCCGCCGGCAGCACCACTTTTGCCCGAGGTCGTGGACCGTATAGAAGCCTGTTCCAAACCCGTCATCGCCGCACTTCATGGCACGGCTCTTGGCGGCGGGCTGGAAATCGCGCTGGGGGCCCATTACCGCATCGCCCATTCCGATGCACGGATGGGCCTGCCGGAGGTTCTGCTTGGCATCCTTCCCGGTGCGGGTGGCACGCAGCGCCTGCCCCGCCTGATTGGCGTTCAGCCTGCGCTTGACATGATGACCCGTGGCAAACCGATCCCGGCGGCAAAGGCGCAATCCCTGGGGCTTGTAGATCGGATGATCACATCTGACACCCTGGAAAAGGACGCCCAAGAGTATGCACAACACCTGATCACCACAGGCGCAGAAGCCAGGCGCACGCGGGACAGGGTGGACATGTTGCAGGACAGATCAGCGGCAGAGGACGCAATCAATGCGACGCAGCAACAGGTGGAAAAACGGATGCGCGGCCAATTCGCCCCTTTCCGTATCATCGACTGCGTGAAGGCCGCTCTGGACGGTGATTTTGATGCGGGAATGGCGGTCGAGCGCACCAATTTCAACGCCTGTATGGCCACCCCGGAGCGCAAAGGGATGATTCACGCCTTCTTTGCCGAACGCCGGACCGTCAAGGTAAGGGAAACGGCCGATGCTGCGCCCCGGCCCCTAAGCGCGCTGGGCGTTATCGGTGGCGGCACCATGGGGGCAGGCATAACCGTGGCCGCGCTTGACGCGGGCCTGCCTGTTATCATGGTTGGACAGGACGCTGCCGCCGCAGAGCGCGGCCGCAAGAATGTCATTGCGGTTTATGACAGGCTGGTCAGCCGCGGGCGGCTCACCCCGGCAGAAAAGGACAAACGGCTGGCCCGCTTTGCCTGTGAAACCCGTTATGAAGCCTTGTCACAGACGGATCTGATCATTGAGGCTGTATTTGAGGAGCTTGAGGTCAAGAAATCCGTGTTTGCCCGGCTTGATCAGGTGGCAAGGCCCGGCGCGGTGCTGGCGACCAATACCTCCTACCTTGATATTGCTGCGATTGCCGCAGCAACCACACGGCCCGGTGACGTCATCGGGCTGCATTTCTTTTCCCCGGCAAATGTCATGAAACTGCTCGAGGTGGTGGTCGCGGATCAAACGCAGGACGACGTTGTTGCAACGGGGTTTGCGCTGGCCAAACGGCTTGGTAAAATCCCTGTCCGGGCGGGCAACAGTGATGGTTTTATCGGCAATCGCATCTGGCGCGCCTATGGCACCGCAGCCGCACATATGCTCGAAGACGGGGCATCGCCATATGAGATCGACGCCGCGCTTATCAGCTTCGGCTACCCGATGGGGCTTCATGCGGTTTACGATCTGGCCGGGCTCGACATTGGTTGGGCCAATCGCAAGAAAGACGCCCCAAACCGCCCGGCAGATCAGCGATATGTGCGGATTGCCGACCGAATTTGCGAAAACGGCTGGTTCGGCCAGAAAACCGGGCGCGGGTTCTATCGCTACCAAGAGGACGCGCGCCAGGGCGTGCCTGATCCCGATATCCTGGCGATCATCGACGCCGAACGCGCCGCAAAGGGCATCACGCCGCGCCCGATACCGGAATCGGAAATCATCCGCCGCTACCTCGCTGCGATGGTCAATGAAGGGGCAAAAGTGCTTGGTGAAGGGGTGGCCGCCCGGCCATCTGACATCGACGTCGTGCACCTTCATGGCTACGGGTTTCCACGCTATCGCGGCGGGCCGATGAAATATGCTGACATGTATGGGCTACCCCGCCTTTTAGAAGATATCCGGGAATTTACCCAGGGCGAACCCGGTTTCTGGTCCCCTGCCCCGCTGCTCGAAGAACTCGTTGCCGCAGGAGAGGATTTTGACACCCTGAATCAGCGGTCTGACTGACAGGGCTCAGAGCGGCGGATGCACAAACACCGGCATCGCGCCATTCGTCTTAAGAAACAGCCTGGCGGTTTCCAGCGCCTCGGCGATCGCCACATCCATATCAATGTAGCGATAGGTTCCAAGACGCCCGACGAACGTCAAATTCTTCTCTTTTTCGGCGTGTTTCACATAGGTGCCGAGCAGCGATTTATCCTTTACCAATCGGATCGGGTAATATGGCGTGTCCCCTTCCTGCGCCTCCCGCGACACTTCGCGGTAAAGCACGGATTTGTCGTGTTCTTCCCAAGGGGCGAAATGCTTGTGTTCGGTAATGCGCGTCGCAGCAACGTCCGGGTCGGCAAAGTTCATCACCGCACAGCCCTGATAATCCCCGTCATACGTGAGCCTTTCGAAATCCAGCGTGCGATAGCCAAGCCTGCCGAAATCATGGTCAAACCAGCTGTCGAGCGGCCCGGAAAAGAAAACGTGATCAAACCCCTGCTGTCGATCCGCCCGGGTCAGCCGCGTCGACAATGAAAGCGATATATTCGCATGATCCAGCATCGCCGCCACCATATCGGTATAGCCCGCTTCGGGGATGGCCTGATAGCGGTGTGAAAAGTAGCGGTCGTCATAATTGAATCGCAGCGGCAGCCGCTTCAGGATGGATGCCGGCAGCGTCTGCGGATCGCGCCCCCATTGTTTGACGGTATAGCCTTTGAAAAAAGCCTCATAGAGGTCAGCACCGATAAGCTGTAACGCCTGTTCTTCGAAATTCTGCGCCGGGGTTTTCGCATCTGATGTAAGACGAGCGACATGCGCGCGCGCCTCTTCCGGGCGGAACGTCCTGCCAAAAAACTGATTGATCGTATGCAGGTTGACCGGCAGCGAATAAACCGCGCCATCATAGATGGTCTTGACCTGATGGCGATAGGGACGCATCCGGGCAAAACGGGTCACAAACTGCCAGACATCTTCATTGTCGGTGTGAAAGATATGCGGCCCGTAGAGATGGCACATCACCCCGGTATCCGCATCCCTTTCGGTATGGCAGTTGCCGGCAATATGTGCACGCTCATCAAGGATGGTGACCTGATGGCCCGCATCAGCAAGCGTCCGGCCAATGACGGCACCCGAAAGCCCGGCACCAGCAACTAGAATTTTCATAGCCACCCCTGATCGCACAAGTGGAATATCTGTCGCACGAACACCCCGTTCGCGCAACCATAGAGGGAACAGCAGGCGGTGCGGCGCGCCTATTTACCGCCCGGCACCGCAAGAGCCTTCAAAAACTTCGACAGGACGTCAATCGCCAGGGCCATATCCGCGGCAGAGGCTTGCTCCTCTGGTCGGTGACTGACCCCGTCACGGCAGCGTACAAACAACATCGACACCGGGCATAAATCCGCCATGGCAGAGGCATCATGCGTCGCACCGGAAGGCAGAACCAAACCCCTGGCACCGGCTTGCCTGGCTGCATGGATCAGCTGTTCCGACATGGCGGCGTCACAAGGCTGGGCGTTTTGCACATAAGTTCGTTCCCAATGGAGCGTCAGGCCGGATTCGGCAGCGAGGTGAACAGCGAACTGCTGCAGATGTTTCCCTGCGTTCTGCCGGGTCAGATCATCCGGCGACCGCAATTCCACCGTGAGTTGCGCCTCCCCGGGGACCGCATTCACGACATTCGGCCGGATGTCCAGGGCACCAACGGTTCCCCTCAGGTCCGGTGTCGCTGCCGCCGTTTTATGGACTTCACGGATCAGCGCCGAAGCACCCAGCAACGCATCCCGCCGCCCCTGCATCGGCAATGTCCCGGCGTGACCTGTCTCTCCGGTCAGGGTAATCTGATGCCGCTCGATCCCCGAGATCGCCGAAACAATTCCAATCGCCTCATTCGCGTTTTCCAGGACCGGGCCTTGCTCTATATGCGTTTCGACATAGCCCATCACTGAATCAGGGGCACGACGCAACGAAATGATCCGGCTTGTATCAAGCCCGAATTCCGTCATCGCATCGCCAAGCGTTACGCCCTGCGTATCCACCATATCCAAAACAGCCGGGTCAGCTGTCCCAGCAAGCGCACGCGGCCCCAGAAGAGCCGTGGGAAACCTGACACCTTCCTCATCCGCAAAGCCAAGGATTTCGACCGAATAGGACAGGTGCGTGCCCTCCTCCCTCAGCTTTTCAAGGGCGAGAAGCGGCAGAACAACACCCATTATCCCATCAAAGGCACCGCCCTCACGTACCGAATCCTGATGCGATCCCATCAGCAGCGTTGCCGCATCCGGCGCTGCCTCCAGGCGTCCGATCAATGTTCCCGCCGCATCCTCGGACACGGTACATCCCACACGCCGCATATAAGCTGAAAGCTGTTCATTCGCCGCCCGGTGTTCCGGTGTGAACGGCAGGCGTGTGACACCTGGCCCCGGCGTGGAACAGGCCGCCAGTTCCGTCAGCATCGCAGCTGCGCGCGCACCCCAGTCAGTCAAGAATACGCTCCCGGTCTGTGGCCACCGGCACTTGCCCGGCCCATCGCGCATAATCGCCGCCTGTAGCCTTTGCATGCAACTCCGCCAGGGCCTGCACCGGGTCGGTCGGATGATGGTCGATGCGCAGAGTCAGCGGCGGGTGTTCGGGATGCAGGACCAGCAGCGCCGCAGAAAGCAGCCCGCGATAGTCCCCTCCGGCCAGTTCCGCCGCCACAAGGGCGCTGATCAGGCGGTCAGAAAAACTGCCGCTAGCCTGTTCGAAACCCCCGATCATCTGTTGCAGCACCGCAGTGTTAGACAGCATATTACCGGCCACGACGCCATCCTGAAAGGCGATGCAGCCCTTTACGTCATCGTTTTTTGCCCCGGTAAAACAGCCGGTACCCCCGGCCAGATCAATCGCTGTAAGTTGCCGGAATTCACGCCCGCTGTCCCCTGCGGTTGCCTTTTTCACGGCGATTTCAGCCGTTGACCCTTCCCGCATAAGCGCAAGCGCATCCTCACCCCAGAACACCGAAGGGGATGCCCCCTGGCTGGCTGTGAGTCCGGACATAACATCGCCGCGCAAAACCCAGCCACCGACACAAAGGCTTCCGGTAGCGGCCGCCGCACCAAAGGCACCGGTCAGGGGGTCACGTGCGAGAATCGAAAAAGTCATATCAAACCTTATCCGGGTTTTGGATAATTATCATGATAATTTGACCGATGCAATTTATCATGATAAATTATGTTAATAATTCAACAGGGAGAAACAAGATGTCGCTTATGTCCTGGACCCGCCGAGGTCTTATGGCTGCCGCTGTCGGAGGGGCCGCGCTTGCTGCCGGGCTGACCGCGCCTGCCAGCGCACAGACACCACCGGGTGTGTTGATCGTCGGCCAGATCGCCGAGCCCAAATCGCTTGACCCGGCAGCGGTGACCGCGGTCAATGATTTCCGTATTCTTGTAAATGTTTATGAGGGGTTGACCCGTTACAAATCCGGCACACTTGAGGTGGAGCCGGCGCTCGCCACCAACTGGACGATCAGCGATGATGGCACCGAATATACGTTTACGCTGCGCGAGGGTGTGACATTCCACGATGGCACCCCGCTGAACGCAGAGGCGGTAAAGTTCAACTTTGATCGGATGCTGGATGAGAATCACCCCTATCACGATACCGGGCCTTTCCCGCTGTCCTTCTTCTTTGGTGCGGTGGACTCGACCGAAGTGGTGGATGATCTGACGGTAAAATTCACGCTTAACGCGCCTTATGCGCCATTTCTGTCAAACCTCGCCTACCCAACCGGGCTGATCGTGTCGCCGGCGGCGGTGATGGCCCATGGCGCTGATTTCGGGCGCAACCCCGTGGGCACCGGCCCGTTCACCTTTGCCGAATGGCGGTCGAATGAGGCCGTGGTGATCGAACGCAACGATGATTACTGGGGCGAGGCCGCCGGGACCGATGCGGTGG
>CAYTUW010000111.1:0-9760 GCA_964441435.1 uncultured Rhodobacterales bacterium
TTGCCGATGACCATGCGGTTGTGGGGGGGCTCGCACGGATGGGCGGCACCCCGGTCATGGTCATCGGCCACGAAAAGGGCAGCGACACCAAAACCCGCATCGAACGCAATTTCGGCATGGCCCGGCCGGAAGGGTATCGCAAGGCGATCCGTCTGATGGAAATGGCCGACAAGTTCGGCCTGCCGATCATCACGCTAGTCGACACGCCCGGCGCCTATCCCGGCAAAGGGGCGGAGGAGCGCGGCCAATCCGAAGCGATTGCCCGTTCAACCGAAAAATGTCTGCAGGTGAAGGTGCCGCTGATTTCCGTGATCATCGGTGAGGGGGGATCGGGTGGTGCGGTGGCCTTTGCAACCGGGAACAAGGTCCTGATGCTGGAACATTCGATCTATTCCGTCATCACACCCGAAGGTTGCGCATCGATCCTGTGGAAAGACGCCGAAAAGATGCGTGAGGCAGCCGAGGCGATGCGCCTGACAGCGCAGGACCTGCACAAGCTTGGCATTGCGGATCATGTGATCAAGGAACCAATCGGTGGCGCCCAGCGCGGCAGCGCGGAAACCATCAAATCCGTCGGCAAGGCGATTGAGGCGGCGCTGAAAGAGCTGGCAAAGAAAAAACCAGAAGCCCTAATCAAGGACCGTCGGCAGAAATACCTGGATCTGGGGTCAAAAGGGCTGGCGGCGTAACCATCCCTTCGACACCGAACATCAGGTTGCGATCCGCCCCTTTTGCTTCTGTTTTCGGATGCTGTCGCCCCAACCGATATGACGGCAGGCGCCGGGTTCAAGGTTGGCGGTGAACATACCCTTGCGGCGAAACGCCCGCGACACCGGCATTTCGCCCCTGAACTGGGAAAAACCGCCAAGCGTTTGCCAATGTGAGGTCAACGCCAAATTGGGGTTGAACGTGTAGCCAAACCAGTTGTCATGGGTGCCATCCGCACGCGCGATATTGACGCCCGCGATGGACTCATACTGGACAAGGGCACGCCGCTCCCCTTTCATCTTGATATCCGACATGTCCCGAAAGCAGACAGAGGACACCTCCTTTGAGGTATCAAGAATGGCAATCGCATCACCGATAAAATCCTGTCGGTAGAATTCCCAATCATCTTCCATGTGGAAGATGTATTTGCTCTGCACACGTTCATACATCGCATCAATCGCCCTGGTGTGCCCAACATGCCCGCCTAGATCCACAAGCTCCCCATGCGGGCAAACATCGAAGAACATGTCATTTGTCGGCTGATCACCAAAATCGTTGATCGCAATGGTTGGCAGGGCCCGCAGTTCAGGGCCAAGGCTTTCCAGCGACCGTTTCAGGTGATCTGGCCGATGACCCATTGTGATACAGATCGTTATGTCATCGTGTGTCGTCAAAACCTGCTCCTGTCATTCTTATGTCCGGCCATTTTACGCCTGTTGTTACCACCAGACCCCGTTACCACATCGTCTTTGCCGCCCGGCCCGCCCATTCCGCGTCATAGGCCGCGCCATCGAACGCGCCTGATGTCATTTCCTTCAGCATATCGCCTATGGTCGGCAGCCCGTCTGACTGGTCTCCATCCCCCCAAAGCCGGGCCCGCATAAGGGCGCGGGCACATTGGGAATAGACCTCTGCGATCTTCACGACGATCACTGTGGCAGGGCGCAACCCCTTGCGGTCAAACCGGGCGCGCAACCCATCATCCGCAGTCAGCTTTGCCATGCCATTGACCCTGACCACATTGTTCGATCCCGCCACAAAAAACATCAGCGACACCCGCCCGTCCCGCACGATATTGCGCAAAGAATCGATCCGCTGATTGCCGCGCCAGTCGGGCATGGCCAGTGTTTGGGCATCAAGTTCCAAGACCACCGGGCCATCGTCACCACGCGGTGATCCATCGGTTCCCTCTGGCCCCACAGTTGTCAGCACACTGAAGCGACTGCGTTCAATCCAGGCTCGGTAGGTTGGGGTCAGCTGATGCGCCACCTTCACCTGCGACGCCTCCCCCGGTTCCCCATAGAGCGCCAGAAGCGCCTCTTCAGTCTTTATGAAATCCATTCAGCCCTGCCTCCCGCATCAGTTCGTCGGAGGCGCTTTCCACAACCTCTTCCAGCCGCTCCATAAAGGTTTCATTCGTCAGCCCCTGTTCGATTCGGGGCAGGAATTCGACCACGGCCAATCCAGGATAGCGCATGATCCCATGGCGCTTCCAGAATACGCCAACATTCGTCGCTGCAGGCACCACGGCCTGGCCGGTCTGATCATAGAGGACCGCGGTGCCGATCTTGTACGGTTTATGCGCCCCGGCAGCGACTCGTGTCCCCTGTGGAAAGATGATCAGCTGCCCCGGCTCCTGCGCGCCGGATTTCACATCCGCCACCATGCGTTTGATCGCCTGCCCGCGTTTGCCCCGGTCGACGGGCACACAGCCGATACGGTGGGCATAGTAGCCAACGATCGGCGCCCATTTGAGTTCCTTTTTCATGATGAACTTCAGACGCGGCAGCACTGAGGACAGGATGATGATGTCAAAGAAGCTCTGATGCTTGGACGCAACGATTACCTCATCGGTCGGCACCTCCCCCCGCACTTCTGTCTTAAGGCCGACGATCCAGCGCGCGCTCCAGCGGACCCAGTTGCAATAGGTGTGAATGGCGTGAAAGGCCCAATCCCGCCGCCAGATCGCCAGCGGCGTAAAAAACAGCGCCATCAGGAACATCATCAAATACATCTGGATAATGAACAGAAGTGACCGGATCCATTGCTGCGCGGTCCAGAGCATCAGGGCAGCCCTTTCAATCTGTTAAGGGCGGTCAGGCGGGTTGCCATGAATGCCACAACCCCCGCCAGCAACGGTATCAGCAGCGGCCACAGCCAGCCTGCGCCCTGGAAGCCAAGCCCGGTCAGGAACCCGCCTTCGATCTGCGCTGACGGCAACAGCGCAATCGCGCCCATCCCAAGAAGCGTGCCCAACGCGCCGCCGGCAACGGCCCGGACAGTGAAACGACGCACAAAGGCGCGGGCAATGTAATGGTCCTCTGCCCCGACCAGCCGCAAGGTGCCGATGACCCCCAGGTTGGCCGCCAATGCTGACCTGACAGCCAGTGCGATCATGGATGCGGTCGCTGTACCGATCAGAACAAGGGCCAGAACACCCAGCATCCTAAGACGCCCGGCAGCCACAATCAGGGGGCGACGCCAGCGAGAGTGATCATCAAGGATTGCCCCTGGTGCCTCCCCCGCCAGCCGAAGCCGCAACCCTTCGGCATCATAGCCTTCGTCGGTTTCGATGATTTCGATCAGCTGCGGAACTGGCAAAGCATCTACAGGAAAATCAGCCCCAAACCAGGGAGCCAGCAGCGCACGTTCTTCTTCTTCCGTCAACGCGCGTGAGGTGGCCACGCCTGGTGTTGTTTCAAGCACGCGCAGCGCTGCCTCTGTCTGCAATGCCATCTGCCCAGCGGGCGCGGAAATGCGTACTGTTGAACTTCTGGCCAGCTCGCTCGACCAGCGATCGGCGATCCGACCCGTGGCCAAAGAAAGCGCAAGGGCGAAAACCGCCAGAAAGGACATCGCCGCTGCGGAAAACAATGTCAGCTGGGCGGTAAAGCCCGACGGCGGAACAACCCGATCGGCCTGCGTATTGCCTAGCATCAGCCGGTTCAGAAAGCGCAACACAGGGTTCACAGATCCGCCCCCGCCAGTTGTAAACGCCGATCACGGATACGCAGCACCCGGGCATTGACCTGGCTTTTCGCGGCACGGATCAGCGAAAGATCATGGGTTGCCACCATGATGGTTTTTCCCATCCGGTTTAGTTCCAGCAAAAGTCGGAGCAAGCGTTGCGACATTTCCCAATCCACATTCCCTGTCGGCTCATCGGCAAGGATGACATCGGGTGCCGTGATGACGGCACGGGCAAGTGCTGCACGCTGACGTTCGCCCCCCGACAACTCCGGCGGGAGCGCCTGTTTCTGAGATTCCAATCCAACCCAGGTCAAAAGCTCACTCAGATTGTCCGCTTCCGGCGCGATATCCTTACCAGCAACGGTCAGAGGAAGGGCGACGTTATCCACCAGCGGCAGGTGATCAAGGAATGTACAATCCTGATGAACAACTCCGATACGCCGCCGTGTGGCGGCAATGTCGTCCCGGCTCATCTGCCGCTGATCCTTACCAAAAACCTCAACAACGCCGGACGTCGCTGACAGTTCCATGTAGCAGAGTTTCAGGAAGGTGGATTTCCCCGCCCCCGAAGGACCGGTGAGAAAGTGAAAGGATCCCGGTGCAAGCTTCAGCGAAATGCCGGATAGAAGCTCCCCACCGCCATAATTATACGCCACATCCCTGAGTTCGATCACAGTTTGCCTCTTTTGCAGATGTCACACAGGTCTGCCGTTATAGGTGACAGTTTTGCCTCAGCAGCGGCAATCTTTCAATCGCTTCAATACGCTATTGCTTTTCTAACGGCATCACTATTGTTAATACCCTGTCCATATGACTGTGAATAATGTTAAAATTGCAAAAAACTGGGTTATGTGCACATGCGGCTGATCTGTCCGAATTGCGAAGCGAACTACGAAATTGATGGTTCCGTCATTCCGGAACAGGGTCGGGATGTGCAATGCTCGAACTGCGGAAACACCTGGTTTCAACGTCCTGAGGACGACTACGAGGAACAGCAGCCCGGCATTTCCGGCATCAGCGATACAGACCCCGATGAGGGGCAGACCGACAGTGAAAATACCGGGGCTGCGCAACCCGCCCCCGAAGAGGAACAACCACCGGCCGAGGAAGCACCAGCCGCGCCGCCGCGCCAGGAACTTGACGAAAGTGTTCTTGATATCCTGCGTGAAGAGGCCGCACATGAACAAAATGCCCGCTCAGCAGAAGGCGGTGGTGACTTCGAAGCGCAGGAAGAAATGCCCCTGGGCAACGATAACAAGGCTGCGGCGGGCGGGCCGGGCAACAAACTGTTACAGGATTCCCTGGCCGAAGATGGCTCTTCGACCCGGCGTGAGCTCCTTCCTGATATCGAAGAGATAAATTCAACGCTGCGCGCGGCATCTGACCGTGAAGACGCGGAAGACGATGCTGGCGAAGCGGCACCTGTGCGGCGTTCAGGGTTCCGGCGCGGTTTTCTCTTGATGATCCTGCTGTTTGTGGTTGCAACGCTGCTATATATGTTCGCGGCAAAAATCAGCCAGTCCGTGCCCGCTCTCAGCGGTATTTTGGACGGCTATGTCGATGTTGTGAATTCGCTCAGGCTCTGGCTCGACGAAGTTATGAGCAGCGCGGTTGAGGCGATGGCGGGTTTCACCGAGGATAACGGCGGGCGATAAACGGCCTTTCTGCGAACGCCCATCGCGCCTGTCAAAATCGGTCGAGCAAGCGTTCCAGATAGTTCAGCTCTTTCTCCGGGCGGCTTTGATCGGACGAACGATTGCGCAATTCATCCAGAATTTCCTTTGCCCGGCGATAGACATCTTCGCCCTGGAGCAGATTTTCATCCGTTCCCGCCAACCCGTCCGCACCCGGGGAACGCCCCAGCGGGTCACGCGTCATGCGGCGGGCTTCGGCTTCGGCATCGCCCTCTTCGCCCTGGTTCTGGCGGTTCTGTTCGGCCATGGCTTCACCCAGCTGGCGCATGCCTTCGCGCAGGGCCTCCATCGCGTCGGCCTGATTATCGAGCGCCTCTGGAAGATCATCCTGCCTTAGCGCGTTTTCGGCATTTTCCATGGCGCGCCCGGCTCGTTCCAGTGCTTCGCGCGCGGCGTCCCCTTCCGGGGTGCCCTCACCGGGCAAGGCTTCCTGCTGACGGCGCAATTCGTCGCGCAGGGCCTGCTGCCGTTCGGCCAGGCTGCCGGTGCCCTGCTGCCCGGCACCGCCGGAACTGCCTCCTTCGCCGTCACGATCCTCACCTTCGCCTTCACCGCCCTGCCCCTGGTGGCTCTGGCCCTGGCCCTCTCCGCCACTGCGGCCGACATTTTCGCCGCTTTCCCCGGCCTGGGCATCGGGGTTGAACTGTTCCTGAAGGTCGCGGAAGGCCTCATCCGACAGGCCCTGCTGTTCGCGCAGCGTGTCCGACAGCCCCTCCATAGCCTGCTCACCCGGGCTTTGCCCTTGCTGCTGCCCACCTTCGGTGACACGCATGTTTTCCATCATCTGCTGAAGCTGGTCGAGCAGTTCCTGCGCCTCCGCCATACGGCCCTGCTGCATCAGTTCCTCAATGCGGTCCATCATGTCCTGCAGATCCTGTTGGCTCATTTGCTGGCTCTGTCCGTCATTGGGTTGATCGGTGCTGTCCTCCGGGTTCTGCGCAAGCTGGCGCATGTAGTCTTCCATTGCGTCACGGTAGTCCTGCATCAGCTCTGCGATTTCTTCGTCGGAGGCGCCGTCGCGCATCGCCTGGCTCAGCCGGTCGCGGGCCCGGCGCATCCGCTCCAGCGCGTCCGAAAGGGAGCCATCCTCCAACAGAAGGGCCACCTGCCAGAGCGCTTCGGCAATTTCCGCCTGTTCTTCTGCATCAAGCCCGTCGACATTGGCGGCCTCTAGCCGGCGCATCGCTACGCGCAGCATCAGATAGGCCGAACTGTCGTTGAATATATCATCCGGACGGTGGGTCACGGTGCGCAGGATCAGCGCCGCGCGCCCGGCATTGCTGCGTGCCCAGAGGATATCGCGCCGGACCTCAACCACACTGCGTGCGAGCGGATCAAAGAACCGCCGCCCCGGCAGCGGCACCTCCAGATCATAGGGGGACTGCCCTTCCTGCCCAGCCGCATCCGTCGCATGCAATCGGAACGTGACGGGGAGGTTGGCCCAGGGGTGTTGGGAAAAATCTTCGACCAGGGTTTCGGTGAAATCCGCCCGGTCGCCAGCAATGGTCATCGGCAGATCAACAATGATGGCCTCGCGCGGGTCGGGGTCCACCGCCAGCCCGAACCGACGGTCCACTGCTCCAAGGTCAAGGGTGATCGTCGCGCTGGCGCTGATCACGCCGTAATCATCCCACGCCTCGAAATCCTGTTCCATTATGCCGGAGGCCTGGACCTCCATCTCGCCGGAAAACTCGATCAGGGGCAACTCATCCTCAATCGCGGTCACGGCCCATTCAGCGCCGCCTTCGCCTGCGATTTCCAGCCTGCCGCTTTGGGTCACGGTGAAATCCTGCACCTGATCCGTGGCGGCCCCTTCGCGGGTGTCCGAAATCGTCTGATTGACATGGAGCGCACCAATTTCACCATAAAGCCGGATGGAAATCTGGCTGCCAACCGGCGCGCTGAAGGCGCCATCGGTCTGATCGTTGAGGTAAAGCGAAGGAAGGCCGGTATAGGTCGGCGGTTCGACCCAGCCTTCCCAACTCGGCCCCGTCGGGATCGCCGCCGCAGCGCTGCCGGGACCAAGTTCCCGGACGCTGGCAACCTGCCAGACGGAGCCAAACAACAGCGCCATCACAAACGCCAACATGGCCACAAAACGCAGTGCATAGGGATCACGATCCGCCAGCCTCAGATCAGGCTTTGCGGGCTTCGCATTCGCGGCGGCCTCTTGCATCCGTTTGCGATGCGCCGCCCAGATCGCACGGGAGGCCGCATCGGTCGCACCGATCGCCTGCCTGTCAGTGATTGCAGCAATCGGCCTTTCGGGCAGGGTTTCATCAAGCCGCGCCTGCACCTCCTGCGCGGTAGGAAACCGGAATCGGAACAGCCCGCGAATGAGCGTACCAAACCCGCCAAGCGTCGAAATCACCAGCCCGGCCCAGGCCGTTTCAACACCGACATTGTCCTGAAGGCCGAACATCAGCGCCGCCATTGCAAGCATCAGGATGGTGAAAAACGGCCAGAAGCATCGCAGAACACGTTCCGCTATCATCCCCAGCCGCGTCAGGCGCAAAGCCGAACTGACCGCGCGCAGTTCAGGCACCACGCGCGCGCTGAGGTTTCCAGTCTGATCAGGCCGCCATTTTCGGCGGCGTCTCATAACCATGAAGGAATGGTATCGCGGTTTATCATCTCTTCATAGGTGGGTCTTGCGCGGATAACTTCAAATTGATCCCCGCTGACCAGAACTTCGGGGATCAAGGGGCGGGAGTTATATTCGCTCGCCATAACAGCGCCGTAAGCCCCTGCAGACCGAAAGGCGACCAGATCACCTGCCGCCAAAGGCGCCATGTCCCGCGATTTTGCAAAGGTATCGCCGGATTCGCAAACCGGGCCGACGATATCATAGGTTGCGTGCGCCTGGCCCGGCGTCGGTTCAAGAACCGGGATGATATCGTGATGTGCCCCGTACATCGACGGGCGTATGAGGTCATTCATCGCGCTGTCGAGGATCAGGAATTTGCGGTCCGCACCTTCCTTCACATAGATCACGCGGCTGACCATGATGCCCGCATTTCCGGCAATCAGGCGGCCCGGCTCAATCTCTATCTCGCAGCCCAGATGCCCCACGGTGCGCTTGATCACCTCGCCATATTCAAATGGCAAGGGGGGCGCGTCGTTGGAGCGTTCATAGGGGATGCCCAGCCCGCCACCGAGATCGAGTCGCCGGATGTCATGGCCATCGGCACGCAGGGCTGCGGTCAGTTCCGCAACCTTGCGATAGGCTGTTTCGTAAGGTGCCAGATCGGTCAACTGTGAACCGATATGCACGTCGATCCCGATAATATTCAGCCCCGGCATTGCGGCGGCAGCGGCATAAACTTCGCGCGCACGCGCAATCGGGATACCGAATTTGTTCTCACTTTTGCCGGTCGCAATCTTTTCGTGGGTTTTTGCATCCACATCCGGGTTCACCCGCACGGTGATTGGCGCGACAAGGCCCAGACCGCGCGCCACCTCGTCGATCACTGCCATTTCCGGTTCACTTTCGACGTTGAACTGGCGGATGCCACCTGTCAGCGCGGCGGTTATTTCTTCACGCGTTTTGCCGACGCCGGAAAAGACGATCCTGTCCCCCGGCACACCAGCCGCAATCGCACGCGCATATTCGCCACCCGACACCACATCCATCCCGGCACCAAGGTCACCAAGCAGCTTGATCACCGCCTGATTAGAATTGGCCTTCATCGCGTAGCAGATCAGATGATCCGTGCCTTCAAGCGCCTCATCAAACAGCCGATAATGACGCGCGAAAGTGCGCGCGGAATAGCAGTAAAACGGCGCCCCAACCGCTGCCGCGATATCCGAAACAGCGACGTTTTCGGCGTGAAGCGCGCCGTTCTGATAGAGGAAATGATCCATGATACGCCTTCAGTTATCGCCAGTGATGCCTATTTCGACCTGTCCGGCCAGAGTGCCCCCGGCCTGCATCGTCGGGCGTTCGGGCGGGCCATCTGCACCGCAGGCGGCAAGGATGAGAAGGGCGAGGACCGCAAAGGGTTTCATGACAAGGCCTCCTGCCAGCGGGCGATCTGGGCGCGCACCTGATCCGGCGCGGTGCCGCCATAGCTCTGACGGGAGTTTACCGAGTTTTGCACCGTCAGGACAGAAAAGACATCATCGGTAATATCACCGTGAACGCCCTGCATATCCGCGAGGGACAGTTCCGGCAGATCGCAGCCCTTTTGTTCCGCCAGCGCGACCAGCGCCCCGGTCACGTGATGGGCATCGCGGAACGGCATGTTGAGCGTGCGAACAAGCCAGTCCGCAAGGTCCGTCGCCGTTGAAAACCCGCTTGCGGCGGCGGCTTCCAATGCGTCGCGGTTTGCGCTCATGTCCGACACCATGCCCTCCATCGCCGCCAGCGCCAGCATCAGGCTGTCAGC
>CAYTUW010000112.1:0-9756 GCA_964441435.1 uncultured Rhodobacterales bacterium
CCGCCAAAGCAGCCGAAACGCTCGACCAGAGTGGTCTGGGCGCCCGCCCGCGCGCAGGCCTTAGAAGACGCAAACGAACTGGAAGCGATGTTGCTGGCCGATGGCCAAAGCGGCCCGCTAGAGCCGTGGGACTGGCATTATTATAGCGCCAAGCGCCGCCAGGCGCTGCATAATCTGGATGAGGCCGCGCTAAAGCCCTATCTGCAGCTTGAGCGCATGATCGAGGCCGCCTTTGCCTGTGCCAACCGCCTGTTTGGCCTGCAATTCCAGCCGCTGGATGTGCCTCTTTACCACCCCGATTGCCGGGCCTGGCAGGTGACACGCGATGGCCAGCATGTGGCGGTTTTCATCGGCGATTATTTTGCGCGCGCCTCGAAACGATCGGGGGCGTGGTGTTCGGCCATGCGCATGCAGGCGCGCCACCCCAATGTGCAAACGCCCATCGTGCTGAATGTGTGCAATTTTGCCAAGGCCAGCCCCAGCCTGCTGTCTTATGACGATGCGCGCACGCTGTTTCACGAATTTGGCCATGCGCTGCATCAGATGCTGTCTGATGTGACGTATGAATCGATCTCAGGCACATCAGTGGCACGTGATTTTGTCGAACTGCCCAGCCAGCTTTATGAACATTGGCTGGAGGTGCCAGAGGTGCTGGCTGAATTTGCCACCCATGCCGAAACAGGCAAGGCGATGCCAAAGGCGCTTTTGGATCGGCTTCTGGCGGCGCAGACCTATGATATGGGGTTCCAGACGGTGGAATATGTTGCCTCCGCACTGGTGGATCTGGCGTTCCACCGGGGCGCTGCCACAGCTGATCCAATGGCGAAACAGGCCGACGTTCTGGCGGGAATCGGCATGCCGGAGGCGATTGAAATGCGCCACCGCACGCCGCAGTTTGCCCATGTCTTTGCGGGTGATGGCTATTCCTCGGGCTATTACAGCTACATGTGGTCCGAGGTGATGGATGCCGACGCTTTCGCCGCGTTCGAAGAGGCGGGCGGGCCGTTTGATACGGATATGGCCAAGCGGCTGGAGGCCAACATCCTGTCGCGTGGCGGTTCCGTTGATGCGGCCGAACTTTACACAGCGTTCAGGGGACGGATGCCGGGGGTTGAGGCGCTGCTCAAAGGGCGCGGGCTGGCCTGATGCGCCCGGTTCTGGCCGCCCTTTTGCTGGGGCTGTTTTCG
This sequence comes from uncultured Rhodobacterales bacterium, assembly GCA_964441435.1. GTDB lineage: Bacteria > Pseudomonadota > Alphaproteobacteria > Rhodobacterales > Rhodobacteraceae > CAYTUW01. The sequence goes on from CAYTUW010000112.1 coordinate 1,188, forward strand.
GCGATGGCCGCCTTTGCCGCGCCGATCTGCAGGCTTGTTGTGGATGCTGACGACGGGGCAACGCTGCTGGCGGAGGGGGATTGCGCAAGCCGTGTTACCCCGGCGTCTACCTTCAAAATCGCGCTGGCGGTGATCGGCTTTGACGCCGGGGTGCTGAAGGGGTCGCATGATCCTGTTCTGCCCTATCGGGACGGCTATGTCACCTGGGGCGGGGAGGTTTGGCGGCGAGACACGGACCCGACCCGCTGGATGCAATATTCGGTGGTCTGGTATTCCCAACAGCTCGCCAATTCGCTGGGCGCAGAGGTTCTGACAGCCTATGGCCACAGGCTTGATTATGGCAATGCGGATTTTTCCGGCGATCCGGGGCAGGAAAATGGGCTCATGCGGAGCTGGCTCAGTTCCTCCCTGCTGGTTGCGCCCGAGGAACAGGCGGTGTTTCTGCGCCGCCTCTACCGGGGCGATCTGCCGGTCAGCGCGGCTGCACAAACCCAGGCGCGGGCGCTTGTGGAAAGGTTTGATGGTGGTGAAGGCTGGCACATTCAGGGCAAGACGGGCGGTGCCTACCCACGCCGCGCCGACCGCAGCTTTGACAGGGCGCGTGGCTATGGCTGGTTTGTCGGCTGGGCAGAACGCGGTGCGGATCGGCTGATTTTTGTGACGCTCAATCAGGATACCAAACCGCACGACCAATCCCCGGGGCTACGTGCACGCGCGGCATTTTTACAGGGCTGGCCCGCACGTGCGGCGGAAGCGCTGGGGCGCAGAGCGGACTAAGACCTGCGGGCACGCCGCCGCTGTGTCGCCACACGCCAGACCTGCCCCATCCACGAAAACGGGCGCCACTGTGCGGCCATATCCTGGGCCATGTGATGCGCCTGTTTGCTGCGCATCTGCCGCCCGCGTGTCATGTAATAGGCGGTGTCGATGGACCCATCGGCGCGGGTGCGGATTGATTGAATTTCTGGATCGGTCATTCTGAGCCTCCTTGAAATATTGCTATGCCCATACTGGCGGGACGGAGGGTGCCGCGCTTTGCGATGATCCTTTGCTTTCCTTGTGAAACCCTTGAGGTAGGGCGGTTCTGGCGATTTCCGTTGCAAAATCGGTCCCCTGTGGCGTTACTGGCAGCATGATCTACAGGTTTGGCGACTGCAGCATCGACACCACACACCATCGTTTCCTGCGCGGGGCGGAGGCGGTGCATCTGGAACCGCAGGTCTTTGACCTGCTGCTGCTGCTGGCGCGCAATCCGGGCGAACTGCTGTCAAAGGAACGGCTGATCGAAGAGATCTGGGCGGGGTTGAATGTTTCTGATTCAACGATCAGCGCGCGGATCAGCCTTGCCCGTGCTGCCGTCGGGGACAATGGGAAGGCTCAGGCGGTCATCCGCACGGTCCCGCGACGCGGCGTCCAGCTTGTTGTGCCGGTTGAGCAGGACGGGGGCGCTGCCATCAGCACGACTGGTGCGCGCCCCGATGTCAGGTTTGCGCGGTCCCGCGATGGGCAAGGTATCGCCTATGCGGTGTCAGGCGACGGGCCGCCGCTGTTGCGTGCGGGGCATTGGCTGACCCATCTGGAACTGGATTGGGACAGCGAGGTCTGGCGCCCGCTGTTGACGACGCTCAGCCGAAATCATCGGCTGGTGCGTTACGACCAGCGCGGCACCGGGTTGTCGGATCGAACACTGGAAAACTGCGACCTCGACGCGTTCATTGATGACCTGGAGGCAGTGGCCGATGCGGCGGGGCTGGATCGGTTCCCGATCTATGCGGCGTCACAGGCGGTGCCCATTGCGCTTGGCTTTGCAGCGCGTGCGCCGGATCGGGTCAGCCGCATCGTTGCGCATGGCGGATACGCGGTCGGGCGGATGCACAGGGAACCCGCAGCAGGGGACGTGGACCCGGACACGATGCGCGCCCTGCTGACATCGGGCTGGGGGGTGCATGGCAGCACATTTGCAAAGTCCTTTGTCAGCCTGTTCATGCCCACCGCGACGCCCGAGCAGGTTGCAGATATCATTTCGCTTCAGCAGAGGTCGGTCGATGCGGATGCCGCCGTCAGGCTGCGTCAGGCGGTGGATAGTTTTGATGTGCGCGGGCTGCTCGAGCAGGTGCGCTGCCCAGTGCTGATCATCCATTCATCGGGCGATGTGATCCATCCGATTTCGCAGGGGCGACTGCTGGCGCGCGGGTTGCCGGATGCGCGGTTTGCCATGCTGGACAGCGACAATCACATTATCATGGAACAGGATCCCGCCTGGGATGTGCTGATTGGGGAGATCGAGGCGTTTCTGGACGAAGAACGCGCGCCTTAGTCCCGGATTTCTTCCGGATCGACACCCCAGAGCGCACCTTTGCGTGCCCAGCCCCGATACCCGCCGGCAGAAATGCGGCACCAGTCAAGATTACATTCCTGAAGGCGCGCAATCACGCCGCGTTCAAGCTGGGCGCTGAGCGGGGCGTCATCAGAAGCGTTCGTGCGCAGGGCAAGCAGGTCTTCTTCGACAATCACCGTGCGGCTGCCGGAAAGCAGTGAATAATGCACCCAGCCGCCTGCGCCATCCCGGTCTACAACACGCCGCCAATGGCCGTATTCTGCTACAATTCTGAGCGGCATGTGCTGGTGGCGAAACACCCAGTCGATCCGATGGGTCAGGCTTGGCCCGCGCCGCACGTTGCCTTCGCTGGCTTTCATTGACACATAACGCGGGATCGGCAGATTGGTAACAGAACCGCGTTCCTGCGCAGTGGTGGCACCCGCTATGGCCACAGCGGCCGCAATCAAAACCGAAAAGAGCCGATTCATCCCTGCCTCGAACTTGCCCGTTGCCTTGTTTCGTGCGGATTTCTGTTGCCCGCATCCTCGCCGGTTCTTGTATCCCGGCGTTTCATCGGCCACTTTGCCAGTAACAGGAGCGAAGGAAAAGCACCGGGGAGGTGAGATGCCAAAAGATCGGCTAAGTGTTGTTGTCACGCGACGGTTGCCGGAAGCGGTGGAAACGCGGATGTCGGAACTGTTTGATGTGACCTTCAACCCAAGCGATACCCCGATGGATGCGGCTGGGCTGGCAGCGGCCATGCAGCAGGCCGATGTTCTGGTGCCAACAATCACGGACAACATTGATGCGGCACTTCTTGCCCGCGCCGGAGAGCGGCTGAAACTGATTGCCAACTTTGGTGCGGGGGTTGATCATATTGATGTGCAGACCGCGCGCCAGCGGGGCATCCTTGTCAGCAACACCCCGGATGTCGTGACCGAAGACACCGCCGATATGGCGCTGGCGCTGATACTCGGGGTGACGCGGCGCATTCCCGAAGGGCTGGCGCTGATGCAATCGGGGGATTGGGATGGCTGGGCACCGACCGCAATGCTTGGCGGGCGACTGGCCGGGCGGCGGCTTGGCATTCTGGGCATGGGGCGGATCGGGCAAGCGGTGGCGCGCCGCGCGCAGGCTTTCGGTATGCAGGTGCATTATCACAACCGCAAACGGCTCCACCGTGATATCGAGGCCGGGCTTGAGGCAACCTGGTGGGAAAGCCTAGATCAGATGGTGGCGCGGATGGATATCCTGTCGATCAACTGCCCGCACACGCCATCGACCTATCATCTCATGAATGCCCGTCGGCTGAAGCTGATGAAACCTTCGGCGGTGATCGTCAACACATCGCGCGGCGAGGTGATTGACGAAAATGCGTTGACCCGGATGCTGCGGGCGGGCGACATCGCCGGGGCCGGGCTTGACGTCTATGAACACGGGCAGGGCATAAATCCGCGCTTACGGGAACTGTCCAATGTCGTTTTGCTGCCGCATATGGGCAGCGCCACCCGCGAGGGGCGCAATGAGATGGGCGAAAAGGTTCTGATCAATATCAAGACCTTTGATGATGGCCACCGACCGCCTGATCTGGTTGTGCCAGCGATGCTGTGATCATCCGGGTGAACGATACCATGCAAACCGACTATGAATACAGGTTGGAGGTGGCAGAAGGGGCCGATTTCGCCGAAGGGTTCACCCCGCATTACAGCCCGGCAGAGATGCTTGCCATGGGGGTGTTTGAAGGCAAATACCTCAATGATTGCCGGGATGAGTTTCCAGCGGCCTGGTTTGAAGATGCGCGGTTGTCGGACAAGCCTGATCCTGAGATCAATTATTTCGGGGTGAAAAGTCGCCAGCCCCTGTCGGTGTGGCAGCAAAAAGGCTGGATTTACGGCCCCGATCCGCGTGGATGGTTCCAATGGTTCTGCCGCTACTGGCGGGGACGTCGCCTGCCGGAAACCGATGCGATACAGGTCCGGCGGTGGAAGGGGATCGCACGCCACGCCGGGCAAATCAGGGCGCATTGCCAGCCCGGTGATACCTCCTGTCGTCCCAGGCAGCGGCAGGCGCTGTTGCAATGGTCCTGGGACGCGATGATGTGATGAGGTTCCGAACGTGACAAACCCATTGTTTGATAGGCTATTCGCCCCTCACATTGGCAGTGACCGAGTGTTTCTGCACCTGCCCGATGGTGGTGTGATCACCTATGGCGCCTTTATGGAGCGCGCGGCGCGGATTGCCGGGGCGCTCAGGGCGGCAGGGCTGGCGGCAGGTGACAGGCTGGCGCTGCAGATCGACAAATGCCCGGACGCGCTGGCGATCTATGCGGCCTGTGCGGCAACGGGTGTTATCTATCTGCCGCTCAACACCGCCTATACCGGCGCAGAGGTGGCGTATTTTATCGAAAATTCCGGTGCGAAGCTGGTCATTGCCGCACAGCGGACAGCACAGGAACTGGCCCCGGTTGCCAAAGCCAACGCAGCCCGGTTGCTGACGCTTGATGCAGATGGCGAGGGCAGTTTTGCGTCTCTTGTGGCTGGTCAGTCAGCGGATTGGGAGGTTACGGAGCGTGCTGGCGATGATCTTGCGGCGTTCCTCTATACATCGGGCACCACCGGGCGCAGCAAGGGGGCGATGCTGACGCAGGACAACCTTCTGTCCAACGCCGAAGTGCTGGCCGACCACTGGCGGTTCACCAAAGACGATGTGCTGCTGCATGCGCTGCCGGTTTTTCATACACATGGGCTGTTTGTGGCCACGAATATCGCGCTTCTGACCGGGGGCGCGATGATCTTCCTGCCGAAGTTTGACGTGGATGCGGTAATCCGGGCCTTGCCGAAGGCCACCGCCATGATGGGTGTGCCGACATTTTACACACGGCTTCTTGACAATGTGCGTTTCGGCCGCGCGCTGACGCAGCACATGCGGTTGTTTGTGTCTGGCTCTGCGCCGCTTCTGGCGGAAACGCACGAGAGCTTTGAAGCCCGCACCGGGCACCGCATCCTCGAACGCTATGGTATGACCGAAACCAATATGAACACCTCCAACCCCTATGACGGTGACAGGCGTGCGGGGACCGTTGGCCTGCCGTTGCCAGGCGTCGAGGTCAAAGTCTGCGACGCTGCGGGTGCCGAAGTGCCGAAGGGTGAAATCGGCACGCTGGAGGTGCGCGGCCCCAATGTCTTTAAGGGGTATTGGCAGATGCCGGAAAAAACCGCCGAAGAGCTGCGCGACGATGGGTTTTTCATCACCGGGGACCTCGCCCGGATCGACAGCGATGGCTATGTCACCATCGTCGGGAGGGGGAAAGACCTCATTATTACAGGTGGTTACAACGTCTACCCGAAAGAGGTGGAACTGGTACTGGATGGTCAGCCCGGGGTCAGGGAAAGCGCTGTCATTGGCGCGCCACATGCCGATTTTGGCGAAAGCGTTGTAGCTGTTCTGGTGGCGGATGGGGCGCTGGACCTTGAACAGGTGAGGCGTGCCACGGAAGCCGCGCTCGCCCGGTTCAAACAGCCGCGCCATTATGTCGTGGTCGATGCGCTGCCACGCAACACGATGGGGAAAGTGCAGAAAAATCGGCTACGTGAGAACTATGCTCATGTATTTGACTAAAGCGCGGAACGAACAGGGGCTTGATGCGCGGCGCGGCCTCGCCTATACGCGCGGACTGACCGGACAGGAGCACCCAAATGCAGGGCAGCGCAAATCTCAACACCATGATCAAGGCCGCGCGCAAGGCGGGCCGGTCGCTTGCCAAGGATTTCCGAGAGGTTGAAAACCTTCAGGTATCGGTGAAAGGAGCGGGCGATTTTGTATCCAGGGCCGATATTGCCGCAGAGGAAATCCTCAAAGAAGAATTGATGGAGGCGCGCCCGACCTATGGTTGGCTGGGCGAGGAAAGTGCGCCCATCGAAGGGGAGGATCCGACCCGCCGCTGGATCGTTGATCCGCTGGATGGCACGACGAATTTTCTGCACGGGATGCCACATTTTGCCGTCTCGGTGGCGTTGGAGCACAAAGGTCAGATCGTGGCCGGTGTGATCTATGATCCGGCGAAGGATGAGTTGTTTTTTGCGGAAAAAGGGCAGGGTGCCTGGATGAACGAAAGCCGCATACGGGTGTCGGGCCGCCGGTCGATGATCGAATGCGTGTTTGCGACGGGCCTGCCGTTTGGCGGGCGCGCCGATTTGCCGGAAACGCTGCAGGATCTGGCGCGTGTGCTGCCGAAAACCGCTGGTGTGCGGCGCTGGGGATCGGCCGCGCTTGATCTGGCCTATGTGGCCGCCGGGCGTTTTGACGGGTTTTGGGAACGCCGGCTGAACGCCTGGGATCTGGCCGCAGGGATTGTGATCCTGAAAGAGGCGGGCGGGTTGATCGAACCGATCAGCCCGGCGGGCGATGTGCTGGCAGATGGCGAGGTGATTTGCGCCAATGAATTGATCTTTGAACAGTTTGCAAAAGCCGTGCGGGGCTGACGCTTTTCAAGCCCTTTCGGGCTTTCATCGCGAAGAAGGCCGAAAGGACTGATGAGCGGCATAATGATTGAGCTGATCCAAACCCTCACCTGGGCCGATGCCATTGGCACCTTTGGGACATTGATCGTCGCCGCCGCCTATTTTGCCACCCAGGCCCGTTTGATGAATTCGGATGATCTGGCTTTTCCGGTGGTCAATCTGATCGGCTCTTTCCTGATCAGCTATTCCCTGTTCTTCACCTTTAACCTTGCCTCTGCCCTGATGGAGGCCTTCTGGATTCTGATTTCAATCATGGGCATCTGGCAATACTGGCGACGCAGTTAGCGCGCGGTCGGACGGGTGATTGATCCCGTCATTCCAGGGGATATCACCAAGTTCCGCCGGGTTCACGCCCTTAAGCGCGCCGATATTCACACCGCATTCATTCGGGTCGGAGCGACGTTGATGATGGGTGTAAATGCCGCAGGTCTTGCAGAAGAAGTGTTTCGCGGTTTTTGTGCCCCATTGATAAAGCGTCAGGTTCTCTGCGCCTTTCACAATCCGAACACTATTACGGGGGGCCGTGGCTGCAGCCGCCCCGCGACGACGACAAAACGAACAATCACAGCGCGCCGCACTCGCCAACCCTTCGGACAGGGTGACAGAAAGTTCAACAGCACCGCAGTGGCAGGTCAGCTGCATCGGCGCGGTCATTTTCGACGTCTCACTTTTGGGATGGAACTGTTGCTGAGCGGGCCATATTGGGCGTCCGGATGGTCGGGGTGCCCGTCCGTGCGTTCCCAATGATCAGTGGCGCCGCGTCGCAGCCAAAGAGGGACCATCAGGATCAGCCCGATGATAAAACCACCAGCATGGGCCCAATAGGCCACGCCTGCCTCCGCGCTGCTTTGGGCGACACCGTTGAACAGTTGCAGCCCAAACCACACCGCCAGCATCAGCCAGGCGGGCACCGGAAAGATGCGGAAGAAGATGATGATGATCAGCAGAATATCGACCTTTGCTTTGGGGAATAACAGAAGGTAGCCGCCCATGACCCCGGCAATCGCACCGGAGGCGCCGACAACCGGAACGGTAGAGGACGGATCCGCCAGCATCTGCAACAGACCAGCACCGATCCCTGTGGCAAGGTAGAACAGAAGAAAGCCAAGATGACCAAGCTGATCCTCAAGGTTGTCGCCAAAAATCCACAGAAACAGCATGTTCCCCGCCAGATGCATCAGCCCGCCGTGCAGAAACATATAGGTCAAAAGCGTATGGGTCATGCGCCCGTCTGCGATCATTTCCGGTGTCATGGCCCATTGGTTGAAAAAACCTGCCACACGAAAGGGTTGATCCAGATCGCCCCAATAGGTCAGGAAAATCAAGATGTTGAGCGCCATCAGTGCATAGACGACATAGGGCGTGCGTTCAGACGGGTTATGATCGCGGATCGGAAACATGGGCGAACCTTAGGCAAGGTCCGCCCGCCGTCAAGTCAGCTTTCGCCTGCCTCGGCCAGCAGGGCGGCGTTTCCGCCTGCCGCAGTCGTGTCGATGCAAAGATGGCGTTCCTGCCAGACGCGGGCCGTATCGGGCGCTGTGGTGATCAGTGGCAGGATCGGTCCATCCCGTTCGGCAAGCGCGAGGTCGAAGGGACGGGCGGCCTCGGCCGCGCCCCAGAACAGTGCGCCGGAGATGTCGCCGATCGTGCGAAGCGCATCCGGTTGCAAAGTTTCGCCACGCCTCGCCACCCCGCCAAGGGCCCGTATCGCGGCCTCTTGCCGGGCGGC
>CAYTUW010000113.1:0-9737 GCA_964441435.1 uncultured Rhodobacterales bacterium
CTGCCGGGCAGGTGCAAGCCCATGAATTCCATCAACATCTGGTTGCTGTTGGCGGTGCCGTAGAACGTGCAGGTGCCGGGGCCATGATAAGAAGCCATTTCCGCTGCCATCAGCCTGTCACGGTCGCAGGCCCCACTGGCAAATTCCTGGCGCACCTTTGCCTTTTCATCATTTGGCAAGCCGGAGGTCATCGGCCCCGCAGGCAGAAACACCGCCGGGATATGACCGAAGGTGGCCGCGGCAATAACCAGGCCAGGGACGATCTTGTCACAGACGCCGAGGTAGATCGCCGCGTCAAAACAGTTGTGGCTGAGCGCAACGCCTGCGGAGAGGGCAATCACATCACGACTGAATAGCGACAGTTCCATTCCTGGCTGGCCCTGGGTCACCCCGTCACACATGGCCGGCACACCACCGGCGACCTGCGCTGTTGCTCCCTCAGCGCGGGCGGCTTCTTTGATGAGATCAGGAAAGGCGGCAAAAGGCTGATGTGCGGATAGCATATCATTATAGGCGGTGATAATGCCGATATTTGCGCTGCGTGCCGCAATCAGGCTGGCCTGATCCCCGGCGGCACCGGCATAGGCGTGGGCCTGATTGCCGCAGGATAGATGGGCACGGACAGGCCCGGTTTCTGCTGCCTGCGACACCCTTTCCAGATAGGTGCCCCTGGTGCTTTTACTGCGCGCAATAATGCGGTTGGTCACTTTTTCGATTTGCGGATTCAGGACCATGCGAAAGTCTCCGGGTTGGTGCCTGGGTGAGGTAGCACATGTCGTTAGCGCTAACAATCATCTTTGGAGAATCCCGTAGCCTGTGCCTGAGGGGACACGGCGAATTGTATCGTAAATTGCGATAATATTGCTAATTGTACCGCAAATGTCCGCAAATTGACACAATATTTGACCTTTCTGCGGCGAATGAACGCCGTGACGCGCATTGGCGCAATGAAGGAGAGATACGCTATGAGGGTGATCAGAGTATTGGTAGTGCTTTTCGTGCTCTGCGGGATTGCGGCCTGCGCGCCGCAAACGACGGCCACACGCATGGCACCGACAGAGATGGAATTTGCACCTGCGGCAGTGCCGCAATATCAGGTGCGCGAGCTTTCGGTGACTGTGCCGATGTCGCTTCGGGTGAGTGAGGCCAACAGCTATTATCCCATGGCTGATATTGTCTGGCGCGGCGATCCGCATGGAAACCGACATGATCAGGTGGCAACGATCGTACGGTCGGCAATGGCCTTTGGTGCAGCTCAGTTGCATGGGCCCAAAGCCGTTGACCTTGACGTTGAAGTGACTCGTTTCCATTCGCTGACTGAAAAAACCCGCTACTCCTTCGGGGGAACGCATTCTATCTATTTTATGCTGACGATCCGGGATGCGGTGTCTGGCGACATCCTAGAGGGGCCGCGGCAGGTCGACGCCAGCTTTGAGGCCTGGGGCGGTGCGCGTGCCATTGAAGCAGAAAGAAACGGCAATACTCAGAAAAGGCGGATCACCAACCACCTGGCGGCGGTAATCCAGAGGCAACTTGGATTGTTCCCGGAACCGCGTCATGCGGTGACTCAGACTGCCATGTTAAACTGACGGCCGGGGGTTTCCTGCGGGCGCATTCTATTCTAAGGGGCGGTATGACCAAGCCGCCCCTGCCAGTTGTTCGCCTGAAACCGAAAACCGATCCCCGGCGGATTCGGCATGGATTTCCCTGGATTTACAGCAATGAACTGGTGACAGATCGGCGTACAAAGGCGCTGACACCCGGATCAATAGCCCGTCTGGAAGATGGCGACCGGCGCGTCGTGGCGACCGTTACGGTCAATCCTAATTCCAAAATCATAGCGCGGGTTTTGGATCGCAACACAGAGCGGGAGATTGACAGGGGTTGGCTTCGCCAACGCCTTGTGATGGCGCTTCAGATGCGTGATCGTCTTTTTGACAAGCCGTATTACCGTCTGATCCATGCGGAAGCGGACGGCCTGCCCGGCGTGGTGATTGACCGCTTTGGGGATGCCTGTGTCATCCAACCCAACGCGGCCTGGGCAGAGGTGATGTTTGATACGCTGGCTGAAGCCCTGGCAGAGGTTACTGGGGTGAGCACCATAATAAAAAACGGGGCTGGGCGGGCGCGGGTTTCGGAAGGGCTGCCGAACGAAACACGGATCGTGCGTGGCAGCATTGATGCAGCTGTCCCGGTTCCGATGAATGGCGCCACCTATATGGCGGATTTGATTACAGGCCAGAAAACCGGGTTGTTTTTTGATCAACGTCCCAACCATGCCTTCGCGCAGAACTTGGCAAAAGGCGGCAGGGTTCTGGATGTTTTTTGCCATGTTGGCGGGTTTGGGCTGGCGGCCTTGGCGGGGCAGGCGAAAGGGGCTGTTTGTGTTGATGGCTCCGCGGCGGCGCTGACGCTTGCCCGGCAGGGGGCGGAACATATGGGGGTAGCGGACCGGTTGACAACGCGCAAAGGCGATGCCTTCGCCACATTGGAGGAGTTTGCCGCACAGGGTGAACGGTTTGACGTTGTGATTTGTGATCCACCGGCGTTTGCCCCGACAAAGCAGGCGCTGGAAGCAGGGTTGCGCGCTTATGAACGGGTTGCAAAGCTTGCCGCGCCCCTGGTTGTGCCCGGCGGGTTTCTTGGCTTGTGTTCCTGTTCACATGCCGCTGATCTGTACCGCTTTCGAACCGCATCGGTGCGTGGCATCGGGCGTGCAGGACGGGGGGCGCAACTGATCCACAGCGGGTATGCCGGGCCTGATCATCCTCAGCACCCGATGCTTGCTGAAAGCGGTTATCTAAAGGCGCTGTTCTTTCGGCTTGTTGATTGATGCGTGTCCTGCTTGATGCCTGTGTTTTGTACCCGACCGTCATGCGGGAGGTTCTGCTGGGGGTTGCAGCAAAGGGGCTTTTTCGGCCCGTTTGGTCGCCGCGTATACTTGAGGAATGGGCGTGTGCCACACGTAAGATTGGCCCGGAAGGCGAACCCATCGCGCGCGGGGAAATTGCCCTGTTACAAGCAAACTGGCCAAGGGCATCGGTTGAGCCGCGGCAGGCTGATATTGCGCGCCTGTGGCTGCCCGATGAAAATGATATCCATGTCCTTGCCGCTGCGATTGCCGGATCCGTAGACCTGATTATTACTTTGAATGCAAAGGACTTTCCCCGTTCCACTCTACAAGAGGAAGGGTTGGACCGCGCCGATCCTGACAGTTTTCTGACGGGGCTGTATCTGGATCATCCGGAACCCGTGTATTCTGCCGCCGAAGCGGTGCGGCGCAGGGCTGAGGAGCTGTCAGGCGTGGGTATTGACATACGAAGTCTGCTCAAGAAAGCACGTCTGCCGCGCCTCGGGAAGGCGCTGGCCCTCTAGCTGGATGCTGCAGAATCCTGGATATGGTTCAACACATAAACCCGGATTGCCGAAGCGAGCCCTGCATCCAGTCCACGCGCTTCGTCGATTTCAGTGGCGAGCAGGTTGACCCCAACCCCGCGTGCGGCGGCGATGTCGCGGAAGGCATGCCAGAATTCATCTTCGAGTGTGACAGATGTTCGGTGCCCGCGCAGCGTCAGAGAGTGTTTTTTCGGGCGTCCCGTCATTCCTCTATCTCGTGCTGGTTGAGCATGTGACGCGCCTTGTCATTGCGCGCAGCCTCGATCAGGCGTTGTGCCTTTGTGCGACCATGTTTCAATGCGTTTTCAGAAGCTTCATCGCGCTTCTTAACGCGATTTGCCTCTTTGCGGGCGCGCCGCAGGTTTACAATGTCGCTCATGCGCCTTTGGGTCCGATCATCTGTTCGGGCCGCACTACGCGATCAAAGGTTTCCGCATCGACAAAGCCAAGCTTCACCGCCTCTTCGCGTAGGGTTGTGCCGTTCTTATGCGCTGTCTTGGCAACGGTTGTGGCATTGTCATAGCCGATTGTCGGGGCAAGGGCCGTGACCAGCATCAGGCTTTCGCGCATCAACTGGTCGATCCGTTCTTCATTGGCGCGGATGCCGGAAACACAGTTGTCAGTGAACGCCATAGCGGCATCACCCAGAAGCTGCATAGATTGCAATACGTTATAAGCCATCATGGGCTTATAGACATTCAGTTCAAAATGCCCCTGAGAGCCGGCAAACCCAACGGCGGCGTCATTGCCCATCACATGGGCGCAGACCTGAGTCATTGCTTCGCACTGGGTCGGGTTCACCTTGCCTGGCATGATTGAACTGCCCGGCTCATTTTCCGGGAGCAGAAGTTCATAAAGACCACAGCGCGGCCCGGATCCCATCAGCCTGATGTCATTGGCAATCTTGAAGAGGCTCGCCGCGACGGTTTTCAACACACCGGAAATTTCGACCATTGCGTCATGCGCAGCAAGGGCTTCGAACTTGTTTGGTGCGGTGACAAAGGGCAGGCCGGTGATCCGCGCCATGTTGGCCGCGACTGTTTTGTCCCAGCCGGGTTTTGTATTCAGCCCGGTGCCAACAGCCGTGCCGCCCTGTGCCAATTCGTAAATGCGCGGCAGCGCCCCTTCTACGCGCAGAAGCCCCATCCGCACCTGGTGGGCGTAGCCGGAAAATTCCTGGGCCAGTGTCAGGGGCGTTGCATCCATGGTGTGGGTGCGGCCAATCTTGATTATGCCGTTGAATTCTTTTACTTTACTTTCAATAGCCTCGAGTAGTTTCTTTAATCCCGGAATCAGGACATCGCGCGCCGTCATTGCGGTGGCAATATGCATTGCGGTCGGGAAAGTGTCGTTAGAGCTCTGCCCCATATTGCAGTGATCGTTTGGATGTACAGGGTCCTTGCTGCCAACCTCACCACCAAGGATCTGGATCGCGCGATTTGCAATCACCTCATTGGCGTTCATATTCGATTGTGTGCCGGAACCGGTTTGCCAGACCACCAGCGGGAAATGCGCGTCGAGCTTGCCGGCGACGACTTCGCTCGCTGCGTTTACAATCGCAGGACCAATTTTCGCGTCAAGGGCACCGGCATCCAGGTTGGCCTCCGCACAGGCCTGCTTGATTACGCCAAGGGCGCGTACCACTGCCACCGGTTGCTTTTCCCAGCCGATCGGAAAGTTCATCAGGCTGCGCTGGGTCTGCGCTCCCCACAGCTTATCCGCGGGCACTTCAAGGGGGCCAAAGCTGTCGGTTTCTGTGCGGGTATCGGTCATCTTGGTCTCCGGGCGGTGAACTTTGCTTGCGATATATCGGCTGGTGGGCAAGATGCCAATGCGGGAGAGGCAACTTTTAGGGGGGATTTTACATGGATGGCTATTTTGATCTGGGAACGTATTCTTGGCCTGTTTCCACCCAAATTCCGGCGGCGCAAACCTGGTTTGATCGGGGGTTGAACTGGACCTACGGATACCATCACGAAGAAGCGGCGCGCTGCTTTGAAAAGGCGATTGCGGCCGATCCTTCCTGTGCCATGGCGCATTGGGGGTTGGCCTATGCGTTGGGGCCAAATTACAATCTGAAATGGCCCGATCTTTCGCAGGAACAGCGCAGGGATTATATCGACCGGGGTCGTGCGTCCCTTGCGGCGGCGACGAACGCGGTCGGGGCAGAAGCCGCGTTGATAAAAGCGCTTTGGGCGCGGATTCCTTCCGATGGGGTGCCGGAAAAGTTTCGCCCCTACAACGATGCCTATGCTGATGCCATGCGCGGCGTTTATGCGGCGTTCCCGCACGATCTCGATGTTGCGGCCCTGTTTGCCGAGGCACTGATGAATCGTACACCCTGGTTGCTCTGGGATTTGCCGGGGCGGAAACCGGCGGAAGGGGCCAGCACGGAAGAGGCGATTTCCGTGCTTGAGCGGGCATTTGAACGACCGGATGCGTGGCACCACCCCGGTTGTTTGCACATGTATATTCATCTCATGGAAATGTCGCCCTGGCCAGAACGCGCGCTCAGGATGGGGGATGCTTTGTGTGAACTGGTGCCAGATGCCGGGCATTTGCAGCATATGGCAACACATATTGATGTTCTCTGTGGCGATTATATCAATGTTATCAAGCGCAACCAACGCGCTATCGAAGTTAACCAAACCTGGATGGATCGGGCAGGGAAGGAGCATTTTTATACGCTTTATATCTGCCACGACCACCATTTTGCGATCTATGGGGCGATGTTGTGCGGGCAGATGGGGGTGGCGCTTGAAACATCCGACATGCTGGTAGATGTGATTGATGAGAAGTTGCTCCGTGAGATCCCGGATTGGATCGAAGGGTTTGTTCCGATGCGTCAGCATGTTCTCATCAGGTTTGGCCAGTGGGATGCGATCAAGGCACAGTCATTGCCCGGTGATCCGGAACTTTATGCGATGACGACGGCGCTGATCCATTATGCAAAATCTGTGGCCCATTCCGCGACTGGGGAAGTTGCAGAGGCCGAGGCGGAGCGGGATTTGTTCCGGGTGGCAAAGCGCCGGGTGCCGGAAACGCGCTACATCTTCAACAATCGCTGCATCGATATTCTGGACGTGGCCGAGGCGATGCTGGATGGGGAACTATCCTATCGGAAGGGTGATTATAGCAAGGCATTCAAAGAGTTGCGCCGCTCAGTGGAGCTCGCGGATGGGCTGCCCTATGACGAACCCTGGGCTTGGATGCAGCCCGCGCGCCATGCCCTTGGGGCGTTGTTGCTGGAACAGGGCCACGTGGCGGAGGCTGAAGCGGTCTATCGCGCGGATCTCGGTTTTGATGATACGCTTGCGCGGGCCTGCCAGCACCCGGAAAACGTCTGGGCTTTACACGGGTTTCACGAATGTCTGCAACGAAGTGGAAAGCTGGCGGAGGCCGCGCTCATCAAACCCCGCCTTGATCTGGCGCTGGCCCGCGCGGATGTCCGTATCCATGCGTCATGTTACTGTCGGCGGCACACGACCTGATCGTATCACTTGCGGAAACTGTCGAGGCTTACGACTTCGGCGTCCTGCGGTTCTTCTGTGGCGTTTTCCGTCATTGGCGCCTCGGCAATATCCCGGGGGTCTGACGTGTTGGTTTCATTGGCGTCCGCCGCTGGGTTTTCGTCATCCTCATCATCATGGGTTTCGAATCTGAGGCCGAATTCAACCGATGGATCAACGAAGGTGGCTATTGCGTCATAAGGGATGTAGAGCGGCTCCGGGGTGTCACCAAAATTCAGTGTTACCGAAAACCCATCATCTGTGACCTCAAGCCCGGTGAACCAATGCTGCATGACGACGGTCATTTCCCCCGGATAGCGTTCCATCAGCCAATCGGCGATGTCCACGTCCGGGTGGCGGGTGTCGAAGGTAATGAAAAAGTGATGCTGGCCCGGCAACCCGTCCCGCGCGACATCGCTCAGAACCTGCTGGATGAGCCGACGCAGCGCATCATGCATAAGGTTGCCGTAGTCAATGGTGTCTTTGTTGCTCATATCATCTGTTCCGGGGGTGGCAGTGTTTGCATCCGCCTATCCTTCGCCCTAGTCCAAACATAGGGGATTCGATGGCGAAGGAAAGGGGATGTTGCGCCTGGCCCTGCCTGTTCTGATCAGACTTGCGCTATCAGCGCGGCGGCGGTGCCTGCGATCGTCAGGACCGCTGGAATCGACCAGCACCGCCAGAACAGCAGGTAGGCGGCAAAGGTTGCCAGCACCACCACCAGCGGATCAACGCTGCTGAGCGTGGGGGTCGGGACAGTGACGGGGCCGATGGTTGCGGAGTCCACCGCGCCAAAGAACACATGAAGGGCGAACCAAAGCGACAGGTTAAGCACCACGCCCACCACCGCCGCCGTGATCGCGCGCAGCGCTCCGGACAGGCGCGGCCAATGTATCAGCTGCTCAATGTATGGCGCACCGGCGAATATCCAGAGGAAACAGGGCACAAAAGTCACCCAGAGCGTAAGCAGCGCCGCAGCAAGGGCAAGCTCTGGCCCGGCCTCCCCCATACCGGCCTGGAAACCGACGAACTCCGTTACCAGAATCAGCGGCCCTGGTGTGGTTTCCGCCAGGCCCAGCCCATCAACCATTCCGGCGGTTGTGAGCCAGCCTTTTTCATTCACCACTTCCTGCGTCATGTAGGCCAGGACCGCGTAAGCGCCGCCAAATGTCACCACGGCGAGTTTCGAGAAAAACAGACCGATCTGCGTGAGGAACGTCGCGCCTGCCGCCCAGCACATGGCCACCGGGGCCCACCAGATTGTGCCCCAGATCAGCACCGTTTTGAGCGGGGAGGTGGATTTGGCCGGCGCTGGCGGTGCGGTTTCACGTGTTTTGAAATAACCCCAGAGCGCGGCCAGCGCGATGAGTAGTGGAAATGGCAGGTCAAAAGCGAAGATACCTGCAAAGCTAAGCCCGGCGATGGTCCAGTGACCTGGCCGTTTCAGGGCGCGTTTGGAAATGCGCAACAGGGCCTCAACCACGATCACGACAACGGCTGCCTTGATGCCGAGGAAGATGGCAGCAATCAGCGGAACCGTCCCCCAAAAGGCATAGGCCCAGCTGAGCGCGAGTACAACGACCGCGCCGGGCAGCACGAACAACAGCCCGGCAATCAGCCCGCCCGGCACCCCACGCAGCCGCCAGCCAGCATAAGTTGCAAGCTGCATCGCCTCCGGTCCCGGCAGCAACATGCAGAACGACAGGGCCGATAGGAACTGCTCTTCATTCAGCCAGCTGCGTTCTTCGACGAGTTCCCGGTGCATCAGCGCTATCTGCGCCGCTGGTCCGCCAAAGGAAAGGATGCCGATGCGGGCAAATATCGAAATCAGCGCCAGTTGTGAAGGTTGGGTCATGATGACGGCCACCTGCAAGCGGGCAATATGGAAGGGTTCGGATTGTTCAAGTCTGACAGGTGGCTTGACACCATTCATTCCCCCAATCATGGCCGCAGGTGGCGGCGCGGATCTGTTCGGGAATAGGCAGCCCCGTTCTAGGTATTTGAAAGGGAGGCTGCGATAATGTCAATCTAGCCGATACGTTCCCCCATCAGGCAAATGCCGAACGCGTCCGGTGGCAAAAGCTCCATCTGTTCAAAGAAGCTCATCGCGTCAAACTGATTGAATGCCTCCACGATTTTGTTGTCGCGGATACGGGCGAATGTCATCGCATTGCCGGAAACTTTAACACCGCTTGCCGGGTTGCGCGCTGTCAGCTGAACAACCGCGGCGATCCAGCCATCCTGTTCGATTGAGTGCGCGACTTCAAAGTCCACTTCTTCGACGAGTTCATGAAAGGCACTGGCAAACACAGCAAATTCATCCGGACCGATCGACAGATCCTCCATCAGGCCGAAGGCCGCACCATCGGGTTGGAACAACTCATGTATCGCGGCAAGATCTTTTTCCTTCCAGATCCGGCGATACCATTCATTCAGCAGGTCGATTTTAGAAGACATATGCGCTTCTCCCTTCACAATCACCTTAGGTGGTGAAGGTTAATGTCGCGTTAGTTCAAAACAGTGTTGAAAGTGCAGGCTTCTGTTGCCAGGTGCCTGCGGACCCCGCCTTACGCGGCTAGGCGCAAGGGCTTAGTTTCGGCGGTTCGCACTGCTTACGCAGCGAGAGCCATTGCCGGAGCTTTGTTGTCATTTGCAACTAGCTTAAGTGCGCCGATAACGGTGGCTTCCAACCGAGACAAAGCTAACCCCTTTAGACGTCCGTCGATCCTGTTTCGACCCCATGATCCCCAAATGAAGGATGGTGGTGGAGTCGCCGGGTACCGCCCCCGGGTCCGATCCGCTTATTACGAGCGCGTTTATGTCCATAGTCCC
>CAYTUW010000114.1:0-5700 GCA_964441435.1 uncultured Rhodobacterales bacterium
CGCACCCTGCCCCAGTTCCGGCCTGATCATCAACGGGATGGCCGACCGCGTGGCCCCCCCCGAAGACACCCAGCAGTTGGTTGAAAAGCTGCACGAACAGAAGGGTATCACAATTACCCATTCGGAAATTGACGGCGCTGGCCACTTCTTTGAAGAGCCGCATATGGACAATATGCTGGGCCAGGTTGATGAATATGTGCGCCGCCGCCTGACAGAGACGTCGCGCTGATGGCCTCCCTTGATGATATCGCCTCCAGGCTCGCCGATGATTGCGTGACCCTGATGGACAAAACCGGCGATCACAGGATGTTCATGGAGGTTGCCAAGGAAATCGGCGCCTCTTCGCAAACGCTTGAAGAAGCGTTTCTGACCGAAGTGCGCGTGCGGATCGCCGGGCGCAAGGCTGAGGTCTTTCTCAAGGAAAAAGCCAAAGCCGCCGGGGTGCAATGACGGATCGGCTCGCGGCGCAGTTTGCCTTCCTTGATGAGGCGGACAAGCTGAAGTCAGTTTTGCGCGCGACACCCGTACTCGCCGGCGAGCGGCCTGAAAACTCCGGCGAACATTCCTGGCATATCGCGCTCTATGCGATGGTGCTGGCCGATCAGGCCGGGCCGGATGTGTCCATCGACCGGGTGATCCGGATGCTTCTCATCCACGACCTTGTCGAAATAGACGTTGGCGACGTGCCAATCCATGCGGGCGATGGGCAGATCCACGGCTCCGCCGAACTTCTGGCCAGGGAAGAAACCGCCGCCGACCGCATTTTCGGCCTGCTGCCCGATGATCAGGCGCGCGCATTCCGCGCCCTATGGGATGAATTCGAAGCCGCTGAAACGCCGGACGCGATTTTTGCCAAATCCATCGACCGGGTGCAGCCGCTTTTGCTGAACCTTGCCTCCGGTGGCGGCAGTTGGGCCGACTACAAGGTAACACTCGACCAAATCGACACCCGCGTCGGTGTCAAGATCCAACGCGGCGCGCCTCAGATCTGGAGATTCATCCGCGCCCGCATTGCACCGTGGTTTGCGCAGTAACAACTCCAGTCCGTATACAATCGCATACCACCTTTCCCCGCGCATTGTTTCGCGGTAGAAGGCAGCGAGATTTGATTCCCATCAGAAAGAGGCCGCACCCATGACCAAGATCAAGGTGGAAAACCCCGTTGTCGAACTCGACGGCGATGAAATGACCCGCATCATCTGGGACTTCATCAAGAAGAAGCTCATCCTGCCATATCTGGACGTGGATCTGCTTTATTATGATCTAGGCATTGAGGCCCGTGATGAAACCGAAGATCAGATCACCATTGATGCGGCTGAGAAGATCAAGGAAATCGGTGTCGGCGTGAAATGCGCGACAATCACACCTGATGAGGCGCGGGTTGAGGAATTCGGCCTGAAAAAGATGTGGCGCAGCCCGAACGGCACAATCCGTAACATCCTGGGTGGTGTGGTGTTCCGCGCCCCGATCATCTGTTCCAACGTGCCGCGCCTCGTGCCGGGCTGGACGCAACCGATTGTCATTGGCCGTCACGCCTTTGGTGACCAGTATCGCGCGACCGATATGAAATTCCCCGGGCCGGGCAAGCTCAGCATGAAATTTGTTGGTGAAGACGGCACCGTGACCGAACACGAAGTTTTTGACGCGCCCTCCTCCGGCGTCTTCATGTCGATGTATAACCTCGACAATTCCATCATCGACTTTGCGCGCGCTTCGATGAATTACGGCCTGAGCCTCGGCTGGCCGGTTTACATGTCAACGAAGAACACCATTCTCAAACAATATGACGGCCGTTTCCTTGAGCTGTTCCAGAAAGTTTATGAAGAAGAGTTCGAAGACAAATTTAAGAAGGCGGGCATCACCTACGAACACCGCCTGATCGACGATATGGTTGCCTGCGCGATGAAGTGGAACGGCGGCTTTGTCTGGGCCTGTAAGAACTACGATGGCGACGTGCAGTCCGACACCGTGGCGCAAGGGTTTGGCTCGCTTGGCCTGATGACCTCGCAGCTAATGACGCCGGACGGGAAGATCGTAGAAGCAGAGGCCGCCCATGGCACCGTCACGCGCCACTACCGCCAGCATCAGAAGGGTGAGGCGACATCCACCAACTCGATCGCGTCGATCTACGCCTGGACCGGCGGGTTGAAACACCGCGCAAAGCTCGACAGCAACACACCGCTGATGAACTTTGCCGAAACGCTGGAAAAGGTCATCGTGGACACCGTGGAGAGCGGATTCATGACCAAAGACCTTGCCCTGCTCGTTGGCCCGGATCAGAAATGGCTGACCACCGAAGGGTTCCTTGAGAAAATCGACGAGAACCTGAACGCCGCACTTGCCGGTTAACAGACAGAAGGGCCAGCCGATGTGCTGGCCCTTTGCTTTAGGAGCCCCATGACCGACGAGACAGCCACCCCACAGAATCGGGAACCGCATCGCGCCAACCACCACAGCCTGTTGGAAGATGCGATTGCCTTTGTCATTGGCACCATGATGTGCAGCTTTAGCGTGGCGATCCTTGGTCACCTGGGGCTGATTACAGGGCAAACCGCCGGGCTGGCACTTCTGTTGTCCTATGCCGGCGGTTGGCCGTTCGGTCTGGTGTTCTTTGTTGTTAACCTCCCCTTCTACGTCCTCGCGCTACTGCGGATGGGGCTACGGTTCACACTCAAGACTTTTATCGCGGTGGGGCTTGTATCGGCACAGATGGCAGTGGTGCCAGAGCTTGTGCAATTTGAAGCGCTTGAACCGGTTTACGGCGCTGCCCTTGCGGGGATAATGGCCGGGGCGGGCCTTTTGATCCTGTTCCGGCACGGGGCGAGCCTTGGTGGGATTGGCGTTCTCGCGTTGTTGCTGCAGGAAAAGACCGGCCTTCAGGCAGGCTGGACCCAGCTGATCGTGGACGCGCTTATCTTTATCGCAGCCTTTACGGTGATTGCCCCGGATCTTGTCGCGCTGTCGCTCTTTGGGGCGGTTCTGACAAATGTGGCCATTGCGATGAACCACCGACGTGACCGCTATACAGCAACCTGATCACCTGGCCCCCTGTGGGACAATAACAAGGGCGAGCCATAGTCGATTCCGATGCAGCTTTTCTCAGCCGCCGTGACAGGTATTAATGCCATAGCTGAGAGGACGGCACAGTTCGGTCGCTGGCTATTGCGCTTTGACGAAGGTGTCGCTACCGCTCAATCAGACGCGGACACGCGCCCGACCCCAAGATGGTGATTTCAAACCGGGGGCACTGCACCCGACCTCAGAGGACTGACCTATGCCGTTACATTATGTTTACCTGATCCTTGCGGTCGTCGCCGAAACGATTGGCACAAGCGCCCTTCAGGCCAGCCAGCAGTTCACCCGGCTCTGGCCTTCGGTTTTGGTAATCCTTGCTTATGCAATAAGTTTCTACTTGTTGGCACAGACGCTGAAATTCATGCCCGTTGGCGTTGTCTATGCCCTGTGGTCGGGCCTTGGTATCCTGTTCATCGCACTGATCGGCTTTCTGGTGTTTCACCAAACGCTCGACCTGCCAGCCATTCTGGGTTTGACGATGATCGTCGGTGGGATCGCGATCATTCACCTATTTTCCTCGACCAGCACGCATTAGGGCTGGCTTTTTCTGCACATGCACGGTAGGGGCGCGCAACCAGACAGAAAGCGCGCCTCATGGACCTCAGAAATATTGCAATCATCGCCCACGTTGACCATGGCAAAACGACCCTCGTTGATGAGCTGCTGAAACAATCCGGCGTGTTTCGTGAAGGCCAGGCCGTCAGCGAACGCGCCATGGACAGCAACGATCCGGAACGCGAACGCGGGATCACGATCCTTGCCAAGGCGACAAGTGTCGAATGGAAAGACACGCGGATCAATATTGTGGACACACCCGGCCACGCTGATTTTGGTGGCGAGGTGGAACGCATCCTGTCGATGGTGGATGGTGTTGTCCTGCTGGTTGACGCTGCCGAAGGGCCGATGCCGCAAACCAAATTTGTGACCTCAAAGGCACTGGCGCTTGGCCTGCGGCCCAACGTTGTCCTGAACAAGGTCGATAAACCCGATGGCGAACCGGATCGCGCGCTGGACGAATGTTTCGACCTTTTTGCCAATCTTGGCGCAACGGACGATCAGTTGGATTTCCCGGCGATGTATGCCTCTGGGCGTGCGGGCTGGGCGGATCATGATCTGGAAGGGCCGCGCAAGGATTTGACGGCATTGTTTGACCTGATCGTTGATCATGTCCCCGCCCCTGCACAGCTTGCCGCGCGCGATGAACCGTTCCGCATGCTGGCGACAACCCTTGGCGCTGATCCGTTCCTTGGGCGGATGCTGACGGGGCGTGTGGAAAGCGGCACGCTCAAGACCGGGGAAACGATCAAGGCCCTCAGCCGTGATGGTGAGCAGGTCGAAAGCTTCCGCGTGACCAAGATCCTCGCTTTTCGGGGGCTTTCCCAGCAACCGATTGAGGTTGCCGAAGCCGGTGACATTGTCAGCCTCGCCGGGATGACAAAGGCAACGGTCGCCGATTCACTGGTTGCCCCGGCGGTTGATACGCCCCTTCCCGCCCAACCGATTGATCCACCGACGATCACCGTGACCTTCGGTATCAATGACAGCCCGCTGGCGGGCCGCGACGGCAAGAAGGTGCAAAGCCGCGTGATCCGTGAACGTCTGATGAAAGAGGCCGAAAGTAACGTGGCCATCCGCGTGACCGACACGCCGGGTGGTGAGGCATTTGAGGTTGCAGGCCGCGGCGAACTTCAGATGGGTGTCTTGATCGAAAATATGCGCCGTGAAGGGTTCGAACTTTCCATTTCACGCCCGCAGGTCCTGTTCCGTGATGTCGATGGGCAGCAGATGGAACCCATCGAAGAAGTCACCATCGACGTGGACGACGACTATTCCGGCGCGGTGATCGAAAAGATTACCGGCACGCGCCGCGGGGAACTGGTGGAAATGAAACCAGCCGGTGCCGGCAAGACGCGCATCATCGCCCATGTCCCGTCGCGCGGGCTGATCGGCTATCACGGCGAATTTCTGACCGACACGCGTGGCACCGGGGTGCTGAACCGCGTCTTCCACGACTGGGCGCCGCATAAAGGGCCGATCCCCGGTCGCCGCGCGGGGGTTCTGATCTCCATGGAAAACGGCACGTCTGTCGCCTATGCGCTGTGGAACCTCGAGGATCGCGGCAGAATGTTCATCGGCGCGCAGGCCCCGGTTTATGAGGGCATGATCATCGGCGAACACAGCCGGGAAAACGATCTGGAGGTCAACCCGTTGAAGGGCAAGAAGCTGACCAATGTGCGTGCCTCTGGATCAGATGAAGCGGTGCGCCTGACCACGCCGGTCACGATGTCGCTGGAAGAGGCCATCGCCTATATCGACAATGACGAACTGGTCGAAGTCACCCCAAACGCCATCCGCCTGCGCAAGCGTTACCTGGACCCACATGAACGCAAGCGGCAGGCAAAGGCGGGCTGAGAGCGCCTATTAACTTATTGAGTCAACACATGGCTTAGGCACAATATCCCCTATTGCGAAGCCCTCATCGCTATTCACATGGATGCGTAGTGCTGCAATTGGTTTGTCGTTTTCGCCAACCGTATAGGCTTGCAACGTCGCCCCTCTTGCAGGCCACCGGTTTTCCACATCAATTATCTCACCCTGACGGTCGATAAACTCGAACGAAACCGG
>CAYTUW010000114.1:5710-9714 GCA_964441435.1 uncultured Rhodobacterales bacterium
AAGCTCTGGTGACCAGTTGATCACATATGCAAATCCCACCGCACACATGTCTACCCCGAAAAGAAATACCTGATCGCCACTGCTTAGCTCCCCCTGCCCACGCCCGATGCTGGCATCAAAATCGGGATAGGCACCACGCTCGTTGATCAACGTAACCCTGGGCTTCTGATAATAGGTGGTAGTGGTTCGAAACTGCCCACTGGCTTCGTCAACGACAATGTGACCTTCAGCATTTGTAGTGAGGGTTTCTCCGACGGTAAGCGATCCCACCGAGAATCCCGCACGTAAGCCCTGAGTCCGTTGCAGACCGTCAAAACTAATTGTCGGGTATCCATCCGTAAGCAGATGTTGATAGTTCATCTCATCAATGGCAAACGCGGGCAAAGCACAGAATGAAAACACTGCCGAAAACGCCAAATATCGGGATAGGGATGGTCTCATGAGCGCGCTCACTCGCTGGTTTCAACAATCAGCAATTCCCGCTCTGACGCATTTCGCGCGTGGCTTAGGGCCTCTTGATATTCGGCGCTGTGGTAGCAGGTTTCGGCCGCTTCAACGCTTGGGAACTTGGCCACAACATTGCGCGGGCGGTCCTTGCCCTCAAGCTGCACATAACGACCTGCGCGGGCGATAAAGGCGCCGCCGTGTTTGGCGATTGCCGGGCCAGCAAGTGCTGCGTATTTGCCGTAAGCTTCTTCATCAGTGACGGTCACATGGGCTATCCAAAGTGCGGGCATATTATCCTCCCAAGAGTTTTTCCGCCGCGGAAATCGCGGCCTCTGCATTCGTCACGTCCTTGCCACCCCCCTGGGCGAGATCAGGCCGGCCACCGCCGCCCTTGCCACCAAGTTCGGCAACCGCTGCGCGGACAAGATCAACGGCCGACAAGGTATCGACCAAGTCGTCAGTAACGCCGGCGGCCACCGCCGCCTTGCCGCCCGTATCCGCGATCAGTAGCACTGCGCCGGACCCGATCTGCACCTTATGTTCATCAATAAGCGCGGGCAGATCCTTGCCCGATACCCCGTCCAGGACCTGCGCAACAAAGGCGGTTCCATTGACGTTACGCGCCTCGGCCTTTGGCCCGCTGCCGCCTGACATCGCCAGATCACGGCGCAGCTGTGCCAGTTCATTTTGCAGGGTCTTGCGTTCCTCCATCAGGGCCTTCACCCGGTCAAAAACTTCACCCGGTTGTGCTTTCAGCATCGCCGCTGTGTTCATAAGCGTTTCGGACTGCCCGGAAAGATAGGCAAGCGCGCGTTCCCCTGTCAGCGCCTCTATCCGGCGCACCCCAGCACTTGAGGCCCCATCCCCCAAAAGGACGAAGGCGCCGATATCCCCGGTGCGCCCGACATGGGTGCCCCCGCAAAGCTCGATTGAATAGGTCGCCCCGTCACTGCCCTTGCCAGATCCGTCAAGCGCCCCCATCGACACCACGCGTACCTCATCGCCGTATTTTTCGCCAAACAACGCCTGCGCGCCGATCGCGCGGGCATCATCCGGCGTCATGATCCGGGTTTCGACAGGGCTGTTTTGACGGATGAAGCTGTTGACCTCCGCCTCTACCGTCGATTGTTCCTCAACCGACAGGGCTGCGTTATGGGAAAAGTCGAACCGAAGCCGATCATCGGCATTCAGCGAACCGCGCTGCGCGACATGGTCACCAAGATGACGGCGCAGGGCTTCATGCAGCAGATGGGTGGCCGAATGGTTGGCACGAATGGCAGCACGGCGGCTGTGATCGACCGCAAGTTCGGCCCCCTGCCCCTTGCTGATTTCACCGTCAGTAACCTCAACAAAATGAACATGGAGGTCAGCAATTTTCTTTGTGTCTGTCACGCGCGCGGTTCCGGTTTCGGTTTTCAGCTGTCCGCTGTCACCCACCTGACCGCCAGATTCCGCATAAAACGGGGTCTGGTTCAGCACAAGCTGCACCACATCGCCTGCCTTTGCAGTCCCGGCTTCCGCGCTGTCCGCCACAACGGCGACAATCTGCCCCTCGGCCACTTCTGTGTCATAGCCAAGAAACTCTGTGGCGCCGTCACGGTCTGCAATTTGGAACCAATGTGCCCCATCACTCGCCGCGCCAGAACCGGACCAGGCCGCACGCGCCTTGGCTTTCTGTTCGGCCATCGCCGCGTCAAACCCTTCGGTGTCAACTTTGCGGCCCTGTTCGCGCAACGCATCCTGCGTCAGGTCAAGCGGGAACCCATAGGTGTCATAAAGCTTAAACGCCGCGGCCCCTGGTAACGCGGCCCCATCACTGAGCTTTCCAACTTCGTCTTCCAACAGCCGCAAGCCGCGATCGAGCGTCTGGCGGAACCGGGTTTCTTCGTTCAGAAGCGTTTCCTCGATCAGTAATTGCGCCCGCCCGAGTTCCGGATAGGCTTGCCCCATCTGCGCAACAAGCTCCGGCACCAGCCGATGCATAACCGGGTCTTTTGCCCCCAGAAGATGTGCATGCCGCATCGCCCGCCGCATGATCCGACGCAGCACATATCCGCGCCCTTCGTTGGAGGGCATCACCCCTTCGGCAATCAGGAAGGATGTCGAACGCAGGTGATCCGCAATCACCCGATGATGTACGTTCTGGTCGCCATAGGGATCAACGCTGGTTGCCTGCGCCGAAGCCTCTATCAATGCTTTAAACAGATCGGTGTCGTAATTGTCGTGGCTGCCCTGGAGCAGTGCCCCGATCCGCTCAAGCCCCATGCCGGTGTCAATCGACTGCATGTCGAGTTCACGTAAGGATCCATCTTCGAACTGCTCATTCTGCATGAACACGATGTTCCAGATTTCAATGAAACGGTCGCCGTCCTCTTCCGGGCTGCCCGGCGGGCCGCCCCAGATCTGAACGCCGTGATCATAAAAGATTTCGGTGCAGGGCCCGCAGGGCCCCGTCGGCCCCATTTGCCAGAAGTTGTCTGACGTGGCGATGCGGATGATACGATCCTCCGGCACGCCGACCTTCTTCCAGATTTCGAAGGCTTCGTCATCGGTGTGATAAACCGTGGCCAGCAGGCGGTTTTTGTCGATACCGAATTCTTCGGTGATCAGTTTCCAGGCAAAGGGAATGGCCTCTGATTTGAAATAGTCCCCGAAGCTGAAATTCCCCAGCATCTCAAAAAAGGTGTGGTGCCGCGCGGTGTAACCGACGTTATCCAGGTCGTTGTGTTTGCCGCCCGCGCGCACACATTTCTGCGATGTGGTTGCGCGCTTGTAATCGCGTGTTTCCACCCCGGTGAACAGGTTCTTGAACTGAACCATGCCGGAATTGGTGAACAGCAGCGTCGGATCATTGCGCGGCACAAGCGGCGAGCTGTCAACAACCGCATGGCCCTGGCTGGCAAAGTAGTCAAGAAAGGTAGAGCGGACATCGTTGAGGCTCGGCATAGTGGCGCATCTCAATAGGTTGATCGGGTCCCGACGGGTTTAGCCCTGTCAATCTCTGCTGTCCACAGATGAAACCCCCGGAATGCGGCAACATATCCGGGGGATTCCTGCTAATTCATGCCGGGCTGCTCAGGCTTCGAGCACATCATCCCCTTCGGGGGCAGCACCGGGCGGCATATCGAAGTCGAGCCCGTGGGCGGCCCGAATCTTATCCTCAATCTCAAGGGCGACCCGGCTGTTTTCGCGCAGATACTCCTTGGCGTTTTCACGCCCCTGACCAATCCGCTCATCCCCGTAAGAGAACCACGAACCGGACTTTTCAACCACTCCGGCCTTCACGCCAAGATCCAGCAATTCCCCCATCTTGGAAATGCCTTCGCCATACATGATGTCGAATTCGACCTGTTTAAACGGCGGTGCCACCTTGTTCTTTACAACCTTCACGCGGGTCTGGTTGCCAACCACCTCATCCCGGTCCTTGATCGCACCGATACGCCGGATGTCGAGGCGGACCGAGGAATAGAATTTCAGTGCATTGCCGCCGGTTGTGGTTTCCGGGCTGCCGAACATGACGCCGATCTTCATGCGGATCTGATTGATGAAGATCACCA
>CAYTUW010000115.1:0-7651 GCA_964441435.1 uncultured Rhodobacterales bacterium
GTGTTAAGCCTGCCGCCAGCGTTCGTTCTGAGCCAGGATCAAACTCTCAAGTTGAAAAGCTGTTGCCAGCTTATCCTTGACGTTCGAACCTCTGCACATCCATCGGTCCGGCTAAGGACCAATGAGTCATCTGTTTGTTGTGCTTCAGGTTTTCATAAGAAAACAAGAAACCGTCCAAACAGTGAAGCTGACTATCCATCATCGGATCCGGCCGAAGCCTTCACCTAGGTAGTTGATATATGTGCAGTTGTTTGTTCATCGAATGAACCAAACCGCCCACATATCTCTTCAGATACTATCGATTTCAAAGAGCGCGGATCCGAAGACCCAGAGACAAAATTAACTGGAAGCGCCATTTTCTTTTTGGCGCAACCTGCGTCAGTTACCTCAGTGTTTTTTGCCGTCTGTCCCTCAGGAGCGTTGCCCCATCGTTCTGTCTGGCGTTCCGTTGTGCGCCTCAGCGCCGCCGGTGAGGGGGTATTTACGGATAGCGGCTGAGGTCCGCAAGAGGTTTTTTCAAGAAAGATGTCATTTTTTTGAATCTCGCCAAAAATCCCTTGTTTTCATGACTTGCCGGTAATGTGTGAAACAAAATCGGCTTCGGAATTGAAAGAAATGAACCGGCTATCAGCCCGCAAAACCCACAATATCCGTGTTATCCACAGACTCACCGGCTGAATCGACGACTCGAACCGGGTGAATCGCTACGACTCCTGGTTCAGGCGACTGCTTTTCGCCGGTTCGGGCGAATCCGCAGCGCCAGAAGCAGCAGAGTGATTCCCAGGTAAATGAATGGTTCCACCTGCCAGCCCTTCACGACCATCACGAAATGCAGCGCGCCGGCAAGCACTGCCAGATAGGTGATCTTGTGCAGCCTGCGCCAGGCGGCGGCTCCCAGTTTGCGCAGCGATGCATTGTTGGAGGTGATGGCCAACGGCACCATCAGCAAAAAGCCCAGCATGCCGATGGTGATATAGGGACGTTTCAGGATGTCCGCCCAGATCTGACCCCAGAGAAGCTGAATATCCAAAACCAGCCACACCAAAAGATGCGCGCTGATATAGAAGAACGACAAAAGCCCGATCGCCCGGCGAAACTTTATCCAGTTGATGTTCAGGTGCATCCGTATCGGGGTGATTGCCAGCCCGGCGATCAGGAACTGCAACCCGAGTTCACCCAGCCTGTGTTCCAGCGCTTTCACCGGGTCTACGCCAAGCGCCCCGGTAAACAGCTGAACCACCAGCGCAATGAAGGGGACCAGGCCCAACAGATAAATCACCCAGGTCGGCACCCTGCGCGACCACCGATTCACTATGTCAGAAATCGCCTGCATATATATAGTCATTCGCAGCAGCTTTCCCCGGCCTGAATTGGCGGGCAGGGAGTGGTCCCATAGGAACAGTAGACACAACAATCGCCCGGCTTTGGTTTCAGCACCACGCCGCAGCCCTTGCATTCATAAAACCATTGGCAGGCATCACTTGGCATTTCCTCCGCCGAAGCATGCCCGCATTCCGGGCAGGTTATGATGGAATTGGTCTGCATCAGTAATTCACGGAGAGATCCATTCCTTCATACAGCCCTGCAACATGGTCCGCATAGCCATTCAAGAAGCGCGTATCCTGCCGCTTGGCAAAGAAACCGCCGATCAGCCGTTCGGACGCCTGACTCCAGCGCGGGTGATCCACCTCCGGGTTCACATTGGAATAGAAGCCGTATTCCCGTGCATTGGCCATGTTCCAACTTGTTGGTGGCTCTTCCGCCGTCAAGGTGATCCGCACAATCGACTTGATCGATTTGAAGCCGTATTTCCACGGCACCACCAGACGTAGCGGCGCGCCGTTCTGGTTCGGAAGTTCTTCGCCATAAAGCCCCGTCGCCATGATCGTAAGCGGATGCATGGCCTCATCAAGCCTCAATCCCTCCCGATAGGGCCAGTCAAGCACAGCGCGCTGCTGGCCGATCATCTCTTCCGGGCGGACAAGCGTTTCAAACGCCACATAACGTGCGCCGGATTGCACGCCGGC
Organism: uncultured Rhodobacterales bacterium; assembly: GCA_964441435.1. Lineage (GTDB taxonomy): Bacteria > Pseudomonadota > Alphaproteobacteria > Rhodobacterales > Rhodobacteraceae > CAYTUW01. The sequence continues at coordinate 2,028 of CAYTUW010000115.1, forward strand.
CTTGGCCAGAATCTGGTTGAGCTCAAACCCGATCCACGGAATGACCATCGCCCAGGCTTCCACACAGCGGAAACGATAGATGCGTTCTTCCAACGTCACGCCGGACATCAAATCGGCTAAATCGTAGTCGCCGGGATTGTCGACCAGCCCGTCAATCTTCACACTCCAGGGATCCGTGGTGAGCGCAGATGCATAGCGCGCCGGGTCACCTTTCCCCGTGCCGAATTCATAAAAGTTATTGTAGTTGGTAATATCGTCGAGGCTGTTTGGCTCTTCATCCGTGGAATAGCTGCTGGGCACCGCAGCAATCCTGGCCATCGCCGGGCTGGCAATCGCCCCAATCCCCAGCGCCGCTGCACCGGTCATCAACTGGCGGCGATTCATATAGTCGGCCTGCGGTGTCACATCAGACCACTTGAGATCGGGTTTCCACGGCATGGTTCATTCCTTTTGTCTTTCACTTAGAATGACCTAATTGGCGTATATCCCCAAACCAAACCAACTTATCTCACGAATTCGTTTGCGAATTGTAATGTTTTGCATCCCGGCAATGCCCGGCATCGACAGCATGGTTGTGCTTTTCCATCTGAAACCGTAGGAATTTTGCAAAGCAAGGAAAGAGCAGACCATGGTGAAACCCGCAGTGCTTTGCATTCTCGACGGCTGGGGCTTGTCAGAGGATCGAAAGGCAAATGCCCCTGCGCTTGCGAACACCCCGAGTTTTGACCATCTGATGGCCACCTGCCCAAATGCCCGGCTGATCACTCATGGCCCGGATGTGGGGTTGCCAACCGGCCAGATGGGCAATTCGGAAGTCGGCCATACCAACATCGGGGCGGGCCGGGTGGTGGCGATGGACCTTGGCCAGATCGACCTGGCCATAGAAGACGGGTCTTTTGCCACAAACGCAGCACTGACCGATTTCATCGCCAAGCTAAAGGCAAGCGGCGGCACCGCGCACCTGATGGGGTTGGTTTCGGATGGCGGGGTGCATGGCCACATCAACCACATCAAAGCCGCCTTACGTGCCGTAACCGATGCAGGGGTGCCCGTGGCCTTCCATGCGATAACGGACGGGCGGGATGTACCGCCCAGATCGGCTGATGGATTCCTCGCTGATCTGCGTGCAAGCCTGCCCGAAGGCGCCACAATCGCCACCGTCACCGGGCGCTACTTCGCTATGGATCGCGACAACCGTTGGGATCGCGTGAAAACCGCTTTTGACGCGATCATCCATGCCATGGGGCCGCGCGGTGCCGATGCGGGCAGTATTGTCGCGCAGGCCTATGCCAATGACATAACCGATGAGTTTATTCCCGCCACGGTTTTGCCCGGCCATTACGGCGTAAAAGACGGGGATGGTTTCTTCTGCCTCAATTTCCGATCTGACCGGGCGCGGGAAATCCTGCGTGCAATCGGGGAACTCGGTTTTGACGCATTTGACACCGATAGCCGCCCGGACCTCGCCGCTCTGCTTGGCATGGTCGAATATTCCGACGCCCACAACCGCTATATGGCCACTTGCTTTCCTGCGCGTGAAATCACCAACACCTTGGGCGCCTGGGTGGCGCAGCATGGCTTGCGGCAATTCCGGCTGGCAGAAACGGAAAAGTACCCGCATGTCACCTTCTTCCTGAATGGCGGCAAAGAGGAACCCGAACCCGGTGAGGATCGCTTTATGCCCGCCTCCCCCAAGGTTGCGACCTATGATCTTCAACCGGAGATGAGCGCAGCCGAAGTGACAGAGCAATTCGTCCAAGCGATTGAAGCAGGTTACGACCTGATTGTCGTGAACTATGCAAACCCCGATATGGTTGGTCACACCGGGGACCTTTCCGCCGCGATCCGCGCCTGTGAAGCGGTCGACCGGGGGCTCGCCCAGGTTATCGAAGCGCTTACAGCCGCCGGTGGCGCTATGATCCTGACCGCTGACCACGGCAACTGCGAAGTCATGATCGACCCGGACACCGGCGGTCCGCATACCTCACATACGACCAACCCGGTGCCGGTGATTTTGTTTGGCGGGCCTGAAGATGCACGGCTGCGCAATGGACGCCTCGCCGACCTCGCCCCAACGCTGCTGGCACTTATGGGGTTGCCAACACCCGCTGAAATGACCGGTGGAAATCTGATCGTCTGATGCTGCGCGCCGCTTTCATATTACTGATGCTGGCAACCAGTGCGACGGCACAGACCGACCCGTCGATCACCGCTCAGCGCGCCGCAAACATGTTGGAACAGGCAGCGATCATGTTGGACGACGCCGAAAAAGCCCGCGATCGTATCACTGCACTGACATCCACGATTGAAGCCTACGAAGAGGGGCTGATTGCATTGCGGCAGGGGCTACGCCGCGTAGCTATTAGGGAAACCGCCCTAAAGCAGGTGTTTGAAGCCAGAAGAGAACAGGTCGCACGTCTACTTGGTGTGTTGCAGGTGATGCAGCAATCCCCGGCTCCGCTCCTTCTGTTGCATCCGTCCGGCCCGGTAGGAACTGCAAGATCTGGCATGATCCTGACGGAACTGACACCCGGCATTCAGGCTGAGGCCGAAGAGTTACGGCGCCAGCTTGATGAAATCGTGCTGCTGCGCGCGTTGCAGGAAAATGCAGCGGATACGCTCCGCAATGGGCTTGCCGGGGTCCAGCAGGCGCGTCGGGAACTGGGGCGCGCAATGTCAGAACGGACCGACCTGCCGCGACGTATCAGTGACGATGCGGACGCTATGCTGGCGCTCCTGAACGACAGCGAAACACTTCAGGCCTTTGCCACAGGGCTTACCAAGCTACCAGGCACGCAACCGGCGCTCGACCTGCCTGAATTCACCGAAGCGCGGGGGGATCTTCTACTCCCGGTTAGTGGTACAGTGCTGCGGGGCTTTCAGGACGCGGACGCTGCGGGCATTTCCCGACCCGGCCTTGTCGTGGCGACCCAACCCGAAGCGCTGGTGACAGCGCCCTGGGCGGGAACGGTGCGTTATCGTGGACCATTACTCGACTACGGAAATGTGATCGTTCTTGAGCCGCATCAGGATTATTTGCTGGTGCTCGCGGGGCTGGGAACAGTTTATGTTGAAACTGGGGAAATCGTCGAAGGCGGCGCGCCACTTGGCTTGATGCCTGGCATGACAGGATCCACGAGCGCGGTGTTGCAAACGATTGCAAACGGCACTGGTGCAGAACTGAGCGAGTCGCTTTATATAGAACTGAGACAGGGAACAGATCCCGTGGACCCGACAAGCTGGTTCACCCTGAACAAGGACTAAAATGAAATGAAGAAATTTGTAATGGCCGCCCTGGGCGGCACCCTTGCCGGGGTTGTCGCAACCACTCAGATCGCCGGGCCGCTCCTTGCGCAGGAAAGCGCGGCGAACCAGAATATCTATGAACAGCTCGACCTGTTCGGTGACATCTTTGAACGCATCCGTGCACAATATGTTGAAGACGTGGATGAAGGCGAACTGATCGAAGCCGCCATTAACGGCATGTTATCCTCGCTCGATCCACATTCGGGCTACCTGGCCCCAGATGATTTCACCGATATGCGGGTACAGACTCGGGGTGAATTCGGTGGGCTTGGCATCGAAGTCACTCAGGAAGAAGGCTTCGTCAAGGTTGTCTCACCAATGGATGGGACCCCCGCAGACGCCGCCGGGGTCGAAGCGGGCGATTTCATCACCCATGTCGATGGTGAAACCGTGCTGGGCCTGACATTGGATGAGGCGGTCGAACTTATGCGCGGGCCTGTGGGCAGCGAAATCATTATCACAATCGTGCGCGAAGGTGCCGAAGAGCCCATTGATATTTCGATCATCCGCGACACGATCAAGCTGACCGCTGTACGCACACGGACCGAAGGTGAAACCGTCGTTCTGCGTGTCACCACCTTCAACGATCAGACCTATGCGAACCTCGAAGAGGGTCTGCAAGAAGCGATAGAGGAAGCCGGAGGTATGGATAATATCAACGGCGTTGTGCTTGACCTCAGGAACAATCCGGGCGGGCTGCTGACTCAGGCCATCCGGGTCTCTGACGCCTTCCTTGAGGCCGGGGAAATCGTCTCGACCCGTGGCCGCAACCCCGATGACGGTGAACGCTTTAACGCAACCGCTGGCGATCTGGCCGAGGGCAAACCGATTGTGGTGCTGATCAACAACGGGTCGGCCTCCGCGTCCGAAATCGTCGCAGGCGCGCTTCAGGATCATCGGCGCGCCATCATTGTGGGGGAAAAGAGCTTTGGCAAAGGGTCGGTGCAGACCATCATGCCACTGCGCGGAAACGGCGCTATGCGCCTGACAACCGCGCGCTATTACACGCCATCAGGCCGGTCCATCCAGGCCCTTGGCGTCAGCCCGGACATCGTGGTCGAACAACCGCGTCGGCTCCCCGGTGCCGAAGAAGAGGAAGAAACACGCGGCATTCGCTCCGAAGCTGACCTCCGCGGCAGCCTCGATAATGATTCGATCACCGAGGATGAACGCCGCCAGCTTGAAGAAGAACGCGCCGCCGCCGAAGAGGCTGCTGAATTGCGCGAAGAGGATTATCAGCTCGCTTATGCGATTGACCTTTTGAAAGGTCTCGAAGCACTGGCCGACGCTGAATAAGGGACGGGCCGGGGCAACCCGGCCTTTTCATCAATGACCCCGGAAGAGATCGCCAAACTGCCCTATCGCCCCTGTGTGGGTGTGATGCTGGTCAACTCCGGCGGGTTGATCTTCAGCGGACAGCGCATCGACAGCGATGTGCCCGCCTGGCAAATGCCGCAGGGTGGAATCGACAGGGGCGAAACGGCACGCGCCGCCGCCCTGCGCGAGTTGGAAGAAGAAATCGGCCTTCCGCCCAACCTTGTGACGGTCGAGGCAGAAATCGCCAATTGGCTTGCCTATGATCTGCCGCATGACATCGTGCCAAAAATCTGGAAGGGGCGCTTTCGCGGCCAGAAACAGAAATGGTTCCTGATGCACTTCCTCGGTCGTGACAGCGACATCAATATCGAAACCCGCCATCCGGAGTTTTCAACCTGGCGCTGGATAGCCCCTGATCAAATGATCGCCGAAATCGTGCCCTTCAAACGGGCGATCTATGAACAGGTTGTTGCAGAGTTCCGCCCCCTGCTCTGATCCACACTTCATTCGTCCGGGAAATATCCCGGGGGTTTGGGGGCTGGCCCCCAATCAGCCAAAGACCTTGCGCCAAAGGCGCGCCGCCGGATTACCGCAAATGGTCGAGCACATCGGAAGAGGCAAACCCGTCCGGCACCGCACCGATAGACGCCTGATAGGCCTGGATCGCGGCAATCGTGTTGGGGCCGATGATCCCGTCGATGCCGTCGGTGTCGAACCCCGCGCGGGTGAGACGGCGCTGAAGTTCCTGTTTCTGGCGAAACGAAAGCGGCTCAAAATGACGTGGCCAGCTTGCCTGAATGGGCGCGCCGCCGGTGATACGGTCGGCTAGATGCCCAACCCCGATCACATAGGCATCCGCTGTGTTGTACCGTTCCAGAACATGGAAGTTGTCAAAGATCATGAAGGCTGCGCCTTCTGCTCCTCCAGGCAACAGGATCGAGGCGCGACCATGATCCGGCACAGGCTGGCCGCTATTGGCGTCCCGCACACCCAGCGCTGCC
>CAYTUW010000115.1:7661-9627 GCA_964441435.1 uncultured Rhodobacterales bacterium
CGCCATGTCCCGGATACCCAAAGCCGCCCAGTCGGCGGGCGATTTCTTGGTCCGTTCACTTGAAATCAGATAGTCGAAATCCTCGGGCAGCGTCACCTCCACCCCCCATGGCTGGCCCTTTTGCCAGCCATGATGGGCGAGATAGGAGGCCGTGGAGGCCAGCGCATCAGCCGGATCGTCCGACCAGATATCGCGCCGCCCATCACCATCAAAATCCAGCGCATGGGTCAGATAGCTCGTCGGGATAAACTGGGTATGCCCCATCGCTCCGGCCCAGCTGCCAACCATCCCGGCGGGCGTCACATCGCCCGATTGCACAATATCAAGCGCGGCAACCAACTGCTGTTCAAAAAAACCGCCGCGTCGCCCATCAAAGGCCAGTGTCGCCAGCGCCTCTATCATCGGAATATCGCCGCGGAACGTGCCATAGGCGCTTTCCAGCCCCCAGATTGCCGTCACAATTTCCGCCTCGACACCGTAGCGCGCCTCGATCCGGTCAAGCAGTTGGCGGTTCTGTTCCAGCGCCGCTGTGCCATTGCTGACCCGTGCATCAGAGGCTGCGGAATCGAGGTATTCCCAGATCTGCTTGGTGAATTCGCTTTGGTTGCGATCCTTGTCGACCACCTGAGCGTTGTAGTGCACCCCGCGAAAGGCGCGCACAAATGTATCTTCACTTATTCCCGCCGCCGCCGCGCGCGGGCGGAAGCCGTCGATCCAGCGTTGCAATCCACGGTCCTCAGCCGGGCTTTGTGCTTCCACGACCATTCCTCCTCCAACCGGGCGGGGTGTGGGGCGCAGCGATGTTTCCATCACGCTTGCCCCGCCGGACATTGGCAGGACACCCAGACAAATCCCGATGATACACGTTGAAAATCGCACTGCTCTAACCTGACCGGCCCCTTTTGCCGCAGAGTGTATCTTGCGTATCGCGCGCGGCAAAGCCGGATTGCGCGCGCTCGGCAGAAATCAGCGCCGCCGCCGCGTGACCTTGCGCCCCTTCTTCGTCCGGCCCCGACTGCGCGGGCCTTTGGGCCTCGGCAAGGGTTTGCCGTTCACTGCCAGCAGATCGACAATCAACCCACCGGTCACGGGTGCCGCTTCGGCCAGACGCACAGTCACGGGCAGGCCAATGGACAGAACCAGCCCTGATTCCTCGCCGCGCAATTCCTGCGACTCGCGGTCAAAGCGGAAGTATTCGCGCCCGAGCGACCCCACAGGCACCAGCCCATCCGCCCCGGTTTCATGCAGCCGGACAAATGCGCCAAACCGTGCGATGCCGGAAATCCGCCCCTCAAATTCATTGCCGAGCCGTTCGGACAAGTAAGCGGCAAGGTAACGATCCGTCGTGTCCCGTTCCGCCATCATTGATCGGCGTTCGGTGTCGGAGATCTGCACACCGGTCGCCTCCAAATCGGCTTCGTCCTCCGGCGAAAGCCCGTCCTCACCCCAGCCATGCGCCGAAATCAGCGCGCGGTGCACGATCAGGTCCGCATAGCGCCGGATCGGCGATGTGAAATGCGCATATGACCGGAGCGCAAGACCAAAATGCCCGATATGCTGAGGCGCGTAATAGGCCTGCGTCATTGATCTGAGCGTCGTCAGGTTGATCAGTTCCGCCTGATCCGTGCCCTCGGCGGCCTTCAGGAGTTGGTTCAGATGCTGCGTTTTCAGCACCTGCCCCTTGGCAAGCTTAAGGCCCGAGGCCTGCGCCACCTCGCGCAGTTTATCAAGTTTTTCGGGGCTCGGCTCCTCATGCACACGAAACAGCAGCGGGTGTTTTTTAGAAATCAATTCCTCCGCCGCCGCAACATTGGCAAGCACCATGAACTCCTCAATCAGCCGATGCGCATCCAGCCGTTCGGCAAAGGCCACGGAGGTCACCTGTCCCGCTTCATCGAGCACAATCTTGCGTTCCGGCAGGTCCAGTTCCAGCGGCTGACGTTCGGCGCGTGCCTTCAGCGTTGCC
>CAYTUW010000116.1:0-2042 GCA_964441435.1 uncultured Rhodobacterales bacterium
ATCACAATCGAATTCCAGAACCAGTGGTAAAACCGCCCGTCTTCCAGCACGAAGGTGTAGTTCTCAATCGTTGGTTCCCGGGGGATCAGGTTCACATGATAAACCTCATGCGGCCATTTCAGTGAGGTGGAGATCATATAGGCGATCGGCATCACCATCGCGACCCCGCCGACAAACAGCAGAAGCCAGCGCAGATATTGCCCGTAGGACCGTTTCACCGGACCGCCCGTTGAGGTCAGCAGGGTTTCGCTCGTGGCGCGGATATTGACGTCAGCGGTGGCCATCAGCGGTCCCTCAGCAGCCAGAGCTGGAACAGGCTGACGAGCAGAAGAATGGTGAACAGCACAACCGTCTGCGCCGCCGCATAGCCCATGTTAAACCCGTTGAACGCGGTGTCATAAATCATCAGGACAAGCGGCTTCGTGGCATTCAGCGGCCCGCCGGGGTTGTTCGTTGTCATGTTGAAGACGTGGTCAAAAATCCGCAGAAACCCGATGGAGCTGAAGACGACGATGAAGATAATGGTTGGTTTCAGCAGGGGAATCGTGATCTCAAACAGCACCGTCCAGACGGAAACGCCGTCGATACGCGCGGCCTCATAATAGCTTTTGGGGATGGCGCGCAGCCCGGCCATGAAGATGATCACCTGAAACCCCAGCCCGGCCCAGACGGCGGGCGCAAGAACGCTGGGCAGCGCCCAGGTGGTCGAGCCGAGGAATTCCCATTGCGCGATGCCAAGTTTCGACAGGAAATTGTTGAAAAGCCCAATCGGCACCGGCTGGTAAAACCAGCGCCAGACCCAGGCCATCGCCACCGCAGATGTCATGAAGGGCAGGAAATAGAGCATCCTGATAAACCCGTGCATGAAGCGCACCTTGTCGAGGTGATAGGCAATGATAAACGACAGAACCAGGCTGATCGGCGTGCCGATCAACAGGTAGAGGAACGTGTTACGAAAGACTTTCCAGAACACCGGATCGTTCCAGAGCTTTTCGTAGTTTTCAAGCCCCGCCCAGGTCCGATCGCCCAGGAGGTTCCAGTTCTGGAACGAAATCAGGATCGCATTGCCGGTGGGGTAGAACCGGATCACGACGTAAAACACCACCGGCAGGGCCAAAAAGACCCAGGCCCAGAGGATGTGTTTCTGCCGGATTGTGAGGTTCTGGTAAAACGTCATAACTGCGCGCCTAAATGGCCGGCCCCGGCGGGTTGCACCGGGGCCACCTGTTCACTTAATCAGCGTAGTATTCGTCGAGGATGGCTTGTTCCTCGGCCGCGGCTGCCGCCAATGCGTCCGCAACAGATTGCCCTTCCAGGTCAATCCGTTGCACCGCATCCATCAGAACTTGCCGCTGCGCACTTTCATTGGCGAAGATCGTCGTATGAGCATATTCCAGCCCGCGAATGAACGGCCCGTAAACCTCATGGTTGGCGTTGGCTTCGGTCATCCCGACAGAGGGTTTCGCCGGCAGTTCGCCCACCACGTCAAGCCAGATCTGCATCGCCTCATCCGAGGTGACATATTCCATGAACTTCACCGCAGCATCATAGCGCTCCCCTTCCGCCTTGGTGGTGATCGCATTCACCCAGTAGGAGGAATAGTTCGACCGCATGCCATCGCCATTCGCCGGAAGCTCCGCCACGCCCCATTTGAGGCCGCGGATATCCGCGAGTGACCCAATGCGGAACGATCCATCTATATGCATGCCCGCAAGGCCTGCTTTAAACGCCGCCTGCGGCTCATCCATGAAGCCCGCAGCGGTCACGCCATGCTCATGCTCCAGCCCGGTGTAAAACGCGAGAGCAGCCCGCCCGGCATCATCATTGTAGTTCACGGTCTGGTAGTCGTCCTGATAGGGGTCGCCACCCATCTGACGCACCAGCACTTCGCGGAACCAATGGTGATCCTGCGCGTTCATGCCGGTGGTCAGACCGACCTGCGTGATGTTGCCTGCGCTGTCACGCTTGGTCATCGCTGCGGCTGCTGCCACCAGGTCATCAAGGGTTTCCGGCGGGCCGTCGAGGCCAGCTTCTTCCATCAG
>CAYTUW010000116.1:2052-9564 GCA_964441435.1 uncultured Rhodobacterales bacterium
AAAACAGCGCAAGCGACCGCACCGCCGTCGGTAGCGCCCAATAGTGATCGCCGTCCTTCATCGCCTGAACCATGGGGAAGAATTCGGCATCAATCCGATCCGGTGCAAAAACATCGTTGGGCAGCGGCTGAATCAAATCGGCTTCGACGTAATCGTTGAGCCAGCCGTAAAACAGCTGCACCACATCCGGCCCTTCGCCTGCCGGGATCGCCGCAGCCACCTTGGTGCGGTAGTCGGCATAGGGGAAATGCGTCATCGTCACGGTGATATCAGGGTTCGCCGCCTCGAAATTCTCGATCAGCTGTTCCATCGCTGTCACGCGGGCATCAAAGAAATACTGCCAGTATTCGATCTCAACGGCGCTTGCCGCGCTGCCCGCCATCATCGCACCCGCAGCGGTGCCCAGCGCAAAAGCTTTCATTCTGGTCATCATGTTCATGTTCTCCCTAACTGTCCTGGCCAGGATCATTGCTCCCGTCACCGGGAGTCTCCTCACTCTGTCACAAGAGATTAACTCAAGTAAGTTGAGTTTCAAGCACGCGCTGTTACCCTCCCCCGGGATGACACAGGGAACAACGCAGAATATTGGCGCCAACGCCGGGCGATCACGCTCCCATAATCGGCAGGTGGTGATGTCGGCCGTGCGCAGTGCCGGAGAGATCGGGCGGGCCGAAGTGGCGCGCGCTTCCGGCCTGTCAATACAGGCTGTTAGCAACATTATGGCAGAGCTTGAAGCCGACGGGCTATTGGCCCCGACCGGTCGGCGCAGCATCGGGCGCGGACAGCCCGCGATGCAATACGCACTTAACCCGAAAGGTGGAATCGCCATTGGGTTCGAACTCCGGCCCAACGCTGTTTTTTCCACTTTGCTCGACCTCGATGGGGAGGCAATCTACCGGCGAAAACGCTCAATCCCGCGCGCGGAACCCGAAATGCTAGCCCCGGTGATTCTTGCAGAACGGGATCGCGCGGTATCCGAAACCGGGATCAGCCCGGACGCACTTCTTGGTGCGGGCATCGTGTTGCCGGGGCCGTTTGGGGCCACCGGCCTGTCAGGTCAGCAATCCGAACTGCCCGGCTGGCAGGATCTGGATGTGCGCCACTGGTTTTCCCAGACGCTGAACCTCCCGGCGGTGGTCGAAAATGATGCCAACGCAGCCGCGCTCGCTGAACGTGTCGCGGGGGCCGCGTTGGGTATGGCAAGCTATGCATATCTCTATTTCGGTGCGGGCCTTGGGCTTGGCATCGTCAATCACGGGCGCCTGCTGCGCGGCGGCTTCGGCAACGCCGGTGAAATCGGCCACATACAGGTTCCGGCGGGCGGCGCGCTGGAAAGCCATGTCAGCCGCCTGTCCGTTGAACGTCATCTCGCCGCGGCGGGTGAAGAGATTACCAGCGGCGCGGATCTCATCCGCCTTCACGCGGCCGGTTCTTCGGCCCTTGCGGACTGGCTCGCCTCAACTGCCGCTCCGCTGAGTTTCGCAATCCAGACGATTGAAAACCTGTTTGACCCGGAGTCGATCATCCTCGGCGGTGCAATGCCGGCACCTCTGATTGACGAGATGATCACCCGCGTGGCCCTTGCCGGATTGTCCCTCGCCAACCGCCCAGACCGCAGCCATCCCCGCCTTATGCGCGGGGCGAGCGGGCAATGGACCGCCACACGTGGTGCCGCCGCTCTTGTTATAAACCAGGTGTTTACACCGCAGATCACCGCTGGAAGCTGACCCATGCCGACACCCATTCAAACCCGTATTGACGAAGAGATGAAACAGCCGCGTATCGTGCAACTCTGGTGGGCGTTACAGCCCTTACGGACCTGTGTGAACTTTCTTAATACCGGGGCACACCCGGATGACGAAACCACGGCGATGCTGGCGGCGCTGGCGCTCAGGGACGGTGTTTCAATCGCCTATGCCTGCGCCAACCGTGGTGAGGGCGGCCAGAATGACATCGGCACGGAACGCGGCGCGGTCCTTGGCGCGCTTCGCACAGCCGAAATGGAACGCGCTGCCGATTGGCTCAACATGCGGCTTTACTGGCTGTCGCAATCGCCTGATGATCCGATTACCGATTTCGGGTTTTCAAAATCCGGCGTTGAAAGCATGCAGAAATGGGGCCGTGAACGCACCCTGCTGCGCTTTGTCGACATCGTGCGGACGGAACGGCCTGATATCCTCTGCCCAACCTTCCTTGATGTGCCGGGCCAGCACGGCCACCACCGTGCGATGACGGAGGCGGCGCATATCGTAATGGACCTCGCCGCCGATCCGGGGTTTACCGACAGCCCGCGCGCGCCCTGGCAGGTCAAGAAGCTTTACCTCCCCGCCTGGGGTGGCGGCGGTGGTTCCTATGATGATGAGGTACCCCCGCCTGAAGCAACCCTGACTGTTGCCGCAAAGGGGCGCGATGCAGTGACAGGCTGGAGCTATGAACGCATCGCCCAGCAGAGCCGCGCCTTTCACCGGACGCAGGGCATGGGTCGCTGGATTGCTGCGGGGCAGGAACGCGACTGGCCGCTACATCTCGTCCGGTCAGAGGCAAACGGGCCCGACACCGCAGTGACCGATGGCCTGCCTCTGACGCTCTCTGACTACGCCTCCGATGCCGGGGCGGAGGCGGGAAGCGCCCTGAAGGCAGCACAGGCGGCAATGGATCGTGCGATCACAGCGTTCCCGGATGGCACCGCGATCTGCCAGGCCGTGGCCGAAGCGCTGAAGCAGATCAAGGTGGCGCGGCAGGCCTGCCCTGATCCCCTGAAAGGGGCGTTGCTTCATCGGCTCGCGCGCAAGGAACAGGAACTTTCCCGCATTCTCTACCTTGCCAGCGGGGCGGAGGTGCGCGCGCGGTCTGGTGCTATCTGGCTGCGCCCCGGCGACACGCCCGAGTTGACTGTCGAACAGGCCGAACCGCTGGTTCTCAAAGTGAAAGTGACCGCCACACTCGAACTGCCCGACGGCTGGTCCAGCGATGGCCGGGTGCTGTCGCCTGGCACCGATGCGATGCCCCATGACGGCTATCGTGACAGCTATGATCCGGCACAGCCGCCTGCCCCCCGCCTTGCTGTAACCCTGACGGCCCATGGTGTGGACGCGACCGTGCAGCTGCCGTTCGAAACGCCGCCCGTGGCGCTACCCGCCCGCAGCGCCGCGCCAGAACCCGACCGCGCGGTGCTTAATCTGGCCGTGGCGCAGCGCAGGTTTGATGTCACCCCCGGCCCTGTGACCCCGGCGGACGCAGACGCCCAGCTAGACACCCCAGAAGGATGGGTCGCAGCCCCACAGGCCGATGGCGCAATCACCGTCACCGCCCCCAAAGATGTGGCCGAAGGGCTTTATGACCTGCCGCTGATGGTTGGGGACCAGCCCGCCATGACCGAGGCGCGCCTTGCCTACCCTCATATTCAGCCGACAAGCGCGATCCGCCCGGCACAGCTTTCGGTCCGGGTGCTTTCGGCGGAACTGGCCCCGGCGCGGATTGGATACCTTGGTGCCGGGATGGATGATGTCTGTCACTGGCTTCGGGAACTCGGCGCGGATGTGGTCTCACTGGATCAGAGCGACCTGACCGATACGCGCCTTGCGCAACTCGACACCATCCTGATCGGCATTTTCGCGCTGCGGTTCCATGCGGGGCTGGCCCCCGCCATGCCGCGGCTGCATGAATGGTGCGAAGCCGGTGGCAACCTTGTCACGCTCTATCACCGCCCATGGGATAACTGGGACGCCAACTCAACCGCACCGCGCCCTTTGGAAATCGGACAGCCGTCCCTGCGCTGGCGGGTGACCGATGAAAACGCCACGGTTACGCATCTGGTGCCGGATCATGCACTGCTGAACACTCCGAACAGGATTACGCGGGCCGATTGGGAGGGTTGGCATAAGGAGCGCGGGCTCTACTTCGCACGCAGCTGGGATGCGGCCTATGTGCCGCTGCTGGAAATGGCGGACCCCGACGAAGCGCCACATCAGGGCGCCCTTCTGTCCGCGGAAATCGGCAAGGGGCGGCATACCCATTGCGCCCTGATCCTGCACCACCAGATGGATCATCTGGTGCCCGGCGCGTTTCGACTGATGGCCAATCTGGTGGCACCGGCGCACGGTGGGGTGAAGGATGGTTAACCCCGACCCGCTAAAACCCCCAGCGTTGCAACCTTCGCGGCGGGCCGAAACCCCGTCACGTCGTATCCACCCGAACGAAGCCAGCTTTGAAGCGCTTCAAATAAAAGGCTTCCCCGCCAGCATAAGGCGGGGTGAGGTTCACCGGCGCGCGCGCCACCCTTAACCAAGAGATCAACAGCAAAAACCCGGCGACCGCCACGGCCAGCCGCTTTTCAAGCCGTGCCCGGCTTTCATCGCAAAGAAGGCCCCGGAAGGGGCTGATGAGTGGATCAACTCAGGTTAAAACCAGCGGCCCCTTCATCCAATCGCTGAGCATTTCATTGACCTGCGCCGGGGTTTCAATCGTCGGGAAATGCCCGGCCTGCGGGATAACCGACAGCACCGCATTGGGCAGCATACCAGCAAGGAATTCATGCCGCGCCGGGGGGATCATCTGATTCTGCCCGCCACCGATGACCAGCGCTGAGACCTTTGTGGTGCGCAGGGTTTTCTGCTGATCCGGCCGTTGCTGCATCGCGTGGGATTGGCGCTGAAACACCTCCGGTCCCAGTTTGGCAGCCATATCCTGCATCAGATCCAGGATCTGCGGGCGTATCGGCCCGTCCGACAAGGCATTTTCCGGCAGAATTTCGCGAACCACGTCGGGCAGCTTCCCGGCGCGGGCGCGCACGATTTGTGGCTCCCGCTCGGCGGCCTGGGTTGGGCTTTCTATCTGGGCGGTTGTGGAAATCAACGCGACACGCACAACCCGGTCGGGCGCGCGGCGCACAACTTCCATAGCGACCTGACCGCCAAGGCCAAGCCCCGCCAGGGCAAAGCGGCCCGGCGCGTTTTCCAGCAGTCCTTCCGCCATTTTCTGGATCGTATCTGCTTGTGAAACGCAGGCGATCTGAACCGCATGCCGTTTTGTCAGCTCCAGAATTTGTGGCATGAAAATGCGTGCATCGCACATCATGTCCGGAACCAGAACCAGCCCCTCGCTCATCTTTACCTCGCCTCAATATGTTTTTTTGATCAGCGTAGATGCAGATTACCAATCGCCAAAGCGCAGAGCTGACAGATCGCCAATTCTTTGGTCAACTGTGACTCCAAAGCCGCTCAGGCAGCACCATTCCACTGGAATTCCCCTTTTGATCCCAGCGGGGAAAACGGGTTATGCGCCACTTCCCAGATGTGGCCATCCAGGTCGGCAAAATAGCCGTGATAGCCGCCCCAGAACACATCCTGCGGTTCCTTCAGGATGCGCGCACCAGCTGCGCGGGCGCGTTCGATCAATGGGGCAACCTCGGATTTTTCGCGCAGATTATGGGCGAGCGTCAGGCCCGAAAATCCACCGATTTCCGCCTCCGGTATGCCCAGCTCATCTGCCATCGCGGCGCGCTGATAGAGGCCAAGTGTCTGACCAATAAGGTCAAACACCACCATCCCATCCGGGCTGTCGGTCTGCTTCCAGCCAAGGGATTCATAAAAAGCGGCGGCCCGGTCAATATCCGCCACCGCCAAAGTAATCAGGCTGATCCGTTGTTCCATCTTGTGCCTCGCCCCCTCAAAATGTTCACATATTGTTCACTACTCTTGCAACCCGTCAACCCATTCCGGGATCGCTCCTGACACTGGGGGTGTCATGGAGGGACTGCGCCGCCCCGATGGAGCACCTCTTTCAGGCTTGTCTCAATCAGCGACAGGCAGGTCTCATCCGAAAACCGATGATCGGCCCCCTTCACAAGGGTCAGCCGAATATCAGGCCCGGTTGCGTGGTTGAGCAGCCGAAGCGCCGTTTCCACTGTCACTGCCGTATCAGCCGTGCCTTGCAGAAACCTGACCGGGAACGGCAGGTCAAGCGGTTCGCGCAGAACGAGATTCCGCCGCCCGTCCTCGATCATATATCTGGTGATGATGTAAGGCTCCATGTAATCGGATGGCAGTTCGACATGGCCAACCTCTTTCAGCACCCGCTTCTGATCGTCGCTGAAATTTGCCCAGTAGCTGTCTTCGGTAAAATCTGGTGCTGCGGCGATGGTGACCATCCCGGCGACGCGATCGGCGCGCGCCCTTGCGAGCAACAACGCCTGCCAACCCCCCATCGACGAGCCGACCGGCAGGATTGGCCCCTCGGTCAGCGCATCCACGACCGCAAGCGTGTCTGCGTGCCAGTCGCCGATGCCACCATCGGTGAAACTGCCGGAGCTTTCACCGTGACCGGAATAGTCAAACCGCAGGAAAGCGCAGCCATTGGCCTTTGCCCATTCCTCCAGATGAACGGCCTTGGTGCCTTCCATGTCGGATTTCAGCCCGCCAAGAAAGATGACCCAAGGGCCCCGCCCTTCGGTGCGGTGGTAGGCGATGCGTCGCCCCTCCGGCGTGTCTATAAAATTGGTCATGTCTTATCCGTCGATACTTTGCGCCAGCACCCTGCTGATCTCGGTCAGACTGCGCCCGGATTGGGCGCGCCATGTATTAAAGGCCTCCTGCACGGCGGCCCATGATTTCTGCGATGTGGGCGCCTTTTCGATCACCCCTTCAGCCACCAGCCGCGCCACGACACTCCCTGACAGGATGTAACTGTCCACCCCGAGGCGGCGCAGCGTATAGGCCCCGGTCTGACCCCCAAGCCGCGAACCGTTCTTTTTCAGCCAAAGCACCAACCCGGCAAATTCCTCGGCAGGCCACTCTGCAATCCTGCGCCCAAAGCTGCCCGCTTCGGCAGCAACCTCCTGAATGAAAACCGCGTTTTCCTGAATTGCGCGGATCTTGGGGGCGGATCGGATGATCCGCGCATCACCAACCAATTCGTCGAACCACTCCTCTGACATCATCGCCACACGCGGCACGTCAAAACCGTAAAAGGCCTCTTGGATGTCGGCCCACTTGTTGCGCACCACGGTCCAGGCCAATCCCGTCTGAAATATCCCCTCGGCCATAGATGCCAGAAACGCTGCGTCCGCAATCCTGCGCACCTCTTCAGAAGTTTTCGGCTGTGGAATATCATTCAGAACCGCGCCAAAGCCGCCTTTGCGTTCTGCGGCAATCGCCAGAATGTCATCAAAACTACGCATGTTACCTCCAACACTTATGGCAAGTCTGCCATGCTGCTGCCGGGCGGACAATCCACCCTTGACCTCTCTGCTGACAGGGGGCATGAGAGGATACATATTTCACATACCCGCAACCGGGCGTTCCGTGGGCGCCAAACTGACGAGGAGGCCGATATGGCACAAATCTCCCTTACTTTTCCCGATGGCAATGCACGCGATTTTGATGCGGGCATAACCCCTGCCGAAGTCGCCGCTGGCATCAGCAATTCCTTGGGCAAAAAAGCCATCAGCGCCACGGTGAATGGCGCGCATTGGGATCTGCAATGGCCGATCGAGGCAGACGCGGAGATCGCCAT
>CAYTUW010000117.1:0-9537 GCA_964441435.1 uncultured Rhodobacterales bacterium
GATGCGTTTAAAAAGGCGTTGGATGCCCGGATCGCTGATGAGATGCCGACCTTCGAGTCAGAAACTTCCGACGAGCTAACGGCGATGTTGGATTTTCCGAAAGACCTCCTCGCCTTCCTGCACGACCGCCTCAAAGTCCATCTGCGTGACCAGGGTATCCGCCACGATGTGATCGACGCCTGCCTCGCCATGCCCGGCAACGATGACCTCACCCTGCTTGTCAAACGGGCCGAAGCGCTCGCTGCTTTCCTTAAAACCGATGACGGTGAAAACCTGCTTCAGGGCTTCAAACGCGCCAACAATATCCTCACCCAGGCGGAGGAAAAGGATGGCGTCGAATATTCCTACGGTGCCGATGTGAAATTCGCCGAAGGGGCGGAGGAAAAAGCCCTCTTTGCCGCGCTCGACACCGCCGAAGCGACGATCACCCCGGCGATGGAGGGCGAAGATTTCGCCACAGCCATGACCGCAATGGCGAACCTGCGCACGCCTGTCGATGCATTTTTCGAGGCGGTTCAGGTCAATACCGACAATGAAATCCTGCGGCGCAACCGGCTCAATCTCCTTCACCGTATCCGCAGGATCTGCCTGTCCGTGGCCGACCTCACCCGGATCGAAGGCTGATCCCTTCATTCGTCCATAAATATCCCGGAGTTTGAGGCAGAGCCTCAATCAGACAAAACACGGTCGCGCGGAACGCGCGGCAATTTTGTAACGCGCCCTTGCCTCGCCACATTCCCGCGGTATGCTGCGGCAGCTTAAGGAATTGCTGCAGTGCGGAAAGAAAACGACAGATACACTGAAATCACCCAGACCGCGGCGATTGAAAATGCGCGCCACGGCGGGCGGGCGAAATGCCTGCAAAGGCTGATCCGGCTCGATATGCCGGTGCCGCGCACGGTGGCCCTGTCCTTTGATGCGGTGCATGATATTGCGCAGGGCCATCTGCCGGACTGCGCAGCCCTGCTTGCTGGCTTTGGCGAAAACGCCCTTGTCACCGTGCGCCCAAGTTCCGAAGACCCGGATTGGGGCGGCCCCGGTGCGATCCTGAACATTGGTATGAATGATGCGCGCCACGCGGCGCTGTCCAAAACGCTCGGAAAATCCGCCGCCAATGCGCTCTATATCCGGTTTGTTCAGGCTTTTGCGGTGCAGATTGATCGGCTCGACCCTGATGAGTTCGAGGTCGATGACACCACATCGGCGGCCGCGCTTCGCCAGGTGCTGGAAGCCTATGAGGCCGAAACAGAAGAGAGTTTCCCACAAGACCCGGCCCATCAGCTGGCAGAGGTGCTGCGCGCCATGGCCCGTGCCTGGCAGGGCACCACGGCGCGGCTTCTGCGACTGGCCAAAGGGGCACCTGCGGATGCGGGCCTCGGCCTTGTGGTGCAGGAAATGGCGCTTGGGGTGGGCAAGGGCGAATGCGGTGCCGGGGTGATCCGTTTCATCGACCGCAACACCGGGCAACACCAGATCAAAGGGCGTTACCAACGGCAAAGCCAGGGGCGCGATGCGCTGTCACCGGATGCTGATGCGCTCTATCTCAAGCGCGACGCACGTGGTGCATCACTCGAAGAAAGCCGCCCCGATATCTGGGCGCAGCTGATGCGCTTTGGCGACCTTGCGCGCGCGCGCCTGCGCGAAGAGATGGAAATTGAGTTCACTGTTGATAACGGCAATCTGCGCATTCTGGATGCGGTGCGGGTGGCGCGTTCTGCCCGGGCCGGGGTGCGGGTTGCGGTGGCGCTTGCTGAGGAAGGTGTCATCAGCCGCGAAGAGGCGCTGCTGCGCGTCGAACCGCGTGCCCTAACTGAACTGCTGCACAAGCAGGTGGATCCCGATGGCGCCCGCAAAACTCTGTTCAAGGGGATCCCGGCAAGCCCCGGTGCGGCCACCGGGCGGATCGTCTTTTCCGCCACTGCCGCACAGGCCTCCGCCGCCCGGGGGGAGCCATGTGTGCTGGTGCGTCGCGAAACTGCGCCCGAAGATATCCGGGGCATGCATGCGGCCTCTGCCGTGTTGACGGAACGCGGCGGCATGTCCTCCCACGCGGCAGTGATTGCGCGGGGGCTGGGGTTGCCCTGCATCGTGGGTGCCTCTGATATTGGCTTGAACTCAAAGGATAAAACGCTCACCTCAAAACAGGGACGCACCCTTAACGAAGGCGATATTGTCACCATCGACGGGGCGACGGGTGATGTTCTTCTTGGCGCTGTGGACATGTTGGAGCCTGCCCTTGACGGGGCTTTCCAAAGCCTTCTGAGCTGGGCCGATGAGGTGCGTGATATCGGCGTGCGTGCCAATGCTGACACACCGGCCGACGCCCAGATTGCCCGCACCTTTGACGCACAAGGTATTGGGCTTTGCCGCACAGAACATATGTTCTTTGAACATGACCGCCTGACCGTGATGCGTGAGATGATTTTTGCCGATGATCCGGCGGATCGGGCGACCGCGCTGGAACGTCTGCTGCCAATGCAGCGCGAGGATTTCCAACGGTTGTTTGAAATCATGCAGGGCCAGCCGGTCTGCATCCGCCTGTTTGACCCGCCGCTGCATGAATTTCTGCCGCATTCGCGCGAAGGAATGCGTGAATTGGCTGGTGCGCTTGACCTGCCGCTATCGGATGTGACGCGCCGGGTCGAAGCGCTGAGCGAATTCAACCCCATGCTGGGCATGAGGGGGGTGCGGCTTGGGATCACTGTGCCGGAAATCTATGACATGCAGGCACGGGCAATTTTTGAAGCGACGGCCGCAGCGAGCAAAAACGGGGCTCCGGTGGTGCCGGAAATCATGATCCCGCTGGTCAGTGCCAGGCGCGAGGTGGAAATCGTGAAAGCCCGGGTTGATGCGGTGGCTGCACAGGTGCGCACTCGTACCGGAACAGATTTCGATTATCGACTCGGCGTGATGGTCGAAACGCCGCGCGCAGCGCTGCGCGCCGATGAGATCGCCCATCACGCGGCGTTCCTGAGCTTTGGGACCAACGATCTGACCCAGATGACCTATGGGCTGTCGCGTGACGATGCAGGCAGATTCATGTCCGACTATGTAAATCAGGAAGTCTTTGTCGAAGACCCATTCCATATGCTGGATGTTGAAGGCGTGGGGGAATTGCTGGCCATTGGCGCGGAGCGGGGCAGAAGCGCGGATAAAAACCTGGTTCTATCCATCTGTGGGGAACATGGCGGCAATCCCGAATCAATCGCATTTTGCCGTCAGGCCGGCTTTGATTACGTGTCCTGCTCGCCGTTTCGCGTTCCGGTTGCGCGCCTCGCCGCCGCACAGCTCGCACTGAAGGATCGCGCCGAATCCCGCTGATTTTGTTTCCGTAACAGGTAGGTAGCTATTCTTGGCGCGGATAAATTGGCTTGAACAATGCCGTGGTCTAACCGCTATTGTTCACTTTTCCGCCATCCGACTGGACGTCATAGCTAATTTATCCTAAATGCGCTCGGTCGTTGCCTTGGGGGCTGCGATAGCTGCACGACGAACAATCGAAGGCTGATGATATGACTTTGCGGTGGGGGTTTGCCACGGCTTATGCCGGGGCATTGACGTGTATTTTGGCCTTTGCGGATGTTTCTGTGGCCGAAACACGGGTTTCGACATCAACAGATCCAACAGCGGAGCTGGACGGACGGCTTTCCCTGCTATTGGGCCAGGATCGCCAGGCGCTGTCATCCGTGCGTGCCGACCGGTTGCGCCAGCTCACGGTGCCACCGGTACCCCGATCCCGCCGCGATGGGGCCGCCGTAACAGAGCTGTCCTATTCGCGCGCCTTTCTTGATCAACTGCCCCCTGCGTCTGGCGGGCCGGCTTTTGAATGCCTCGCTGAAGCACTCTATTTTGAGGCGCGCGGGGAAAGCATTCGCGGTCAGTTCGCGGTTGCTGAAGTTATCCTGAACCGCGTCGATGCCGCAGCCTTTCCGAATTCGGTATGTGCGGTGGTGAATCAGGGGACCGGGCGGCGCTATCAATGCCAGTTCACCTACACATGTGACGGCTATTCTGATGTTGTGCGCGAGCACGCCGCCTATCGGCAGGTTGCAAAGGTTGCCAGGCTCATGCTGGACGGTGGGACACGGTCGCTGACACATGGCGCAACATATTACCATACAAAAGCAGTAAACCCTCGTTGGGCGCGCCAATTCACGCGCACAACCACAATCGGGGTACATCATTTTTATCGCGCGCCTACGCGGCTTAGCTCCCGCTGACGCGACGCACAGAACAAGTGCCGACAGCTTCGGCAGGACATCAAAGCAACGCAATGTCTGGAAACACGCCCCGGTCTGGGTTATGCGCGGGGCATGACAGATCCATTGACATCTCCGCTCGCCAGTCTTGAGGAACGCGCCAAGGCGCTTGGGGTTTCTGATCGGCTAAGCTTGCGGGACTATGTCACGCGCGCGGAAATCGGAGCGTTTCAGAGCGAGCGCGGCGTGGTGCAGCGCCTGCGGTTCAATGTGGTTGTAGAACTACATGAGCCGACGGCCGGCGTGGCGGATGACGTTGATAAAATTATGTCCTATGACCGTATCGCGGAAGCGATCGAAGAGGTGCTGGCGCAGGATCGGCTGGACCTGCTTGAAACACTGGCGGACCAGGTCGCCGCTCGGATATTACGTGAAGATCAGGCGTTAAGGGTCTTTCTTCGCGTTGAAAAATTGGACCGTGGTCCGGGGGAGCTTGGCGTTGAAATCCTGCGTGAGGGGGCGGGCGCAGAGGCCGACAACAGACTGCCCGCCGCTGAAATTTTATTGGCGACCATTAATCAGGAAATACCGGATCGCCGCCCTATGATCATCTGCCCGGATTTCGTGCCGGTTGATGTCAGCGATGTTGCTTCGCAAGAGGCACGCAGACGCATTCTTCTGCTGGCGGCAGAGCAGACTGCCTGGAAAATTGCGGCGGTGCAGGGGCTTGACGTTGTTGCCTCCCGGACGGAACTTGACTGGGCGATCAGGCAAGGCAAGCGCGTCGTCTGGGCACCCGGAAAACTGGTTTTGGATGCGGCGTCTGCACCTGATGAAATTTCCGGGCGTGATCTGGAAACTTGGCTGCGGACGAGGATCAAAGATGTTTCGGAGTAGCCTGTATTGAAAGATTATTTTCGCCCATTGGTGCAGATCGGCTCGCCACGCCCAACGGGGGCGTTTGCTCTCGCTTCGGGGTGGGGCTGGTTCACCCATGCAGAACATATCACCCGCACTGGCGGGGAGGGAGTGATTGGGGCGGCAGATGTGCCGCGCCCTTGGCTGGATGCCCTGACTGCGCCCAGATCGGCGATTTGCGGGCTTGAATTCAACCGCCCACGACTGATGGGGATCCTGAACGTCACGCCGGACAGCTTTAGCGATGGCGGCCGGTTTAATGCCCCAGATGCAGCGCTTGCGCGTGCGTTGGAATTAGCCTCTGGCGGGGCGGATATTGTGGATATCGGCGGTGAATCAACAAGGCCGGGTGCAGATTTTGTCCCGGTGGTTGAGGAAAAAGCACGTACCGTGCCGGTGATCGAAGCCATTCGGCGGGGATCAGACCTGCCGATTTCGATAGACACCCGTAAGGCGGCGGTTGCAGAAGCCGCCCTTGCCGCCGGCGCTGATATCGTCAATGACGTGGCCGCTTTCACTTTTGAGCCGGCGCTTGCGGAAATTACCGCTGCCGCCCATGCGCCCGTCTGTCTGATGCATGCTCAGGGTGATCCGGCCACGATGCAGGACGACCCGATGTACGACAATGTCTTGCTGGATGTATTTGACTTTCTTGAAGAAAGAGTTTCCTTCGCCCGCTCAACCGGGGTGCGTGAAGATCAGATCATTGTTGACCCCGGCATTGGATTTGGAAAGACCGTGGCGCATAATCTGGCGCTGTTAAATGGGCTAAGCCTGTTTCACGGTTTGGGCTGTGCATTGTTGCTTGGTGCGAGTCGCAAGAAATTCATTGGCCTTGTCGCGGATGTTCCTGACAGTGACCATCGGCTCCCCGGATCGCTTGCAGTGGCGATGATGGCGGTAGAGCAGGGTGTTCAGATCATCCGCGCACATGATATAGCTGAAACACGGCAGGCTCTGACGCTTGGGGAGGCGGCAAACGGTCTGCACAACGGGCAGGAAACTGGATAGATATGGGCCGGAAACTCTTTGGAACGGATGGTGTGCGCGGCGAAGCTAACAGCCACCCTATGACCGCAGAAATGGCACTGAGACTTGGGGCGGCGGCCGGGCGGTATTTTCGCACCGATGGGCGCAACGGGCACCGTGTCGTCATAGGCAAAGATACGCGACTTTCCGGCTATATGTTTGAAAATGCTTTGACCGCTGGGCTGACCTCTACCGGTATGAACGTGCTGTTGCTGGGGCCGGTTCCGACGCCTGCGGTAGGATATCTTACCACATCCATGCGGGCGGACCTGGGCATTATGATTTCGGCATCCCACAACCCGCATTCCGACAATGGGATCAAATTTTTCGGCCCCGATGGTTACAAGCTTTCCGATGCCGCAGAATCGGAAATCGAAAGCCTGGTCAATCAGGGTGTAACCCCGGCGGTGGCGTCTAATATCGGGCGCGCCAAACGCATTGATGACGGTCGGTTCCGCTATGTCGAAAAGGCGAAATCAACATTTCCCCCTGATCTGCGGCTTGAAGGGCTCAAAGTGGTGATCGATTGTGCAAACGGTGCTGCATACAAGACGGCGCCGGATGTCCTGTGGGAATTGGGGGCAGAAGTCATTCCGGTGGGGGTGGCACCAAATGGCACGAATATCAATCTGCGGTGTGGATCGACCCATGTCGAAACCGCTGCGGAAACCGTTGTTCAGCACGGAGCCGATGTCGGAATATGCCTGGATGGTGATGCGGACCGGCTGATCGTGATTGATGAAAAGGGGCAGGCGGCGGACGGGGATCAGATCATGGCGCTTCTTGCGGGGAGATGGGCCGCAGATGGACGTCTTGTGCAGAATACGCTGGTGGCAACGGTTATGTCGAATCTTGGATTGGAACGGCACCTTGAAGGGCAGGGGATTGCCCTGAGAAGAACCGCAGTGGGCGACCGTTATGTGGTCGAAGAAATGCGTACCAAAGGGTTTAACCTTGGGGGCGAACAATCTGGCCATATCGTGATGACGGATTTTGGCACCACGGGTGATGGCCTGGTTGCAGGGCTGCAATTCCTTGCCGCAATGGCGGACACGGGAAACCCTGCGAGCGTGCTCAGCCAATGTTTTGAAGAGGTGCCTCAGCTTCTGCGGAACGTACGTTATAGCGTAGAAGCTGATCCATTGGATGCTGCATCGGTGCAGTCGGCTATTTCTGAAGCTGAAAGCAGCCTGGTCGGCAAAGGCAGGTTGCTGATCCGTAAATCAGGGACCGAACCACTTGTCCGGGTGATGGCTGAGTGCGAGGATAACACGCTGCTGAATGAGGTTGTCGATGGTATCGTTGCCGAAGTGGAAGCCGTCAGCAAGCCCGACTAACGGTGTCTTAGGCGCACAAGCGTTCGCCAGTTGCTGATGGCGAGGGCAGCAAGGATCAGCGCAAGAGCCAGGAACAGGCTTGGGGGCAAGGTTTCGCCAAGGATCAGGGTGCCAAATAACACGGACCAGACCGGAACCATAAAATTTGTCAACGTCATGAAGGGTGGCCCCGCAGTACGGATCACCGTGACCCGCAGAATATTGGCGAGGCCCGTCGGGATCAGCCCCAGCAGCAGCAATGCCATCAGGGGGCGTGTTGGCGGGATCTCCGGCACCCCCTCGATGATGAGCGCAGCGATAACGCTTATCACCGCGCCGCCCAGCGTCAGAAGCATGGCCAGCGTGGCCGGGGCAATCGGCGGGAAGCGGCGCATCAGGATGGAACTGACCGCATAGCTCAGGCCTGCGCCAAGGCAGGCAAGCCGTCCGGCCCATTCATACGTTGCCCCACTGCTGTCAAACGCCTTGCCCCCGATAAGCACAAGCACGCCGAGGAAACCAACAACGAAACCGCCCGCACGTGCCCAGGTCAGGGATTCCCCCGGCAAAAAGACATGTGCAAGCGGCAGCACGAACAAGGGGACCGCAGCCATTGAAACCCCGGCGAAACCTGACGTTACGGTTTGTTGACCTAACGCGAGCAGGGTGAACGGCACGGTCGATGAAAAAGCTGCAATCAGCAAAAGCCGTGGCCAATGGCGCCGGATCGTCGTGCGAGGCGGTGGGGCGCCGCCGCTGATCCGCCAGAACAGGGCCAGCACCGCAGCAGCGGCAATCAGCCGCCCGGCGGCCAGCCAGAAGGGGGTGATCCCTTCCAACGCGATTTCAATGCCCAGAAAGGCCGCCCCCCAGACCACGCCGAGCGTGCCGATCATCACCCAGCTTTTGGCGGTGATGTCCGGCTGTGGAACCGCGGTATCAGTCATGATGCTCCTGCGAATCCTCGGGCGTTTGCGTCCGCTCCGTCAGCCCGTAATCGCGCAGCACTTCGGCAACCCGCAGCCGGTAGTCGCGGAAGACACCTGTCCGACCAGCCTTTTGCGAGGCGCGGTGTTCCGGCAGGTTACGCCAGCGGGCCACGGCCTCTTCGTCCTCAAAAAACGACAGTGACAAAATCTTATCCGGGTTTGTAAGGCTGCGAAAACGCTCAACCCCCAGAAATCCTTCAACCTGACCGACCAGCGGCTTTAGTTGCGCAGCATGATCAAGATAGTCCTGTTCGCGGCCTTCTGCCGGGGTGACTTCGAAGATGACGGCAATCATGTATCGTTCCTCCGTGGTGTGGACACACATTTCAGGAAGGTGCGATCCTCCCGCAACAGGAATTTTTCCTTTTGCGCAAATTCGTAGTTTTCACGCCCAATGGGATCGGCGGCGAGGCGCGCGCGATAGGCCTCATAAGCGGCGAGGCTCTCGATGTGATAGATGCCATAGGCCAGGGTTGCGGATCCTTCATGTGGGGCAAAATAACCCACCAGATCGGCCCCGTTGCGCGGGATCGCCTCACCCCAGTTTTGGGCGTAGTGAACAAAAGCATCCCGTTTCGTGGGGTCGATGTGGTAGCGAATGACGCAGGTCAGCATGGGTTTCCTTTCACGGTTCGGTCATTGCCAAACCATAGGCGCTTGACCCTCGCAGATGTTTTGGTGACGATCGAACTATGAAAGAAGGGCCTGATATCTCCCGCATTGCAGCTCTGATAGGCGATCCGGCGCGCGCCAACATGCTGTGCGCGCTGATGGATGGTCGGGCGTTAACCGCAAGCGAGCTGGCCGTAGAAGCGGGGATCACCGCCCCAACCGCAAGCGGGCATCTGGCGAAACTTTGCGATGGTGCGCTGTTGCAGGTCCGCAAACAGGGGCGGCACAGGTATTTTGCGCTGGCCGATGGGGATGTCGCATGACACTTGAGGCGCTGATGGGGCTTGCGGCAAACAGGGGCGTGGCGCAGCGCAGACCTGGGCCGAAAGACCCCGCGATGCGGCAGGCGCGTGTCTGTTACAATCATCTTGCGGGTCGGCTTGGCGTGCAGATGTTTCAGAGCCTGCTTGCGCG
>CAYTUW010000118.1:0-9508 GCA_964441435.1 uncultured Rhodobacterales bacterium
TCCGGCGCGCCAACGCGGGGCCGTCTGGACACGCTGCCAACGGGGCGGAACTTCTTTTCCGTCGACAGCCGCGCCGTGCCGACGCCTACCGCCTGGGCGCTGGGCTGGAAATCAGCGAACCTGCTGATCGAAAAACACCTTCAGACCCATGGCGACTGGCCACGCACGATGCTGCTCACGGCCTGGGGCACCGCCAATATGCGCACCGGCGGGGATGACATTGCCCAGGCGCTCGCGCTGATGGGGGTGAAACCGCAATGGGACAGCGCCAATCGCCGCGTGACCGGGTTCGAAGTACTGCCCCAGGGTGTTCTGGGCCGCCCACGTGTGGATGTGACATTGCGGGTGTCGGGGTTTTTCCGCGATGCTTTCCCGCAGTTGATCGCGCTTGTTGACAGTGCCGCCCGCGCGGTGATGGCGCTGGATGAACCTGCCGACCTCAACCCTGCCGCCGCCCGCGCCCGCGAAGAAGGCGACACATTCCGTGTCTTTGGCTCCAAACCCGGTGCATATGGGGCGGGTCTTCAGGCGCTGATTGACGAACGGATCTGGAACGATAAGGCCGATCTCGCCGAAGCCTACCTTGAATGGGGCAGCTACGCCTATGGCAAAGGCGCAGAGGGCCGCAAGGACCGAAAAGCCTTTGCCCAGCGGCTGTCCCAGACCGAGGCCATCGTGCAGAATCAGGACAACCGCGAACACGATATTCTGGACAGTGACGATTATTACCAGTTTGAGGGCGGCGCGGCAGCGGCGGTCGAAACCCTGCAAGGTCAGGCCCGCCCGATCTATCACAATGATCATTCCCGCCCCGAACGCCCCGTCATTCGCACGCTTGAGGATGAAATCGGGCGTGTTGTGCGGTCCCGCGTGGTCAACCCGAAATGGATCGAAGGGGTGAAGCGCCACGGCTACAAAGGCGCCTTTGAAATGGCGGCGACACTTGATTACCTCTTTGCCTTTGCCGCCACGACAGGAGCGGTGCGCGGGCATCATTTCGACCTTGTGCATGCGGCCTTCATCGAAGACGCGGACACCCGCGAATTCATTGCCGAACACAACGCCCCGGCGCTGCGTGAAATGGCCGAACGGTTTCAGGAAGCGATGGATCGCGGGCTCTGGGTGCCAAAGTCGAACTCCGCCCGTGCGGGGATCGAGGCGCTGCTCAAATGAAACTCCGCCGCCTGGAGGGGCCGCCGGATGCGGCGATCTGGCAGGATGTTCTGATGCTGCTTCGGCACGCCTTTGCCTATATGGAACCGCTTCAGGGGTTTCCGCCGCGTGTAATTGCGCTGACACCTGCGGATATTGCCGCCCGTGCCGCAGGCGGCGCAGCCTGGGGTGTTTTTTCGGGGCAACAGGTTGTCGCCTGCCTTTTTACGCGCGCCTCCCGCGATGTGCCTGATGCGCTGTTTCTGTCGATGCTGGCCACCGATCAATCTGTGCGTGGTCAGGGGCTTGCCGGGCGGCTTCTTGCGGCAGCAGAAGCCCATGCGCGGGATGCGGGGATTTCCACAATCACACTTGATACGGGATCAGCCCTGACGGATTTACGCCGCCGTTACAGCGCCTGGGGGTTCACCGAGATTATGGATGACGGAAAAGACGTGCGCTTTATCAAAGAGCTGCGTTGATCCACGCGCTGGCCATTCGCCGGCCATTAGGGGATTGCCCGGATCAGGGTGCGCATGGATCACGGGGTCACGCTGCCCCTTTGCTTTGCCACCTAACGGGCCAACGGGTTGCCTTTCTCATCTGCTGACGCCGCGTTCCGCGTGACAAGCCGCACCTCTGCTTTCATGTTGCGCACAGCAAAAGGATGATCCGATGAGCCAGTATCCCCACCTCCTCGCCCCGCTTGATCTGGGGTTCACTACGTTGAAAAATCGCGTGCTGATGGGGTCCATGCATACCAATCTGGAGGAACGCGGCGACTGGGATCGCGTCGCGGCCTTCTATGCAGAGCGCGCGCGGGGGCAGGTCGGGCTGATTGTCACCGGCGGTATTGCACCCAATCCCGAAGGGGGGGTTTTTCCCGGTGCGGGCGGGCTTTATGACGATAAGGATATCGCGCAGCACCGTATCGTGACCGAACGGGTGCATGCCGAAGGTGGCAAGATTGCCATGCAGATCCTGCATGCGGGGCGCTATGCCTACGGGCCGGATTGTGTGGCACCATCGCCGGTGAAATCCCCGATTTCCCCCTTTCCACCGAAAGAGCTGGATGAGGCAGGCATTGAAAAGCAGATTGCCGATTTTGCATCCTGCGCTGCGCGCGCGCGGCAGGCCGGATATGATGGCGTCGAAATCATGGGCTCGGAGGGGTATTTCCTGAATGAATTCCTCGTCACCCATACCAATAAGCGCACGGACCGCTGGGGTGGGTCATATGAAAACCGGATGCGTCTGCCGGTTGAGGTCGTAAAACGGGTGCGCGCCGCCGTGGGCGCAGACTTCATTATCATCTATCGCCTGTCGATGATTGACCTCATCCCCAATGGCCAGACCTGGGACGAGGTCGTGACACTTGCCAAAGCTGTGGAGGCCGCAGGCGCCACCATCATCAACACGGGCATTGGCTGGCATGAGGCGCGCATTCCGACCATCGCCACCTCTGTGCCGCGCCGCGCCTTTAGTTGGGTGACGCAGAAACTGATGGGGGAGGTCACCGTTCCCATCATCACCTCAAACCGGATCAATACGCCCGATGTGGCAGAGGCGGTGCTGGCCGATGGCTGCGCCGACATGGTGTCGATGGCGCGCCCCTTCCTTGCCGACCCGGCCTTCGTCGCCAAGGCGATGGCGGGCCGGGCGGATGAAATCGCACCCTGCATTGCCTGCAATCAGGCCTGTCTTGATCACACGTTTCAGGGCAAGCTGACCACCTGCCTTGTCAACCCACGCGCCTGCCACGAAACCGAATTGGTGATTGATGCGGCATCGGCTGTGAAAACCATGGCCGTCGTCGGGGCCGGACCTGCCGGAGTGTCGGCGGCGATCACAGCGGCGGAGCGCGGCCATAAAGTCACGCTGTTTGACCGCGCCGCAGAGATTGGCGGTCAGCTCAACATGGCCAAGCAGATCCCCGGCAAGGAAGAATTCAAAGGTTTCGTCGACTGGTATCGCGTTATGGTTCGGAAATCCGGTGTTGAAACGCGCCTTGGTGTTGATGTGACAGTGGACATGCTGATCGGTTTTGATGAGGTCATCATTGCAACCGGCGTCATCCCGCGCGATCCGCAGATACCGGGACAGGACCGTGCCAATGTGGTCAGCTACATTGATGTGCTGCGCCATGGTGCGGCGGTCGGCGAACGTGTGGCGGTGGTTGGGGCCGGTGGTATCGGCTTTGATGTCTGCGAATTCCTTGTGACTGACGACAGTCCGACCGAAGACCTTAATGCATGGCGCGAAGAATGGGGCGTTGGCGATCCTGCGCGCACGCCTGGCGGCCTTGCCAGCGGCGGCCCGCAACCCGATGCGCCAGCGCGGCAGGTGACCCTGCTTCAGCGCAAGAATGAAAAGCTTGGCCGCCGGCTGGGCAAAACGACAGGGTGGATTCACCGGGCGACGCTGCAAATGAAAGATGTCCGGATGCTTGGCGGTGTGAACTATGAACGCATCGACGATCAGGGGCTGCATATTACCTTTGGCGAGGCCCGCGAAAGGCCAGAGGTGATCGAGGCGGATACGATTGTTTTATGTGCCGGGCAGGTGCCGGATCGCACCCTGGCCGAAGCGCTGATCGCTGCGGGAACACCCTGCCACGTGATCGGTGGCGCTGATGTTGCCGCGGAACTGGATGCCAAACGGGCGATTGATCAGGGGGTGCGCCTTGCATCTGTGCTGTAATAAGCTGCAAAATCCTGCGTTGGTCTGTGGTTTTAACCACTTCTGAAATGTGGCGAACTCGTTTCCGAACGCGGAACGGTCGCCCCTTTTCCCCGATATTGTCCGCCTCGTGACCCAATCTTGCCTGATTTGATTGTGATACCCGTCAGTCAAGCGGGGGCGACAGTTGTAGGTAACGTAATGGATCGACTGACAGAGATGGAAGCCTTCGCAACCGTTGTGGACCAGGGGGGGTTTACGGATGCTGCGAAAAAGATGGGGATTTCCAAATCCGCTGTCTCCAAACATGTGTCTTCGCTGGAAGCGCGCCTTGGCGCCAGGCTTCTCAACCGAACAACCCGCCGTGTCAGCCCGACCGAAATCGGTCTGGCTTATTATGACCGCGCCCGTCGTGTGCTGAATGACGCAGGCGAGGCTGACGCACTTGTAACGTCGATGCAATCCGCGCCTTCGGGTCTATTGCGGATTTCTGTTGCAACCGATTTTGGCGTCAACCACCTGTCCCCGGTCCTTGGGGAATTCTTGCAGGAATTTCCGGACATCACCGTCAATATGGTTCTGAATAACCGTTATGTTGAGCTGATCAGCGAAGGGTTCGACCTCGCTGTGCGTATTGGTGAACTCGAAGACAGCACCCTGCGCGCCCGCAAGCTGACCGACACAACCAAACGGATGGTCGGCTCGCCCGAATATTTTGAGAAATTTGGCCGCCCGCAAAAAATTGATGATCTTAACGAACATAAGCTGCTGCATTATTCCAGCCAATCCAATGGCGCGGTGTGGAAGCTGACCGCGCCCTCAGGTGAAAAACGCCAGGTGCGCACAGCTGGCTGGCTGTCGGTCAACGATGGACAATCGCTGCTGAACGCCGCGATTTCCGGGCTGGGCATTGCCTATCTTCCAAGCTTTCTTTACGCCGATGCGCTTGAGGAAGGGCTCGTCCAAGAGGCCATTCCTGACCTCCCGGTCGAAAAGCAGGGGATTTATGCGGTCTATCCTCCGGGTCGCTTTACCCAGCCGAAGGTGCGCGCCTTTATTGATTTTCTGGTTCACGCCTTTGCCGAAAAAGGGCCGGACAACTGGTAGGTGGGCAGGCGATCCGGCACAGGCAGCGACCGATACTAATCTGCTGTCAGAAGGATCGCCTCGACACGCCGGTTTGATTCCCGGCCTTCTTCGTTCTGGTTTGAATTGCGGGGTGCAAGGAACCCCACGCCTTCGGCGCGCAGCTGTGTCGCTTCCACCCCCAGCTTGGTCACCAGATGATCGGCTACCGCCTGCGCGCGTCGCCGCGAAAGCTCAATATTTCCGTCAAGT
The DNA here is from genome assembly GCA_964441435.1 of uncultured Rhodobacterales bacterium. Taxonomy (GTDB): domain Bacteria; phylum Pseudomonadota; class Alphaproteobacteria; order Rhodobacterales; family Rhodobacteraceae; genus CAYTUW01. Next base: position 5,170 of record CAYTUW010000118.1, read on the forward strand.
GATCCAACCGTGTCGGTGTGGCCGACAAGCGTGATCTGTCGTGCTGGATTTTCCTTGAGGTAGAGGGCCAGCGCGTTCAGGGATTCATACTCTGCGTCGCCCAGCGTTGACGTGCCGGTTTCAAAGGTCAGATCTTCCAGCGTGATGCCGCCGAACTGTTCCAGATGTTCCGCCAGCCCGTCAGTGACGACAGAGCCTGACATTGGCGGCAAAGTTTTTGTCGATGGTGTAAGCTGCGGTATGGCGGCCTCCGGTGGTCCCACGGTGGTCAGTTGAATGAACCCGGTGTTCGCGCTTCGGCTTACGGTAATGCTGAAGGTGTTATCGCCCCGCTCGGCAGACAGAAACCGGAAATCACCCAGATCAACATGCATCTCAGGCTCCGGCAGAATGCTTGTCCCGTAGCGGAAATCAAAGCCACCGCAGGCGTCGCTTTGACATTCAAAGAGCACATCATAGCCGGCCTCGGCGATCTGATCGCGCAGCAGGGCTACAATTTGCATGGTTGTCAGCTCTGATGCCTGCAGGTGCCAGACCTGCCGCGATATCCTGCCTTCGACCATTTTGCTGTCTACGGCGCCGTTCTGCCACGGGCCGACCGGCAGCGCATAGGTTCCGAGTGGTTCCTCCTGTTCCAGCACAAGCGCCGTATTCCCCGGCAGATCGAATTCCAGCCCAAAGGCGGGCAGCGCGGCACAGGCGGCTGCACCTATGGCAATGGCCCATCTCATCTGTGGGCCGCGTGATATTCATCGTTTGGGCGCATCGCACTGGCGGAAGCAACCCGATTGGTCATGTTAAAGAACGCCGCGACAGAGGTGATATCCCAGATGTCCCGATCACTGAAACCAACCGCGCGCAGGGCTTCGCGGTCTGTTTCTTCGATCATGGCGCTGGAAATCGTCAGCTTTTCCGCAAATCGCAACATGGCCGTCTGCCGCGCGGTCAGATCGGCCACGCGCCAGTTCATCACCAGGGCTTCGCCCAATTCTGGCTGACCGGACAATTCCCGCACCGCAGCGCCATGCGCCACAAGGCAGTAATGGCATTTGTTGATCGACGACACCACCACGGCGATCATTTCCCGTTCAAGCTTGGTCAACCCGCTGTCAGCCAGCATCAGGTCATTGTAGAGCGTTGTGAAGGCATTCAGCTTGTCGATGTCAAAGGCGTAGGCCGTCAGAACATTTGGAACGAGGCCAAGCTTTTCCCGGCAGATGTCGAAGTATTTCGCGGTTGCTTCGGGCAACGGATCCACGGGTGGCAAATTGAGTGCGGTTACGGGTTTATCGGTCATTTTCCTGCCATTCGGTCCTTACGGGACCTTTATTCTGTAGTGATAGTGTCCCACAACATCCATCCCGAGGGAAGTATAGAGCCGATTGGCCGCGTCATTTTGCTGTGTCACCAGAACGGCCATCCATCGCGCATCCATATCCTGCGCCCAAACGGCTGCCTTCCCCATGATATTGATGGCGGAGCCTTGCCGCCGCAGGGTCTTTGGCACCTCAAGCGCGTGCAGCATGGCGCAGTTTTCATGAATGCCGACAAAGGCAACACCGGCGGGCAGATCATTTGTGCGGGCAAAAATGGCGGTTTTCGGGCCCCTTGCACGGTCCATCACCGCAAGCCGCGCCGGCCCGATCCCGCCCTCGGCCCAGATATCCTGCATGATCGCCAGTGGTGGATAAAGCTGAAAGGCTTCCATCCGTTTCGGCGCATGACGGGCCAGGGTGTCGACCCGGCAGAGGTAGAGCGATACCGGGTCGCGGATCACATAGCCGCGTGCTTCCAGCGCCGCATCAAGCGCGCCCTCCCCCGGTCTGATCTGAAACAGATGCGGCTGCCCCAGGGCCGTCATCCCGGCCTCAGCCACCGCGATATCCGGCACCGCGCCGAGCGTTGCGGCTGTGGTTGCGGAAACGCGCTGCCCGCCGCCTGCGCCATCGCGGATAATCCAGCCTTCCCGGGTGCTGCGCCCGGCGGGCGGCCAGGTTGCTTCACACACTTCGAAGAGATCGGGCGCGGTCATCCCGTGACCTCAACCAATGCCGCCATAGCGGCCTTAACCTCCGCCGCATCGGTGCCGCGGATAACGATATTGGTGCCGAAAACCCCGTTCTGGACAAAGGGGTAGGATCCGATCGACAGGTCAGGATGTGCTGCCGCGATCCGGCCCAGTGGCCCGGCGATATCGCCTTCGCCCATTTCAAAGCGTCGGGTGACGGATATCAGCGGTGCCCCGCCCGTCAGCCGTGGCAGCAGCCCCTCAAGCATCGCCTCGAATATCGCTGGGACACCGGCCATCACATGCACGTTTTCAAGGGTGAACCCTGGCGCGTGGGATACCGGATTGTCGATGAGTTCCGCGCCCTCCGGCACCCGCGCCATGCGCAGGCGCGCCGCGTTCAACTCCTGCCCGCTTTCCTTGTAATAGGTCTGAAGGATGGCGCGCGCGTCACCCCGCACATCGAGCGGCAGGCCGAAGGCCTCCGCCACGCAATCGGCGGTGATATCATCATGGGTCGGCCCGATCCCGCCTGAGGTGAACACATGATCAAAACCCGCCGACAGCGTCTGAACCGCGGCGATGATTGCCGGGGGGTCATCGGCGACAACGCGCACCTCTTTCAGGTCGATGCCATGCCCGGTCAGCGCGCCTGCAAGGTGATGCATATTGGCGTCCCGCGTGCGGCCGGACAGAATTTCATCCCCGATGACAATCATTGCGGCGGTTGGGTTGGGCACGCTCTGCGCCTCCTTGCTGGTTTGCTCTTTCCGGTATAGGCCGCGTTTATGCGCTTTCAAACCCCTCTGATCCCCGGCCGCCTGATCCGCCGCTACAAACGCTTCCTTGCCGATGTCCGGCTTGAGGACGGGTGTGAGGTCACCGCCCATATCGCCAATCCCGGCTCCATGCTGGGGCTGAAAGAGGAAGGCCAGAAAATCTGGCTTGAACCCAATGACGACCCAAAGAAGAAGCTGAAATTCGGCTGGCGGCTGGTTGATCATGAAAACGGGCATTTCACAGGGGTCGACACATCGGTGCCGAACCGCGCGCTGCGCGCCGCCCTATTGGCGCGTGAAGTGGTGGAACTGGCGGAATATCCGGACATCCGGCCAGAGGTGAAATACGGCAGCGGCAGCCGGGTGGATTTTTTGCTTTCGGGTGGCGATCAACGCCCGCTCTGGCTGGAGGTGAAATGCGTCACCCTGAGCCGCGAACCTGGCCTTGGCGAATTCCCGGATTCCGTGACTGCGCGCGGGCGAAAACATATCAATGAGCTGGTGGACATGATCCGGAAAGGCGACCGCGCCATGCTGTTCTACCTTGTCCAGCGTAGCGATTGTACCCGCGTGACCCTGGCGTCTGACATTGACCCTGCCTACGCCGAAACTTTCCGCGCCGCGATGGCCGAAGGGCTGGAGGTGCTGTGTTATGACACCAAGATCAGCCCCGAAGGGGTTTGGCTGGGCCAGCGCCTGCCGTTCACTTTCACTTAACCGCCCCCTTTCACATTTGCCGTGGCTGCATTATCTAGCCCGGATATGACGAAGGAGAGCACGTTGGACAAATCTGGCCGCATCACCAAGGATGGCATCCGCATCTACGAACCCGGTGATTTTGCCGGGATGCATGCTGCTGGGCACCTGACGGCGGAAATACTTGATAAGGTTTCGGAAATGGTTGTGCCCGGCGCAACTACCGGGGCGATTGACGCGGCGATAGAGGCAATGGTGGATGACGCTGGCGCGACCTCTGCCACCATCGGTTACAAAGGGTATCGCCATGCCTCCTGCATTTCGGTCAACCATGTGGTCTGTCATGGCATTCCCGGCGACAAGGTGCTGAAGGACGGCGATATTCTGAACATCGACGTGACCGTGATCGTTGACGGCTGGTATGGCGACAGCTCGCGCATGTATGTCGCAGGTAAGCTCGCGCGCAAGGCAGAGCGTTTGCTCGATGTCACCCATGATGCGCTGATGAAGGGGATAGAGGCCGTGAAACCCGGCAATACCTTTGGCGATATCGGTCACGCGATCCAGAAATACGCCGAAAGCCACCGCATGTCGGTGGTGCGCGATTTCTGCGGGCATGGGCTGGGTCAGGTGTTTCACGCGCCGCCAAATGTGCTGCACTACGGACGACCAGGCACCGGCGCCACGCTTGAGGAAGGCATGTTCTTCACCATCGAACCGATGATCAATGCCGGCCGCCGGGACGTGAAGGTGCTGGCCGACGGCTGGACCGCCGTGACCCGCGACAAAAGCCTGTCGGCCCAGTTCGAGCATTCGGTCGGCGTGACGGCGGACGGGGTCGAGATCTTCACCCTGT
>CAYTUW010000119.1:0-9391 GCA_964441435.1 uncultured Rhodobacterales bacterium
CGCGCTGATGGTGGGCGGCGAGGTGGCAGAGCCAAAAATCACCCCGCAAGACGCCGGGGACACATTGCTGGAATTGCGGCGCGTTTCCACTCCGAATATTGGCAATGCGCCGGGCTTGAAGGCGGTTGATCTGAGCCTGAAATCCGGGCAGATCACCGGGCTGGCCGGGGTGTCAGGCAATGGGCAGGCAGCGCTGGCCAATCTGATCGCCGGACTTATCACCCCCCAAAGCGGAGCGATGGAAGTCAAAGGCATCACCCCAAAAATCTGGACCCCTGGCACCGCGCTCGCCCGCGGTATCGCCCGCATTCCCGAAGACCGCCACAAGACTGGCACGGTCGCCGACCTGAGCCTGACGGAAAATGCCATCCTCGAAGGGTATCGCAGCACGTTTAGCAATCGGGGCTGGATGGATTGGCGCGCCGCCGAGGCCCATACCACCGCCATCATTGACCAATATGACGTGCGCTGCCCCGGCCCGGATACGCCGATCCGCCTTCTGTCTGGCGGCAATATGCAAAAGCTGATCCTTGGTCGCGCCCTTGAAACCAACCCCGACATCATTCTTGCCAATCAACCGGTTCGCGGGCTGGATATCGGTGCAGTGAACTATGTTCATTCCCAGCTTATCGCGGCGCGGGATCGCGGAGCAGCGGTTTTACTTATCAGCGAGGACCTGGACGAAATCATGGGGTTATCAGACGTCATTCACGTGATCAGCGAAGGTCGCCTGTCGCCGCCATTTGCGCATGGGGAAAAATCGCAGGCGGAGCTTGGCGTCTGGATGGCGGGCAAGGGGTTTACCGATGCGGCTTGAACCGATTGCCAATCCGACGTTTGCGCGCCGCGCGGGGCTCCCGGCTTTGGCGCTGGGAGCAACGATTGTCATCGCGGCGGTGCTGGCAGCGATTGCAGGGGGCGAGCCGTTTTCCATCCTCGGCCTCATCCTCCACGGTGCCGCCGGGTCAAAATTTGCCCTGCTGGAAACGCTGAACCGTGCGACCCCGCTGATCTTTACCGGGTTGGCGGTTGCGGTTGCCTTTCGTGCGAAGCTTTGGAACATCGGGGCGGAGGCGCAGCTTTACATCGGTGCGATCATCACTGTCCTGCTTGGAACGGGCGCCCTGCCCCTGCCCGGCCCGATCACGATCCTGATCATCGCTGTGGCCGCGATGGTCGGGGGCGCGCTGATGCTGCTTGGTCCGGCGCTGGCAAAGGCGCGGCTTGGCGTGGATGAGGTTGTCACGACATTGCTGTTGAATTTTATTGTGCTTTTGCTGGTGTCCTATCTGCTGGAGGGGCCGATGAAAGATCCGATGGGCATGGGCTGGCCGAAAAGCGAGCGGCTTGACGCCGCCGCCCGCCTGCCGCGGATTGTCGAAGGGCTGCGGCTGCACTGGGGGTTTCTGATCGGGCTGATTGCCGCGCTGGCGATCTGGGTGATCCAGACGCGCACAACACTTGGGTATGAAATCCGCGCCGTTGGCCTCAACCCCGAAGCCGCGCGCTTTGCAGGCATCCCGGTCAATACCGTGATTGTCAAAACCGCGCTGCTGTCGGGCGGGCTTGCGGCCCTTGCAGGCTTTAGCGAAGTCTCGGGCCTCAAGGGCGCGCTGACACTCGATCTGTCACCCGGCTTTGGCTACACGGGCATCATTGTGGCAATGCTGGCGCGGCTCAATCCGCTGGGGGTAGTCATTTCTGCGCTCTTTGTTGCCGGGGTGTTTGTCGGGGCGGACAGCATGTCGCGCGCCGCCGAGGTGCCCAGCTATATCGCCGATATCCTGTTGGCCTCGGCCCTGCTTTTGATGGTGCTCGCGCTGATGCTGGTGCGGTTCCGCGTGGTCAGGGGGTAGGCTTATGGACATCCTCGACATTCTGCTTTCGGTCAGCTTCTGGGCGGCGGCGCTGCGCATTGCATCACCGCTGATCTTTGCCACGATGGGAGAGCTGATCTGCGAACGCGCCGGGGTGCTGAACCTCGGCATCGAAGGGATCATGGTCATCGGTGCCTTTGCCGGCTGGGTCAGCGTTTATGCCGGACTTGGCCTTTGGGGCGGGGTCTGTGTGGCGATGCTGTCGGGGATGGCCTTTGGAGCAATCCATGGCGTGTTGACCGTACCCTTCGGCCTGTCGCAACATGTTGTCGGCCTTGGCATCACGCTCTTGGCAACCTCTGTCACCTATTTCACCTACCGGATCGTTCTACCCGAAGCGGATGCGCCCCCCCGGATCGAAGCGTTTCAGCCCCTGCCCCTGCCCGGTATCCTCGCCCAGACGCCACTGACCTATCTTGCCTTTATTGTCGCGGCGGTGACGGCCTATGTGCTTTATCGCACGCCGCTGGGTCTGGCCATTCGGGCCGCTGGCGAAAACCCCGCAGCGGTTGCGGCGCAGGGGCTATCGGTCAACGGCTTGCGCATAGGGGCTGTAATGGTCGGATCGGGCCTGATGGCAGTGGGGGGTGCTTTTCTGACGATGAGCGCGTTCAACTCCTTCTTCTTCGAGATGGTCAACGGGCGTGGTTGGATCTGCATTGCGCTGGTAGTGTTCGGGTCCTGGCGTCCGGGCAAGGCCTTGCTGGGTGCGATCCTCTTTGCCGCCTTTGACGCCTTGCAGATCCGTCTGCAACAAACACCGCTAGGTGCCCATGTGCCCTATCAGGTGTTTCTGATGATCCCTTACGTGCTGTCAATCCTCGCGCTTGTCTTTATGTCGCGCCGTGCAGAGGTGCCCGCCGCCCTGATGGTACCTTTCCAGAAAGGAGAACGCTGATGTTTGACCTGATCGTAAAGGGCGGCACCCTGCTTGATGGAACGCAAGCCGACATCGGGATCAAGGGCGACCGGATCGCGGCGATAGGAGACCTTGCCACAGCCGAATCCGGCCACATCATTGACGCCACAGGCGATTTGGTCAGCCCGCCATTCATCGACCCGCATTTCCACATGGATGCCACGCTGTCCTACGGGCAGCCCCGCATCAATGGCTCCGGTACATTGCTGGAGGGGATCGCGCTGTGGGGGGAGTTAAAAGAGATTGTCACGGTCGAGGATATGGTCACGCGCGGGCTGGAATACTGCGACTGGGCGGCGTCGATGGGGCTTCTGGCAATCCGCAGCCATGTCGATACCTGTGATGATCGGCTGCTGGGCGTTGAGGCGATGCTGGAGCTGCGCGAGAAGGTAAAGGATTACATCGACCTGCAACTTGTCGCCTTTCCCCAGGATGGCGTGTTCCGTGACCCAACCGCGATGGACAACACGATCCGCGCGCTTGATATGGGTGTCGATGTGGTGGGTGGTATTCCACATTTTGAACGCACGATGGCAGATGGCGCGCGTTCGGTCACGGCGCTTTGTGAAATAGCCGCCGACCGCGGTTTGATGGTTGATATGCACTGCGACGAAACCGATGACCCGATGAGCCGCCATATCGAGACGCTTGCCTATGAAACCCAGCGGCTGGGTTTGCAGGGGCGCGTGGCGGGCAGCCATCTGACAAGCATGCATTCGATGGACAACTATTATGTCAGCAAACTGCTGCCCCTGATGGCCGAGGCAGAAATCGCAGCCATCCCCAACCCGCTGATCAATATCATGCTTCAGGGGCGGCATGACACATTCCCGAAACGACGCGGCCTGACGCGCGTAAAGGAAATGCTGGCCATGGGGATAGAGGTTGGCTGGGGTCAGGATTGTGTGCTTGATCCCTGGTATTCGCTCGGCACTGCGGACATGCTCGATGTCGCCTTTATGGGGCTGCATGTGGCGCAGATGTCGTCGCCGGACGAGATGCGCAAATGTTTTGAGATGGTTACAGAGGCAAACGCCCGCATCATGGGGCTTCAGGATTACGGATTGAAGGTCGGCGCGCTGGCCTCCCTTGTCGTGTTGGACGCTGGCAACCCGATTGAGGCGTTGCGCCTGCGCGCAAATCGGCTCGCGGTCATCAGCAAGGGCCGCGTGATCAGCGAGGGCGCGCGTGGCGACGCGGCGCTGTCTATTCCGAGCCGTCCGGAAACGCTCCGCCGTCGACATAAGGCACATTCTTGACCCATCATTGTTTCGCAAAAACTCAAGTCAGGAAAAAAAGTCGAAATTCATACGCTGTTTCGGTATCTGCTCGAAACAACAGAGGCTGATCCAGAAGCTTTCATCGGGTTTTCCCAGTCTACGCTGCCGAAACCTGGCGAGTTGCTGTCGGCTCTCGACCCTGAGTAGCCGCTCGGCTGGAAACTGCGCGATTTCCGTGGCTTGCCGGAGCTGCGCCAGCATGTACTTCGCCATGCGGGTCTCGGTGGCATCTGTGATCAAAAGGATGTGCTGATCACCGCCGGCGAGGCAGACGGCTGGCCGATCCCTATCACACGTTCCCTCTGCCCGGCAGCGCTTACGGCCTGCCCCATCATATACGTGCCGGTGTTGGCGGGGGGGCGGAGGCCAATCTCCAAACCGGGCTTTCGCGCATGTCTGATCTGCTGGCAACGCTCTGATCGCTCTTCAAGCCCTCACCGGGCTTTCATTGCGAAGAGGGCCGTCAGGACCGATGGGCATCGCGGATCATATCCGCCGCTTTTTCCGCAATCATGATGACCGGGGACGCGGTGTTGCCCGAGGTGATCTTTGGCATGACGGAGGCATCCACAATGCGCAGCCCGTCAACCCCGCGCACCCGCAGTTCTTCATCCACCACCGCCATCGGATCAGAGCCCATCTTGCAAGTACCCACGGGATGAAAAATCGTCGTGGCGATCGTCCCCGCCTCGCGCAGCACATCCTCATCGCTTGCTACCTCTGGTCCGGGCAGAAACTCCTCCGGGGTGTAGCGTTTGAGCGCCTTCATCCCCATGATCGCGCGGGCCTGTTTGACCGCCTTCACGGCGACCATCTTGTCTCGCTCCGCCGACAGGTAATTCAGACGAATTTCCGGCTGTTCAAACGTATCCCGGCTGACCGCGTGGCACGACCCGGTGCTTTCCGGCCGCAGGTTGCAGACCGACACCGTGATCGCCGGAAACGAATGCAGCGGCTCCCCCAGCTTGTCACAGGACAGGGGCTGCACATGGTATTCAAGGTCCGGCGTCGCTTGTGTTTCATCGCTGCGGGTAAACATGCCGAACTGGCTTGGTGCCATTGACAGTGGCCCCGATTGGTTCAGCAGGTATTGCAAGCCGATCCGCGCCTTTCCAAAGGCGGAATTCGCCATCTGGTTCAGGGTCTTGGCCCCTGTCACCTTGAACACGGTGCGGATTTGCAGATGGTCCTGCAGGTTTTCCCCCACGCCGGGGCTTTCGTGGATCACGTCGATGCCGAGGTTTGACAACACATCCGCGTTGCCCACCCCGGAATGCTCCAGTATCTTCGGTGAATTTATCGCACCCGCCGCAAGCAAGACCTCCGCGCCCGCCCGCGCAATTTGCCGTTCATCGCCGACCCGATACGCCACACCGACCGCGCGTTTGCCATCAAAAACCAGATGTTCGGTATGGGCACCTGTCACGACCTTCAGGTTTGGCCGCTTCATTGCCGGGCGCAAAAAACCCTTCGCAGTGGACCAGCGCATACCTCGCCGCTGATTGACCTCAAAAAAGCCGGACCCTTCGTTTGTCCCGCCGTTGAAATCATCCGTCGCCGGGATGCCGTATTCGCTGGCCGCACGTTGAAACGCCTCCAGGATTTCCCAGTTGAGCCGCTGTTTTGTGACCTTCCATTCACCACCGGCCCCATGCAGCGTATCCGCACCGCCGTGATGATCCTCCGATTTGCGAAAGTAAGGCAGCACATCATCCCAGCCCCATCCGCGATTGCCCATCTGCGCCCATCTGTCATAGTCGGCGGCCTGCCCGCGCATATAGATCATGCCATTGATCGAGGTGCATCCGCCCAGCACCTTGCCGCGCGGATAGGCAAGGCTACGTCCGTTCAACCCCGGCTCCGCCGCTGTTTTCATCATCCAGTCCGTGCGCGGATTACCCATGCAAAAGAGATACCCAACCGGGATATGCACCCAATGATAGTTGTCGCGCCCCCCCGCTTCGAGCAGCAGCACGCGGGTTTTGCCATCCGCCGTCAGCCGATTGGCGAGCACGCAGCCCGCCGTGCCCGCACCAACAATGATGTAATCGAAATCGCCCTGCATCCTGCCCTCCGATACCGCTGGCAATCACGTTAGAATGGCCGCACGTGCATGGCCATAGCCCCGTTCCGGGATCGTGCAATTAATTGCCTTCCTTGCGCCCTTTTCCGCGGCTGGTACTTGTGCCAGTCTCCGAACAAACGGAGGCACACCATGTCAGACCTGATTGCAGAAATGCGCCTGATCGTCGGGGATCAATATGTCATCACAGAGCCCGCTGATGCTGAAGTCTACGGTCACGATGTCACCGGAAATTATCCGGGAAAGGCGCGCGCTGTTGTGCGCCCTGGCACAACCGAAGAGGTAAGCCGTGTCCTTGCCGCCGCCCATGCCGCAGGCGTGGCAGTGGTGCCCCAAAGCGGCAATACCGGCGTGACCGGAGGCAGCTACACCGGCACGGATGGTGACCGTATCCTGCTGTCGCTTGGCCGGATGAACCGGATCGAGGCGATCGACACCACCGCCCGGACCGCCACTGTTGGGGCTGGTGTTATCCTGCAAAACCTCCACGCGGCGGTCGAAGAAAAGGGGCTTGTCTTCCCGCTGTTCTTCGGCGCGCGTGGCTCCTGCATGATCGGCGGCAACCTGTCGACCAATGCAGGCGGCTCCAACGTGCTGCGGTATGGCAATACGCGGTCCCTGACCCTCGGGATCGAGGTCGTGCTGGCCGATGGCCGGGTGATGAACCTGATGAGCGCGCTGCATAAAGACAACACAGGTTACGATCTCAAGGATTTGTTTATCGGGGCCGAAGGCACGCTTGGCGTCATCACCCGGGCCATCGTCAAGCTGTTTCCGCGCCCGCGCGCCTATGCAACGGCCCTTCTGGCTATGGACGATCTGTCGCCTGCGCTTGATCTGCTGCACCGCTTGCAGGATCGGACCGGTGGCGCGGTTGAAGCCTTTGAATTCATGCCCGAACATCACGGCGCGACTTATCTGGCGCTGGATCAGGATCGCCGCTGGCCCCTACCCGCCCCTGCCCCGGTCAATATCCTGCTGGAGGTCGGCGCAACTTCGGATCTGCTTGCCGGCCCCGGCTCGGACGGGCGACCCCATGTGCAGGGCCTGGTTGAGGAAGTGCTCGCCGAAGAAATCGAAGCGGGCCATGTCAAGGACGCCGCCATCGCCCAGAACGAAAGCCAGCGTGCGGGCCTGTGGCATATCCGAGAATGCGCTTTTGAAATTGCCATTTCCGGTGGGCCGGCGATTGACTTCGACGTCGCACTTCCGCTCGGCGGGGTGGCACCCTTTCTTGCCGGGATGGGCAAAACGCTCGACAGGGTCAGCCCTGGTGCGGTTGAACATATCGTCTGCCACCTTGGGGATGGGAACATCCATTATTCCGTGGTGCCCGAAGGCAATCGGGACGGCATTCCAGAAGCCTTGCGCACAGCTGTCACTGAAGCGGTGGAAGATCAGGTCAACGCGCTTGGCGGCAGCTTTTCCGCTGAACATGGGATTGGCCTGTCAAAACTGGCCTCGATGCGGCGGCAAAAGGATACGGTCGCTCTGGATATGATGCGCAGCATCAAACAGGCGCTTGACCCCAAGGGCATTATGAACCCCGGCAAGGTAATACCGTAGTGGCGAAGCGGCGAAACAAGAGCGGTGTTGCATACATCGGGAATTGATAAAACGCGACAAACAGGCTGAACAGCGGATCAAATGGCAAGGCCGCGAGGTAGAGCGCGACAGTGCGATTGCCCCACATCAGGCCTAACGCACCGCCAAGGGACGGCCCGGCCAGCGGGCGGCTGACCAGAAGCGCCAGAAGGTTCGACCCCAGGTTCAGCCCGACGGCGAATATCAGCATCCAAAGCGCGATGACAGGAGCCGCTGCGATTTCAGCCCAGACTCCATCAAACAATGGCACCACAAACAGCACCATGGCGAGTGCGCTGACACCGTCAAATTCCGCCGCTCGGCGCGCAATCAACACCGCCCCAAGCGCCCAGCGTAGCAGAACACCGATCAGCAATCCCCCTGCGATCATCCCCGCCAGCCGCAGCATCAGCGCCCCCGTGTGCGGCACGCTCGCATCCGGCAGCAGAAACGGGATCATCACGGCGCCAATCAGCGGCGTCAGCAGCGTTGCAAACAGTGTCAGCTCCAGCGCGCGGCGGGCATCAAAACCCAGCAGGAAGCAGAGCGCCGCAGCCGAGGAAATCGGCGGTGCAAGTGCGAAGAGAACGGCTGAAGGACCAAAGGCCCCTAACGGCAGCAGCGACAGCACCAACGCCGTGACTGGCAACATCAGGAGGGTCAAACCGAGCAACCAAATGAGCCGCGCCGGCGCAACCATGCCCCGCAGCACCGCCGCCAAATCCATCCGCGCCGCAGAAAGGCCCAGAACCAGCGCGACCAGGGCAGGAAGCGCCGGTCTTAACCACGCTGACAGAGCGGGCAGGAACAGGGCCAGCGCACAACCAATCAACAGCACATAACGTGCCCGTGCCCCGATCCAGGCCAGCATCAGCGGCCCGTTGCCTCCCGCATGTTTTCCGGCAGGTAAGTTGCAAGCTCCGGCCAGCCAATCAGGATGAAGACCATCACCACCATGATTGCAAACAACGGCAACGCGGTCTTGGCGATGTAGCCCATGTCGTGGTTGGTCATCCCCTGCATCACAAAGAGGTTGAATCCAATCGGCGGCGTGATCTGCGCCATCTCAACCACCACCACGATGAAGATGCCGAACCAGATCAGGTCGATCCCGGCCCCCACCACCATCGGCTGCACAATCGCCATGGTCAGCACGACGGACGAAATCCCGTCAAGGAACATGCCCAGCACGATGTAAAACAGCATGAGCGCCAGGAGGAGCGAAAATTTCGAAAGTTCCAGCGCGTCGATCCACTGGGCGAGCGCCAGCGGCAGGCGCGTATATCCCATCGCCAGCGTCAGCGCCGTTGCCCCCATCAGAATGAGCGCAATCATCGCACTTGTGCGGGTCGCGCCGAGCAGGGAGTCGATGAAGGTCGCGCGAGTGAGCGAACCTTGCGCCCCGGCAAGGATCAGCGATCCGATCACACCAATCGCCGCCGCCTCTGTCGCGGTGGCCCAGCCGCCATACATCGACCCAATCACCGCGAGAATCAGCAGAATGATCGGGATCAGGAATCGGCTTTCCTTTAGCTTTTCGCCAAATGACATGGACGCGCCGATATCAGGCACCTCTTCGCGCCGGACAATCGACCAGCCCGCGACATAGGCCATGAACAGCAGCGCCAGCAGCAGCCCCGGCACGATC
>CAYTUW010000120.1:0-9356 GCA_964441435.1 uncultured Rhodobacterales bacterium
GATGGCGGCACGGCCCAGCGTGAACAGGTTCTGACTGTCGGGATAAGTCTGCGCCTCATAGCCGTCACCAAGGTATTCACCCCAGCGCGCCAACTGGCGATACGGGGCAACCCAGGCTTCATCGGTCAGCTTCTGGTCGCCCGCGATCAGCGCAAGGCGGCCTTCCTCACCCTTCCAGTAGTTCGGACCGATGGTGTTGTAGCCCATGGTCGCCGCTTCCCACTGGTCATTGGTGCCCATGGCCATCGGAATGTAGCTGCCTTCATCCTTGATCGCATCAAGCACGTCAAAGAACGCATCTTCGGTCGCGGGAACGTCAAGGCCAAGCTCGGTGAAGATGTCCTTGTTGTAGATGAACCCGTGGATCACGGAGGCCATCGGCACGCAGAATGTCGCAGCACCATCATCGGTCTGCCAGGCGGATTTCGCCACGTCAGAGAAGTTGGCCATACCATCAAGGTCACTCAGGTCGGCCAGATGGCCCGCGTCATAAAGCGAAAGCGAAGCATCAAACGGGCGGCAGGTGATCAGGTCACCGGCGGATCCCGCATCGAGCTTGGAATTCAGCACCGCGTTGTATTCGGTTGGCGCGGATGGGGCGAACACCACCTTGATGCCGGGGTTGGCCGCTTCAAAGGCGGGGATCAGCTTTTCCTGCCACAGCGCGAGGTCATCGTTGCGCCAGCTTTCGATGGTCAGCGTCACGTCCTGCGCAGCGGCCGCCGTGGCCATCACGCTGGTCAGCAGCAGGGCGCTGCCTAGTTTCAATCGGGTCATATTTACCTCCCAGTTTTAAGTGAATGTCCGGCTTCTGCCGGGGTGTTTACACGCGCCAGAGCCTGGCGGAGATCTCCGCCCGTTCCAACGAGTATCTCTTCGGCTGCCATCAGGTCCGGCGCGCCCGCAGCAAGCAAAATGGCGGGTTTCACCTTTCCTTTCGCATGGTGAATCGCCTGTCCTGCTGTCTCCGCATCACATCCGGCTGCCTCCACCACAATGGCGGCGGCGCGGCGGCGCAGTTTTTCGTTGTCGGCAATGAGATTGACCATCATCCCGTCATAGACATGGCCCAACCGCACCCCCATCAGCGTTGACATGAGGTTCAGCACAACCTTCTGCGTCGTACCCGCGCCCAGCCGGGTCGAGCCGGCCACGACTTCTGGTGGGGTCGGCACATGGATGGCGACTTCCGCATGGGCAAAAATCTCTGCCTCGGCATTGTTGGCCATGGCGATGACATGGGCACCGCGCGCCTTGGCACCGCGCGCGAATGCGACCGTGTAGGGCGTGCTGCCGGATGCGGTGACCGCAATCACAACATCCCCGGCCTGAACCTCTGCCAAAGCGGCCTCTTCAACGGTGTCTTCGGTGTCACCAGGCATCTCTGGCCCTCGTGGCACCCCACCGGCCATATGGATCGAAAGATCTGCCACATCCAGCCCGAATGTGCCGGGCAGTTCCGCAATATCGCAAAGGCAGGCGAGCCCGCTTGACCCCGCCGCCGCATAGATAAACCGCCCGCCGCTCCTTTGCGCTGACACCATCAGCGCCGCACCCGCCGCAATATCGGAAAGCGCCGAGCCCACGGCCTCAACAGCAGCAATCTGGCCCTTGAGAAGAATGTCGAGGATCGCCATATCACCCAGCACATCCAGCCCCTTGGCAGCCGGGTGGTACGTTTCCGTATTCAGCAGCGGCTTGTGCATTGCAGCGCGAATCTCCCCATTTCCAAAAAGCATACCTTTTTAATACCTTTTGTCCACAGGAATTTGAGACGGGGCGATATTCAGCGTTTTTCAGACAAATTGGTCTTTGATATCGCAGATAGGTATTATATAGGTATTGCCATGATTCCTGTGACAGAGCAATATTTTCTGGGTGTGGACGGCGGCGGCTCGACCTGTCGGCTGCGGCTTGTCGACCCATCCGGCACGCAGGTTTCCACGGTCACGGGTGCGGGGACAAACGTCACCACAGATTTTGATGCGGCCCTCATCGAACTGAACGCCAGATGGGCCGAGATCAGCAGCGAAACCGGGATTTCCGCCGATCAGGTCAGCGCCCATTTTGGCCTGGCAGGCGCGATTGACAATACCATCCGGACGCGGGTAGCGGCAGCTCTGCCTTTTGCCCGGATCACCGTCAGCGATGACCGCGAAACGACCCTGGTCGGCGCGCTGGGCACGGCGGATGGCATGATATTTTCCGTTGGCACCGGTTCTTTTGCCGGGGCGCGCATCAACGGGGGTTCCCGGCTTGTCGGTGGTTGGGGGCTGCGGCTGAGCGATCAAGCCTCCGGCGCCTGGCTTGGCCGTGAAATCCTGACGCGCGTCATGCTGCTTGAGGATGGTCTGACCCCCGCCTCTGCCCTGTTGCGTGAAATCCGAACACGTTTTTCATCACCTGCCGACATTATCGCCCATGCTGGCGATCCGGCACGGCTTGCCAGCCTTGCCCCACAGATTGTTGCCGCCGCCCGTGCAGGCGATCCCGCCGCAACCGAAGTAATGGCTGCCGGGGCGGCCTATATTGTCAAACTTATTGACGCGCTTGGCTATCGGCCCGGCACACGCATCTGCGCACTTGGTGGCCTTGGCCCGCATTACCGCGATTTCCTTCCCGAAAACATCGTCGCCGACATGTCGGAACCCGACGGCAGCGCCCTTGACGGTGCGGTCATCCTAGCGCAGCAAATCCCGGAGGAGGCCCCGGCATGAGCGTGAGCGAGTTCCTCCGCCCAACGGAATGGCTGTCCCCGTCTGGCGGGCCGCGCTATGTGCAGCTGCGCAAACGTATCGAACACGGTATCGACAGCGGAGTTCTGCCACCCGATAGCCCGCTGCCGCCAGAACGCGAAATCGCCACCATAACTGATCTGTCCCGCGTCACTGTGCGCAAAGCGATTGAAACCCTGGTTGACGAAGGCGCTATTGTGCAACGCCAGGGCTCCGGTTCCTTCATCGCGCAGCGGACCCGGCGGGTCGAACAGAAGCTGACGCGCCTGACGTCATTTTCCGAAGATATGGCAAAGCGCGGGCTGAACACCGATGCGGTGTTTCTTGAACGCGGCGTTTTTGTCGCCGGAGAGGAAGAAGCCCGTGTGCTTGACCTTCCCGAAGGGGCATCCGTGTCTCGGATCAAGCGGTTGCGGCGTGCTGATGGGCAACCGATGGCGATTGAACGCGCCGCCCTGCCCTGTGATATCCTGCCGAACCCGATAGCCGTCACCAGTTCACTTTATGCGGTGCTGGATCAGGACGGCGTCAAGCCGGTGCGCGCGGAACAGCGGATCACTGCGGTGAACCTCGGCCCGGAGGATTCCGGGCTTCTTGGCGTACATGAAGGTGCCGCCGGGCTGCGGATCGAACGGCTATCTTATCTTGAAACAGGACGGGTGATCGAATTCACCCGTTCGCTCTATCGTGGTGATGCCTATGACTTCATCGCCGAACTCAACCTGAAGGAAGGCTGACATGGCCGACACTACCCAGACTCAGATGCGCCGCGAGGTGCTGGAAATCCCCGATGCGGTCGAACGCCTGCTTTCGCGCGGCGGCAATACCATAATACAGGCCGCAACCCAGCTTGCTGCCGCCAATCCGGCCTATCTGGCGACCGTGGCACGCGGGTCATCAGACCATGTGGCAACCTATCTGAAATACGCTTCTGAATTGTTGCTCGGGGTGCCCGTGGCCTCCATCGGGCCTTCGGTCGCCTCGATCTATGGCGCACCGCTGAAGCTGGCAGGTGCAGGGGTGATTTCCGTCTCTCAATCTGGCAAAAGCCCCGACATCGTCGCCCTGGCTGAGGCCGCCGAGAAGGCCGGCGCGCTGACCTTTGCCATTACCAATGACGCCACTTCGCCGCTGGCTCGGGCCTCTGCATCGACGCTTGATATCTGTGCCGGGCCGGAACTATCGGTGGCGGCGACCAAGACCTTTGTGACCTCCGCCGTTGCCGGGCTGTTGCTGCTCGCTCATTGGGCGGATGACCAGGCCTTGATCAACGCAATCCGCGCGCTGCCCGGCCAGCTTGCAAAAGCCGCAGAGATCGACTGGCCCGAGATGTGCGCCGCCATCGGCGCGCGCCGCAATCTGTTCACGCTGGGCCGCGGGCCAAGCTGGGCCATGTCAAATGAGGCGGCGCTGAAGTTCAAGGAAACCTGCCAGCTGCACGCCGAAAGCTATTCCTCGGCAGAGGTGCTGCACGGCCCTGTGTCCATTGTCGAAACGGGCTTTCCCGTGCTGGCGTTGGCCGCCGGGGATGTCGCTGAAGGCGCGCTGGTAGATGTTGCTGACCAGATCGCCGGCAAAGGTGCCTCTGTCTTTGTCACCTCCGACAAGGCGAAGGCGGCGACACGGCTTGACCACATCCGCACAGACCATCCGCTGTGTGATCCCATCGCACTGATCGTCAGCTTTTACGCGATGGTCGATCGGGTTGCCGCTGCACGGGGGATCAACCCGGATACACCGCGCCACCTGCGGAAGGTCACTGAAACCGTATGAGCCTGACTGCCCTCTCCGGCGCCGCAATTTTTGACGGCGAAACTCTGCATCACAACAAGGTGCTGCTGCTTGAGCATGGCATGGTTACAGACCTGTCCGATGTGGTTCCTGACGGTGCGGATCATGTGGCTTTGCCCGGTGGAATCCTTGCGCCAGGGTTTGTCGATCTTCAGGTCAATGGCGGCGATGGGCTGATGCTGAATGATGCGCCCTCTGTTGCCACGATCCGCCGCATGGCAGAGGCCAACGCCCGTGTCGGCACCACCGCGCTGCTGCCAACGCTGATCACCGATAGGCCGGAAACCACCCGCGCCACGGTCGAGGCCGCGATTGCAGCCTGTGGCGAAGGCGTGCCCGGGCTGTTGGGTCTGCATCTGGAGGGGCCGCATCTGTCGGTGGCACGCAAGGGGGCACATGATCCGGCGCTGATCCGGGCGATGGAACCCGATGACATGGCGCTTTACCTTGACGCAGCCGCACGGCTGCCGGTGCTGAAACTGACCGTGGCCCCCGAGACCGTGACGCCGGATCAGATTTCTGAACTGGTTGCCGCAGGCGTGCTTGTTTCCCTCGGTCACACGGATGCAACGGCTGACACCTGCCTGGCCGCTGCACATGCGGGCGCGCGCTGTGTGACACATCTGTTCAACGCCATGCGCCAGCTTGGCAACCGCGAACCGGGCGTGGTGGGTGCGGCGCTCGATTCTGGCGACCTGTCCGCCGGGCTGATCGCCGACGGCATCCATGTGCACCCGATCAGCCTGCGCGCAGCGATTGCTGCCAAACGCGGCCCCGGTCAGCTGTTTCTGGTGACGGATGCTATGGCCCCCATCGGCACCGAACAGACAGAGTTCAACCTTGGCGGGCGGCGCATCCTGCGGCGCGACGGGCGGCTGACACTTGCCGATGGCACGCTGGCGGGTGCGGACCTCGACTTTCCGCGCGCCGTTGAAGTGATGGTCAAGGAGGTTGGCGTCACGCCGGAACAAGCGCTTGCCATGGCGACATCCATTCCCGCCAATCTGATCGGTGCGGATGTCGGCCACCTGCGCCCTGGCGCTGTGGCGGATATGGTTCACCTTGATGATGGCTATCGCCTGACCCGCGTCTGGCGTAGCGGTGCGCCCCTGCCCTGACATATTCACCGCAACGTGAAATCTGTCCGATTGACGCCGCTGTTTTGCGGGCTAGGGTCCGCCCGCTGAGCAGGTCAACAGGGTTACCAGATGACAATCGACCGGAACGGGATCAAGTTCACGCGCCTCACAGAGGTCAACGCGGCAGAGATCATCGCCCATATGTCTGATACCCGCGTGGCGGAACATATGCCGCTGCTGACCTTTGACTGGGATGAAACGGCCTGCGCTGATTTCATTGCCGCGAAGGAGGCCTGCTGGCACCGCGACGGGCTGGGCCATTGGGCGTTTCTGCGCGACGGGGCCTATGTCGGCTGGGGAGGATTTCAGAAAGAAGGCGACGAATGGGATTTCGGTCTGGTGCTGAAGCCGGATCAGTTCGGGCTTGGCCCGAGGATCGCCAGAAAGGCGCTGGAATTTGCCACTGCGGATGCGCGCATCCCTTATGTGACCTTCTTGCTGCCACCGACGCGCAAGAACCTCGGCGCGCTCAAACGTATGGGTGCGCGGCAGGTTGGGGAGGTCGATTACGCTGGTGAAACCTTTTTGAAGTTCCGGCTCGAGACATGCGGCTAAGGGCCACTTAGTCGCAAGCCGCACGAATGGCGCGGATATTGTCGCCATAAGGTGCCGGGTTGTCGACCGAGCCACCCTTGAACACCGCTGATCCCGCCACCAGCACATCCGCCCCGGCGGCCCGCACTAGCGGGGCGGTTTCCGGTGTCACACCACCGTCGATTTCAATATGCACCGCGCGATCCCCAATCATGTTGCGCAGATCCTTGACCTTCTCGACACAGGAATGGATGAATTTCTGCCCGCCGAAACCGGGGTTCACCGTCATCACGCAGATGAGGTCCACAAGATCGAGAAACGGCGCAGCCGCACTTGCCGGGGTGCCGGGGTTCAGCGCCAGCCCCGCCTTTGGCCCAGCCGCGCGGATCGCCTGCAATGTGCGATGCACATGGGCCCCGCTTTCGACATGCGCGGTCAGCACATCCGCGCCAGAGGCGGCGAATGCTTCGATATAGGGATCGACCGGTGCAATCATCAGGTGCACGTCCATCACGCCCTTGATATGGGGCCGGATCGCCTTGCAGGTGTCCGGACCAAAGGTGATGTTCGGCACGAAATGCCCATCCATCACATCAACATGCACCCAATCGGCCCCCTCGGCCTCCACCGCCTCGCATTCAGCACCGAAATTGGCGAAATCGGCAGACAGGATCGACGGGGCAATTTTGAGGTCACGATTGAAGGTCATGGCGCATCTCCGGTGTTTTACGGGGTTCCTAGCTGGTATTGTGCCGTGTTGGAACATCCTTTTGTAAATCCGGGCCGTGGGTTCGCCCCCAGGCCGAGGCTATGCCAAATCGAAGTTTCTTGACCAAACGGTAAAACTTGCAATAGAGCCACCGCCGTGAGACTTTGAATCGACCCTCCCCGCCCGGAGCCTGACATGAAAGCCGAAACACAAACGATCGCCGCCGATCTGGCGAGCAAAAGCCAGTTGCCGCAACTGCATGAAGCACGCAACCCCGGCATGGAGCTTGACCTTGATTGGGTCCATGCGGTTGAGGTCAACACCTCTGCCGTCGAACGCCGCTGCGCCACCCTGCCGGGCCGCCGTTCGGTCAAAAAGGAATTTCAGGCCGCATGGCTATTAAAGGCGATCACCTGCATCGACCTCACAACGCTTGCGGGCGATGACACGGCCGGGCGCGTGCGCCGCTTATGTGCCAAGGCGGCAAATCCCGTGAACCCGGCACTGCTGAAATCGCTGGGTGTGGAGGGGATCACCACAGGCGCGGTCTGCGTCTATCACGACATGATCGAAACCGCTGTTGAGGCTCTTTCCGGCACTGGCATTCCAGTTGCTGCCGTTTCGACAGGTTTTCCGGCGGGCCTGTCGCCATTCCACCTGCGGGTGGAGGAGATCAGGGAAAGTGTGAAGGCCGGGGCCGAAGAAATCGACATCGTGATTTCCCGCCGCCATGTGCTGACCCAGAACTGGCAGGCACTTTATGACGAGATGAAGGAATTTCGCGCCGCCTGTGGCGATGCCCATGTGAAGGCGATCCTGGCCACGGGGGAACTTGGCAGCTTGCGCAATGTCGCGCGTGCCAGCCTGATCTGCATGATGGCCGGGGCGGATTTCATCAAAACCTCAACCGGTAAGGAAAGCGTGAACGCGACCCTGCCGGTCAGCCTTGTGATGATCCGCGCGATCCGCGACTATTACGACCGCACCGGCTATCGTGTTGGCTACAAACCCGCAGGCGGGATTTCGAAGGCCAAAGACGCGCTGACCTATCTTGCGCTGATGAAAGAGGAGTTGGGCCACCGCTGGCTACAGCCGGATATGTTCCGTTTTGGTGCGTCCAGCCTGCTTGGCGATATCGAACGCCAGCTCGAACATCATGTGACCGGGCGCTATTCGGCGGGTCACCGACATGCGATGGCATGATGAGGTTTGAACATATTTATACCTCCGGGTCATTCATGACCCGGATCGCACCCGACCCCGCCCCCCAGGGCGGGTGCGATAAACGCCCCCACCCTCGGTGTCTGGCGCGATTCTATGTAATGCTGGGGCAGGTCACGGGGACCGCATCATGAACGTCAAAGAAATCTTCGAAAGCATGGATTACGGCCCCGCCCCCGAAGCGGCGGGTGAAGCCGAAGCGTGGCTCGCAGATCACAAGGGCAGGTTCGGCCTGTTCATCGACGGTGCCTTCACCAAACCCGGCAAAGGGTTTGCGACGAAGAATCCGGCCAATGGCGAACCGCTTGGCCAGATCACCCAGGCAACGCAGAAGGACGTGGACAACGCCGTGGCAGCCGCCCGGAAGGCGCAAGTGAAATGGGCCAAGGCCCCCGGCCATCAACGCGCCCGTATCCTTTACGCCATTGCCCGGCTGGTGCAGAAAAACTCCCGCCTGTTCGCCGTGCTCGAAACCATGGACAACGGCAAGCCGATCCGCGAAAGCCGCGACAT
This sequence comes from uncultured Rhodobacterales bacterium, assembly GCA_964441435.1. Taxonomy (GTDB): domain Bacteria; phylum Pseudomonadota; class Alphaproteobacteria; order Rhodobacterales; family Rhodobacteraceae; genus CAYTUW01. The sequence continues at coordinate 8,643 of CAYTUW010000120.1, forward strand.
CGACGTGCCGCTGGTCGCGCGCCATTTCTACTATCACGCGGGCATGGCGCAACTTGCCGACAGCGAATGCGCGAACCGTGAACCGCTCGGCGTTTGCGGGCAGGTGATCCCGTGGAATTTTCCGCTGCTGATGCTGGCCTGGAAAATCGCACCCGCCATTGCGATGGGCAATGCCGTTGTTCTGAAACCGGCTGAATATACATCGCTCACAGCACTTCTGTTTGCCGAAATCTGCCAGCAAGCGGGTGTGCCGAACGGGGTAGTAAACATCGTGACTGGCGACGGCGCAGTGGGCGAGATGATCGTCACGCACAAGGATGTCAACAAGGTCGCCTTTACGGGGTCCACCGCTGTGGGCCGCCGCATCCGCGAAGCGACCGCCGGGTCGGGCAAGGCGCTGACATTGGAACTGGGGGGCAAATCGCCCTACATCGTCTTTGACGATGCTGATCTTGACAGCGCGGTTGAGGGGCTGGTCGATGCGATCTGGTTCAACCAGGGGCAGGTCTGCTGCGCTGGATCCCGCCTTCTGGTGCAGGAGGGGGTAGCCGATCGGTTCTACGCGAAACTCAAGGCCCGTATGGACAAGCTGCGCATTGGCGATCCGCTCGATAAATCCATCGACATCGGCGCGGTGGTGGACCCTGTCCAGCTTAAGGTGATCACCGAAATGGTCGACACATACGGCCATGAGGGGGATATTCACCGCGCGGC
>CAYTUW010000121.1:0-9134 GCA_964441435.1 uncultured Rhodobacterales bacterium
CAACAGTCAGTGAAGTGCCCGTGAAGCCGATGCTCGAAGATCTCACCTTTGTCACCAATCCCCGCCATTGGGGCATGGCGTTTCGTCGGTCGCTGTTCGAAATTACTGAAGGTGATTTCATCTTGATTTCCAATGCGATGCGCGGAGGTTAAATGACAGACCGGATCATCGTTGGCACTCTGAGTGGTGCCTATGGCGTCCACGGGGAGGTGCGGCTGAAAAGCTATTGCGCAGAGCCCGAGGCAATCGTCGACTATACCCCGCTTTACACGACGGATGGACGCCAATTCGCCCAGATCGTACTGACTGGCCGCACCAAAAACGCATTGACCGCACGGGTTGACGGGATTGTCACGAAAGAGGATGCCGACGCGCTGAAAGGTGTCGATCTCTACGCTGAACGCGACGCCCTGCCCTCCCTGCCTGATGACGAGTATTACTATTCCGATCTGGTTGGTCTGACCGTCATGGATACCGGCGGGCAGGTGCTTGGCATCGTCAAGTCGGTGATGAACCACGGGGCGAGCGACCTGCTCGAAGTCATGCCGGAAGGCGGAGGCGATACAGTGCTTCTGCCCTTTACACAAACCGCCGTGCCGACCGTTGATCTTGGAGCGGGCCGGATCGTGGCCGACCCACCGGATGGGGTGTTTCCTGATGGCTAAACTTCCGAAGTCACACGGGAAATTGGCGATATCCGCCACGGCGAAGCCCCGTGAATTGATGCAGGATGCCCCGGCCAAGGCAGGCGCGTGGGAAGCGCGGGTTGTGACGCTGTTCCCCGAGGCTTTTCCCGGTGTTCTTGGTGCATCCCTGACCGGAAGGGCGCTGGCGGATGGGCTATGGCGGCTCAAAACGATTGACCTGCGCCCGTTCGGGGTCGGCAGACACCGGAATGTCGATGACACTCCCGCCGGGGGCGGTGCGGGTATGGTGCTGCGCGCCGATGTGGTGGGTAAGGCGTTGGATCAGGCCATGCAGAACACCCCGGATCGTGCGAAATGGCCGCTGATCTATCTCTCCCCGCGCGGCAAGCCCTTTGATCAGGCGACAGCGCAACGCCTTGCGGCGGCTGACGGGCTGACCATGCTCTGCGGACGGTTTGAAGGTGTCGATCAGCGGGTGCTTGATGCTTACGAAGTGGAAGAAATCTCGCTCGGTGACTTTGTCATGACCGGCGGCGAGATCGCTGCACAAGCCATGATTGACGCGACCGTTCGGCTGCTGCCCGGTGTGCTCGGCAATGATGCCTCTGCCGAAGAAGAAAGCCATTCCAACGGTTTGCTCGAACATCCGCAATACACCCGCCCCGCCGAATGGCAGGGCCGCCCTATTCCCGATGTCCTGATGTCCGGCCACCACGGCGAAATCGCTAAATGGCGGCAGGCAGAAGCGGAGCGGCTGACGAAAGAGCGTCGCCCGGATCTGTGGGCACGGAAGAGTAAAACCAACAAAACAGATCCATAGGGATACGCACCGGATCTGTGATGGAACCAAGGCATATTGCGTAGCGCGGCAAAACCTGAGAGGGTCAGCCACGCAACCTAAGAGGGATTGACGTCATGGCCTGGTCAGAAATCATCACATTTGCATTTGTCGCAAGCCTGCTTGTGATGTCACCGGGGCCGAATGGGGTTCTGATCGCAAAAACCGTTCCGACCTCCGGGCGGGCGGCTGGGTTTGCAAATGTCGCGGGGTTTGTGACGGGGTTTTACCTTCACGGGGCGATGGCGATCCTTGGTCTTTCGATCATTCTGGTGCAATCCGCCACGGCCTTTGCCATCGTGAAATACCTCGGTGCTGCCTATCTGTGCTGGATCGGTGTGAAGGCGTTGCTGTCAGCATTGAAAGGTGTCGATACGGCCAGGGGAACTGATCCTGCAAAGAAACGGCGCACCCTGGCAAAGGCCTACGTAGAAGGGTTACTGACCAACGCCCTGAACCCTAAGGTTTCCATGTTTTACCTGGCTGCCTTCCCGCAGTTCATCACGCTTGGCGAAACGACCCCTGCGGCATCGTTCATGCTGGTGTTCATCCACTCCATGATCAACGCGGTCTGGTTTGGCGCTATGGTTCTCCTGATGTCCCGGCTCACATCGGTTGCGCAAAGCGGGCGCTTTCAGAGATGGCTCAAAGGGGTCACGGGTGTGGTGTTTATCGGGTTCGGCGCGAAACTGGCCACGTACAAGCCCGCGCTTTAAGCGCCAGAACGTGACACCCACCGCTTTGGCCGAACCTAAGGAGCAGGATATTTATATTTCCGGGTAAACCGCTTGCCATTAAACGTGTGCGTACAACACGGACAACTTGGTTTCATATCCTCAACCGTCAAGTCCGGGTCAACCAATGCCAGCTTGTTATCCTCGTCGACAAACAAACCGCTCACAAATCTGCTTTCCCCAATCCTCACGAAGGGGCGACCTTCTTCGCGGCTGGAGGCAACCATCCAGAATATCGGGTCAGGTCGGTCAAGCCTGGAGACTGCTTCTGAATGAACAGCATCCCAGTCTTTCCCAATCTTGGACATTAGAAATCGAAACAGCGGTGTATAATCGAGCCCATGCCGCTGGCCGGAGTGCATGGAACCGCGCGTTTCAGCAGAATTTGTCTCTGCTTTGGTGTTCCGTTGCCAGCGATATTCCCCACCGACACCATGCCGGACGCCGTGAGTTCGCGTATTGACCTTCCGGTAGAGCGGTTTCTTGTGATTGCTGGACTTCATGAGCCTAGCTTATACAACAACTTGTCCCTTGATCCACAGGGCCAATCCCCCTATACCCCGCCTGTCCGGGGCCCCGAGTGAGTCGCCGGGCTGTTTGCCTTGTGGCCAAAGCCGGTTTCTTCGCCGGGGCTCTCACCGGGCGAACGCTGACCAAAGGAACGACGACCTGATCTCTGGCGGGCACCCCGGTAAAGCGGTGATGGACCCGGAAGAAGACCGAGAGCTCTTAGGCGGCACCAATCTTCGCGGGCAAACCGTGAGCATATAGGAGTTAGGTCAATGGACCTGATCGCAGAGATCGAGGCGGAACAAGTTGCCGCCCTCGGGAAAGACATTCCCGATTTCAAAGCCGGTGACACCATCCGTGTCGGCTATAAGGTGACCGAAGGGTCGCGCACCCGTGTTCAGAACTACGAGGGCGTCTGCATCAGCCGCAAAAACGGCGAAGGCATTGCCGGATCGTTCACCGTGCGCAAGATTTCCTTCGGTGAAGGCGTGGAACGTGTGTTCCCGCTCTATTCCACCAATATCGACAGTATCACTGTTGTCCGCCGTGGCCGTGTGCGCCGGGCGAAGCTATATTACCTGCGCAGCCGCCGCGGCAAATCCGCCCGGATCGCAGAAGACGCGACCTACAAGCCGAAATCGGCCGAAGCATAAAGGACGGGACCATGAAAAAAGACCTCCATCCCGATTATCACTTCATCGACGTGAAGATGACCAATGGCGATATCGTCAAGATGCGTTCGACCTGGGGCAAGGAAGGCGATCAGCTGTCGCTTGACATCGACCCTTCCGCGCATCCGGCCTGGACCGGCGGCAACACCAAGCTGATGGATACCGGCGGGCGTGTGTCGAAGTTCAAAAAGAAATACGAAGGGCTGGGTTTCTAGAACACCCTCCCTTTTCGAAACCGTTAAACGCCGCCCTCACCCGGGCGGCGTTTTCATTGATATCATGGGCTTGACAATTCCGACTGATTCACTCAACTATTCACCACAAGCCACGCCGGATGCTCCGGCCAGCCAGAAGACGCGAACCGGAGCCCTTGAGATGAACGCCATTACCCGTTTCACCCCCAGCATTGCCGCAGCCCAGGGTCCACGTCAGCCCGTGCATGACGCCCGCCTGCTGACTGATGGCAACACCTGCGCCACCATCGTGCTGGATGATCAAACCTATATCCTGCGCATCACCAAGGCCGGGAAGCTGATTCTCACGAAATAGGCTTGCACCTCCCACGGGCTTGGGCGCAGTGTCGCCACAGGACCGAAGGGAGGACTCACATGAAATGCGCATTGATCACCGCTGGCGGCTCCGGCATGGGGGCAGCAGCGGCCCGCAGGCTTGCAGCGGATGGCTATAAGATTGCCATCCTCAGTTCCTCCGGCAAGGGCGAAGCGCTCGCCAAGGAGCTTGACGGTGTCGGCGTCACAGGATCCAACCAGAATGCAAGCGATGTCGCGGCAGTCGTAGACAAAGCGATGGAAGCCTATGGCCGCGTCGACGTCTGCGTCAACAGCGCAGGCCACGGGCCGCGTGACGATATTCTGGCCCTTACGGATGATGACTGGCATCAGGGGATGGAGGTCTATTTCCTGTCCGCCGTGCGCCCTTCCCGGCTGGTTGCGCCGATTATGGTGGCGCAGGGCGGCGGCAGCATAATCAATATTTCCACCTTTGCCGCCTTTGAGCCTGATCCGGTTTTCCCAACATCAGGTGTCATGCGGGCAGGGCTTGCGGCCTTCACTAAACTGTTCGCCGACCGCTACGCCGCAGACAACGTGCGGATGAACAACCTGCTGCCAGGGTTCATCAATTCGCTGCCGGAAAAGGAAGAATTCCGCGCTCGCATCCCGATGGGCCGTTACGGCGATGTCACGGAAATCGCTGGCACCGTCGCCTTCCTCGCCTCCGACGCGGCGGGCTACATCACCGGGCAAAATCTGCGGGTGGATGGCGGTATCACACGGTCGGTTTGACTTGTGTAACGGCACCGCTTCCCATAATCACTGCCACAACATATAGTAGGCCAAAGACGGGCATCAGGATCGTCTGGTGTGAACAAGGGGTGCAGACGTGGCGCATATAATTGTGGTCGGGAATGAAAAAGGCGGCTCCGGCAAATCAACCACAACCATGCATGTGGCAACCGCGCTCGCCCGGTTGGGGCATCGGGTTGGGGCGCTGGATCTGGACCTCAGGCAGCGCAGTTTCGGCAACTACGTCGAAAACCGCAAACGGTTCAATGCACGCGAGGGGCTGACCCTTCCGGTGCCGGATTACCGCGACCTGCCGCAGATTGATCAATCGACCCTCGCACCAGGCGAAAACATCTATGATCACCGCCTCTCTGCCGCGGTATCGGAGCTGGAAACCAGCGCCGATTTCATCCTGATCGACTGCCCCGGGTCACACACACGGTTAAGCCAGGTCGCCCACTCACTGGCCGACACTTTGCTCACTCCGCTGAACGATTCCTTTGTCGACTTTGACCTTCTGGCCAAGATCGACCCGGAAGACGGGCGTATCCTCGGCCCTTCGGTCTATTCGGAAATGGTCTGGAACGCGCGCCAGCTGCGGTCGCAGGCCGGCCTGCCACCGATCGACTGGGTGGTGGTCAGAAACCGCCTGCCGGCCCAGGCGATGCACAACAAGAAGAAGATGGGCGATGCGCTTGACGCGCTTGGCCAGCGCATCGGGTTCCGTTCGGCGCCGGGGTTCGGAGATCGGGTGATTTTTCGGGAACTGTTCCCACGCGGCCTCACCCTGCTTGACCTGCGTGACATCGGTGTCAAAGGGCAGATGAATATCTCTAACGTCGCCGCACGCCAGGAATTGCGCGAGTTGATGAAGGCGCTGAATTTGCCAGGTGTTGAGGTCACGTTCTAGGCAAAGGCGTTTCGAAATCGCCGCACGCCTATAGGTAAAAGCCCCCGCCGAACCCAATCGGCAGGGGTGAGCTTGCAAGTTTACTGAACGCGGGCCGGCCGCACGTAACGCTGGATCGACACGGCCGAGGCCGCGATGTCCGTGGCCATCGCATCCCGGATCACCGCCAGCGCATAGATGCCGGAGCCGACCTTCTGCACGAGTCGGCGGTTGTGCGTATCCTCATCAATCAACCCTTTGGCAATGCGCAGGCCTGATCCTTCGTAGTCAAACAGCGCAAGCTGGCTGACATTGCCTTCGGCAGCGGCATCGACAACCAGAAGGCTTTCTTCGGTTACCTCAAACAGGAACCATTCGGTCCCGCTACCACCAACAGAACCGGTGCGCAGGCTGCGCTCAAGCACGCCGAGATCGCTGAAATCCACGCCGCTGTCTGATGCGGGCAGGATTTCACCGCTTTCGTAGGCCTCTGCCAGCAGAGCTTCTTCGGAGAGTTCAACCATCTCAAAATCGAACCCACCGGCACCACTGCCGCCAAAGGGGCTAAGGGCCACACAATAGCCACCAGGCGGCAGTTCATTTGTCGCACTGATGCGACTGTTGGTACCCAGACCATCGGCGTCATCGCTTTCGGTGATCAACGCGCCATCAGCACCGTAAAGCCCAAGCACGGTGTCAAAGGCGTTGCTGGTTGCGGTCAGACGCAACGCCAGCGGCTCTGTCAGGTCAAAGCGATAAAACTGATGATCGTCGTTCAACAACCCGCTGAGGTTCTGCGCCGCAAAACCGGCGCCAAACTCACCCAGCGCCTGCGTGGCAGTAGGGTCACCACAGGGGTCACCTATCAGGCCGCCACCAGCCCCGGCACCATCGCCACCGGCGGTTGGCGAATAATCCTGCACAACCAGTGAAAACGGCCCAGCAGCGCCTGCATCAAAGCTCGTCACTGCAATACAGTATTCGCCCGGTTCAAGCCCGCTTTCGAGGCCGAGATAGCTGTTGGTGCCACCGCCGCCATCGTCATCGCTGGCCACCTCAATCCCGTTTGCATCCTCAATCGTCAGAATGGTGTCGATCTGATTGCTGCGCGCAAGGATAGACAGCGGCATCTGTTCCGTCAGCGTCAGCAAGAACCCACCCGGCGCAGTGCCCGCAAGGTCCAGCGGCGTAAAGCCGGGTGCGACTGGATCCAGCGCCACGAGGCCTGGCATGGAAGCACAGCCGCCGGACCCGGCCTCAATGCCAGTGCGCAGCTGCACCGGAACCACGGTGTCAAAGCCCGAAGGCAGTGAACCGCCACCCTGCGGAATGTCGGTCAGGGTCCGCACCTGCACGCAGTAGGTGCCCGGCGAAAGATCGGCCCCAACGCGCGCATTGAGCGACCCGGCCCCATCGTCATCTGCCCGCACCACATTGCCATCGCTGTCAAACAGGATCAGCACCGGATCGTCAAAGGGGCTCATCGTTTCGACGGTGATGCCGGTTTGCGTGGCAATTTCCACTTCGAAATAGGAGGGCTCCCCCCGGGCAATCGCAACGGTTGCATCAATCGGCGCAGCGTCCGGGCCCGCCATCAGGTGATGTCCCTGTGTCAGGGCGGCGGGCTGACCGCATGCGCCCATGTCCTGGGCCGCGGCAACACCTGTAAAGGCAAGGCCCGCACAGATCACGGCGATTGGGCTAAGTATCTTTCTAAGCATATTTTTCTCCGATCCGGTCAACCCGATCAGGCTGACAATCCATCGGCATGTTCCGCCTGTTGGACTGTGCTTGTCAAATGAAGTTAGGGCTGCACCCGGTTATTTGCCCGCCGGATCTGCGCGACAAAGGCGAGGATGAAAACCACCGTCAGGATCAGGATGATGGTTGGTGCGGGTGCGGAGTCAATAAAGAAGCTGAGATAGACGCCCGAAAGGCTCGCCAGAACCGCGATTGTCACAGCGACCATCAGCATCCGAGAAAAGCGTTTCGTCACAAGGAAAGCAATCGCCCCCGGGGCGATCAACAGGCCAATGGCAAGGATGATTCCAACGGCCTTCAGCGTGGCCACGATGGTAAGCGACAGGATGGCCAGCAGACCATAGTGCAGCAGGTTGACCGAAAGCCCCGCAGCCCTGGCCTGCGTGGGATCAAAGCTCATCAGCAGAAAATCCCGCCATTTCACAGCAAACAGCGCAGCCACACCCAGCGCTATCCCCCCGGATTGCAGAAGATCAGCTGTAGAAACGCCAAGCATATTGCCAAAGAGGATGTGATCGAGGTGCACATTGGTCGAAATTTTTGTGTAGAGCACCAGCCCAAGCCCGAACATGCCGGAAAAGACCACGCCCATCACCGTATCCTGCTTGACACGGCTATGATCGGACAAAAACCCGGTCAGGAGCGCGCAGATCATTCCTGCCACAAAGGCCCCGATCACCAGTGGAATATTGATGAGATAGGCAACCACCACGCCGGGCAGCACAGCATGGCTGATTGCGTCCCCCATCAGGGACCAGCCCTTCAGCACCAGGAAACAGGACAGGATCGCGCAAGGCACTGCGATGATGGCTGCAATCAGAAATGCGTTCTGCATAAACGGGAACTGAAAGGGCAGGAGCAATTCAGACATGATTTTCTCCGGGGCGATTCCGCTGCGGGAACGCGATTTCGAAATCGCGTGACAAAGCGCCTTCGAAGGCGCTTGCAAGCCGCGTCAACGCGGCTTTGGCAAGAGGCACGAGTTTCAAGTCTGCATCTCCAGTGCTGCGCGTGCCCGCCGGCGCGCGGCAAGATAGCCGTGCTTGGGGGCAAGGAAAAACGCCAGAAGGAAGAGCAGCGTTTGCAGGCAGATGATGATCCCGCCCGTGGCACCATCGAGGAAAAAGCTGACGTAGGCGCCGACAAAGCTCGTCACCGCGCCAATGGCGACGGACAGCATCAGCAACCGGGGAAAGCGATCCGTCAGCAGATAGGCGGTCGCCCCCGGTGTCACCACCATCGCAATGACAAGGAACGCCCCGACCGTCTGTAGCGCCGCCACACAAGAGGCCGACAGCAGCACAAAGAACACGAAGCGCAGCGCATCCGGGTTCAACCCGATGGAGCGCGCGTGATTTTCGTCAAAGAAGGCGACCATCAGGTCTTTCCACTTCAGCAGCAGGACCGCCAGCGACACAAACCCGATGATGGCGAGTTGAAGCGTATCCTCAGGCGTGATCGCCAGAATATTGCCAAGGGTAATCGTCTGGATATCAACCGAGGTGGGCGACACCGACACCATGAACAGCCCAAGCCCAAAGAAAGAGGTGAAAATCAGCCCGATGATTGCATCCTCTTTCAGCCCGGTGCGCTGGTTGAGAAACAGCATCGCCCCCGCCGCCAGCCCCCCCGCCGCGAACGCGCCCAGCGCGAAGGGCAGGCCCAGCATATAGGCCCCCGCAACCCCCGGCACGATCGAATGGGACAGCGCATCGCCAATCAGTGACCAGCCTTTCAGCATCAGATAGGCCGACAGGAACGCACAAACCGCCCCGACCAG
>CAYTUW010000122.1:0-9119 GCA_964441435.1 uncultured Rhodobacterales bacterium
ATGGGTCGCCAGATCGAAGGCGACAGACACCCCCTGCTGCCCTGCGGCAAGGTTCTTGCGGTAAAAGGCGTTGCTTTCCTCGGCCGTCGAGAACCCGGCATATTGGCGGATGGTCCAGGGACGGCCGGCATACATGGTTGCCTTCACGCCGCGGGTGAAGGGCATCTCCCCCGCGGTGGAACCGACATGACCGCAAGCAGCAAGATCATCCTCATCATAATAGGGTTTGACCGCGATCCCTTCGAGGGTGTTCCAGGTCAGGCTTTCGGGATCGCGGCCCTTCATTTCCTTGCCGGCCAGGTCGCGCCAAGCGTTTGGGTTATCACTCATCTTACACCTCTGTTTTGGCATTCGTCCGGGATAAGCCGCGTGCCAATGGCAGTGGCTATTCCACAAAATCCTCTGGCGTCGGGATGCGCCCGAAGGCGATCTTGGCGCCGGTATAGGGCACGCGATGCGGCGGCAGTTGTCCAAAGCGCACCGTATTCTGCCCAAAGCGGTGGTTGAGCCGGTCGACAGCCCGGCAAAGCCGGGTCCGGTCGATGGATGGCGCAGAGGGCGCCTGATCGAACAGATCGGCTGTCATTGCCTCGGGCCGGATCAACCCACCCAGCGTGACATAGACCGATCTCGGGTCCACAGCGTTCAGCCCAGCCCAATAGCGATTGAAGGTTCGAAGCAGAAAGATCGTATCCTGCGTGGCTTTGATCTGCCCCTCGCGCCCTTGACGCCCGTTTTGCCGGCATTTCAGACCGATCGACAGTGAGCGGGCAAAGAACCCTTCGCGCCGCAACCGTGCCCCGGCTTTGACCAAAAGCCGCCGCGCCACCAGGCGCGCGCCCTCGGGCGAACGATTGGCACCGGTCAGCACCTGACCATGGCCGATCCTTCCGCGTTTGGTTTCGGGACAGACCGTGACCTCGCCTCTCAGTTCGCAGAGGAACCGTTCGCCCATAACCGAGCCCCAAAGCTTGCGCGCCGCCTTGGGGGACATGGCATAAAGCGCGGGAATATCGGTGATCCCGGCGCGGGTCAGCCGCACCATCATGCGCCGCGAAATACCTGGCAGGTCGATGAGTGACAAATGCGCGATCCGGTCGGGCAGTTCTTCGGGCAGAAGCCAGTTCAGACCGGCAGGTTTTTCCAACTCGGCCGCCACTTTGGCCAGGAGACGATTGGGGCCAAGCCCCACTGAACAGCGCAGGGCCGGGCTGACATCGGCAAGGATACGGGCCTGAATTTGCCGCCCCAGATCCAGCGCGGTTTCCAGATCTTGCTGCGAACCGGTCAGAAGGCAGGAACATTCGTCGACCGACCAGACCCGATCGATGGGCAGCACGGTTTCGACAGCCCGCAGGATGGCGTGGTGGTAGCGGACGCAAACATCGTGTTTGGCTGCGCGAAAGGTGATGCCGGGGCAAAGCTGGCGTGCCTCGGCCTGACGCGTGCCCATACCGATGCCATGGCGCTTGGCCTCGACACTCGCCGCAATACAAGCAGCACCTGGCGCATCGGTTGTCAGAATGCCCACGGGTCGGCCCATCAGCGCCGGTTCCTCGGCCTGGGCGACCGACGCGAAATAGCTGTTCATATCGAAGAAGAGCGTTTTGACGCGGGGGGGCATTGCAAGCCGATTCGGACGTTAACAGGAACACGATAGTAGAACAAAAAAAGAACAAATGGTATTGAAAACCCAACCCACATATGGAAATTCCATACCCCTTCGCATTCCGGCACACAGCGCCTATATCTACTGGCAGAGGAGAGCTTATGAAAACGCTTTTGGGCCTACTGCTTGCAATGCTGCTGCCGGGACCGGCGCTGTCCCAAGATATCGCGGCGGTTGAGACGGCAACCGATGCCATGCCCACGCTTGGCACACCGCAAAGCCCGTATCGCGGGGCAGAGGTCGCGCTGAACGATTTCAAATGGATCGCCAGGCCCATCGTCATTTTTGCCGAGACTGAGGCTGACCCTGCCTTCCAACAGCAAATGGCCCTGCTTGCTGAACAACCAGAGGCGCTCGCCGAACGCGATGTTGTGGTGATCACCGACACGGACCCGGCGGCGGAGAGCGATTTACGCCGCAGGCTGCGACCGCGCGGCTTCATGCTGGTGATCATCGGCAAGGATGGAGAGGTCCAACTGCGCAAGCCGCATCCCTGGGATGTGCGTGAAATCAGCCGTTCGATCGACAAAACACCGCTGCGCCAGCAAGAGGTGATCGACCGCCGCAATGCGCCCCCGTCCACGGAATGATCACGGCCCGGGGGCTTGCGAAAAACGCTGAAGTTACCTATGTTTAACCCGCAAGCGTTATGAGCGGGCAAATCATACACGCGAGGAGAGGCAGAAATGGCTAAAAGCAAAGACACGCCATACACCCCTATTCCGGTGACGGGCCGGACCGGGCCGCGTCCGGGGTATTGACCCGGTCTATTTCGCGCTGGGCTTCTGCAGCGCCCCCTTTTGCAAATCGCTGGATCAGCAACAGGGCAAACTGCCCTGTGGCAAGGGCCTGTGCCCGCATTTCCAGATAATCCGAATAGATCAGAACCCGCCGGTCCTGCTCCAGTTCCTGAAACCTTTCACCGCGCATGTCATCCGCCAGGGTCGAAACGGCTTTGATCAGGCTGTAATAGGCCACAACCGCATCAATCGTCTGGCGCGGCAGGACATCGACTTCGTCTACAATCGCATCAAAGATATGATCATTATGTTCGCGCGGCACAAAGGGAACGAAATCAGCATCATTACGCATACGGGCCAGAGTTTCCGTCCCATCATCGGCGGATAACGTGGCCACAAAATTCCCGATCTCCGCATAAAGCGCCTTGTGGTAATCGCGCTGGCGTTCCGCCTTATCCTCAGCCTTGCCAAGTTCGGTAAAGATCGCCGTGGTCAGCCAGCCCGCCGCGATCACAATGCCGGCGATGATCGCCTGCCAGACCCGAACTTCCAGCTCCAGAAACTGTGCCATCGCCGCCAATGGCAGACCAAAAATCACCACCAGTGGTAGCAAAATGGAAAAGACGAAACGCCCGAAGACCTGACGCGCCACCTGTGCATCGCGCCCAAGCATCAGTGCCACCGCCAGGGCCGCCGCCGCCCCAAGCAGGTAAAGCAACCAGTGCTGTGGCAGGGGGCTATCCATTCGCGGCCTCAAATTCGAGGATAACATCATCCACCGCAAGGCTATCCCCCGGCGCGGCGTTCACCTTGCTGACCACGGCCTTCTTTTCGGCGCGCAGGATGTTTTCCATTTTCATCGCTTCAACGGTGCAGAGCGCCTGCCCCTCCTGCACCTCATCGCCAACGGCCACGTCAATTTTGACAACAAGACCCGGCATCGGGCAGAGCAGCATCCGCGATGTATCCGGCGGCAGTTTTTCCGGCATCAAGGTCACAAGCTCTGCCTGGCGCGGGCTGAGGACATGCACCTTGAGATCAGCGCCCCTGCTGCGAATACGGAAGCCATTGGTGATCTTTTCAGCCTTCAAAACCAGCGGAGTGCCATCCACGGTGAGCCGCGCGAGGCTCTGCCCCGGCGTCCAGTCCGAACTGACACGATGGGTGCGCCCATCCTCAAAATGGATGGTGGAACCTTCACGGTCCGCCTCGATACTGACGGCATGGCTTTCGCCTTGCAGGTTCACCACCCATTCATCCCCGACCTTGCGTTCGTGGTTGTCCATCCGGCCCGACACACGGGTGCGCCGGATTTCCGCAACCCGGAACATCGCGGCGGCAGCGGCGGCAACGCGCCGCAGCGCGTCCTCATCCAGTGACACGCCCTCAAACCCATCGGGATATTCCTCCGCGATGAAGGCGGTTGTGATATCGCCAGAACAGAATTTCGCGTGATCCATCACCGCGCTGAGGAAGGGCAGATTGTGACCAATCCCTTCAATTTCGAACCCGTCGAGCGCATTGCGCATATGGTCTATCGCCGTCGCCCGGTCCGGCCCCCAGGTGCAAAGTTTGGCGATCATCGGATCGTAAAACATTGAAATCTCGCCACCCTCGTAAACGCCGGTGTCATTTCTGACGACGTGGCCTTCCGCGGCGAATTCCTCTGGCGGGCGGTATTTTGTCAACCGACCGATCGAGGGCAGGAAATTGCGATAAGGATCTTCGGCATAAAGGCGGCTTTCCATGGCCCAGCCATTTAGTGTGACCTCATCCTGGGTGATCGCCAGTTCCTCCCCGGCGGCGATACGGATCATCTGTTCCACAAGATCCACACCGGTGATCAGCTCCGTCACAGGATGTTCGACCTGCAGGCGGGTGTTCATTTCGAGGAAGTAAAAATTTTTGTCCCCATCGACAATGAATTCCACCGTTCCGGCACTGGTATAACCTACGGCCTCTGCCAGGCTCACGGCCTGTTCCCCCATCGCGGCGCGGGTTTTTTCGTCAAGGAAGGGCGATGGTGCCTCTTCGATCACCTTCTGGTTCCGGCGTTGAATCGAACATTCGCGTTCGCCAAGGTAGATCGCGTTGCCGTGGCTGTCGGCCAGCACCTGAATTTCAATGTGGCGCGGCTGGGTGACAAATTTTTCAATGAAGATGCGGTCATCACCGAAACTGCTGGCGGCTTCGTTCTTGGAGCTTTGAAACCCTTCGCGCGCCTCCTCATCATTCCAGGCGATCCGCATGCCTTTGCCACCACCGCCGGCAGAGGCTTTGATCATCACCGGATAGCCGATTTCATTGCTGATCTTCACCGCCTCATCCGCATCCGCAATCAGCCCCATATATCCCGGGACAGTGCTGACATCGGCTTCCTGAGCAATTTTCTTGGAAGTGATCTTATCACCCATCGCCTCAATCGCCCCGGCAGGTGGGCCGATGAAAGCAACACCTTCCTTGGCAAGGGCCTCTGCAAAAAGCTTGTTTTCACTGAGGAACCCATAGCCCGGATGCACCGCCTCGGCACCGGTCGCGCGGATCGCCTCCATCACCTTGTCGATCACGATGTAGGATTCATTGGCCGGGGGCGGGCCGATATGCACCGCTTCATCCGCCATCTTTACATGCAGCGCCTGCGCGTCGGCATCCGAATAGATGGCCACCGTCTTTATCCCCATGGCACGGGCAGATTTGATGACACGGCAGGCGATTTCGCCCCGATTGGCGATCAGGATTTTCTTGAACATGTTTCTTTCCCATGGAGATGATCTTGTGAAACGCCGCAACGCTTCGCCCCGAAGGGCATATGCCCAACGGGTCCAACGGCGCGCATTGACATGCGCACCGCTGTGAATTCTTTAAATTTTCCCGCTGGTGTTAGGGGGTTAGCGACAAATGTTAACGTCGTCGCAGAGAACGCCCGCCGCCCCGCCAAGGATGGCACCACCCACAACGCTTCCGCCGGTTGCGCTCGCAATGACCGCACCGCCTGCCGCACCTGCCGCACCGCGCTCCAGATCGTTGTCAAGGCACCCCGCCAGGAGTGTTGCAACGACCAGTCCGATTCCCAATTTCCTGATTTGCATTTTTTGCTGCCTCCGCATCTTTGTCTTTTGTGACACCAATATAGCGGAATCAGCGCCGGTTTCAAAGTGGGCCGGCACGTCCCCCGCAGCTTTGCCTTTTCCGGCCCTGCGCGCGTAAATTTCCCCGACCCAGCCATGGGGAGGCCGAGCCGGGGAGAAGGGGAAGGGTAACGGTTTAGACTAACACAGGCGGTTTCCAGATATCCGGCACCCGCCATAAGGGGAGACTGCACCCCCCTACGTTTAAAAAACAGCCCCAACCTCGCGGCCCTGCCGTGTTGGGCCAAATCCCGCCAGCGCCGGGAGATCATGCGCAGATTCATGCCGACCCCCCTTCATCGAAGGCATCCGGAAACGCTGCCCGCATCCGGGATTCGTCAATGACCAACAGGGAGTCGTAACTTTCGGGATCAAAGAGGTCCTCCGCCGGGATCACCTCCCGACCGAAGAGCCAGGACAGACGGCCGGCATCAAGGTTGCCACGTTCAAACGGGTCAGAACCAAAATGTTCCCAAAGCGCGGTGGCAAAGGCCAGATCAGCGCGACGGTCCGCAGGTTTACGATCTGCGTAGCGTTCCCGCTTCGTCAACGCTGTTGCGCCTTTTTTGTTCGGCCGCCGGATGGTGAACTGAAAATCCGACCCCGGCATGCGTGACGGAAAACCGCGATGCTTCAACATGAAAACGCCCCCCCATGACGTGACCGGCACAGGAAGGCGCAGTGATCCCTATTCGGGATTTTTACGTGTCGTGTTGCCCTGTTAAGGGATGTGGGTAACCGGCCCCGGCCCTGTTCCGACCGGCGTTCCACCTGAGTTATTCGGGTCATCAGGGTCGCGATTCGGCCAGCAGGGGTAGTTTGCCCCGGCAGCCGTCTGACCATCCTGACATTCTTCCGGCTCGCAAGGATACTGTTCATTGTTCGGGTCATAAGTGGCACCGCCTTCGCAGCCGACAACCTCACCAAACTTGTTATAAATAGGTTGTGGTGTAACCATCGGCGGCTCAACCTGCTGTTGCTGTGCGCAACCGGCAAGAAGAACGGCAATCGTTGCGCTTGCCCCGAGTGTCTTGAATGATATTGGCATTTAATCCTCCAATCCTGAACTATTCTATTAATAAAAGGGTAGCCTTCCTTGACCCGTGCATCAAGAACGCGGCCAAGGCCATCAGTGTCATTGAACTTTGAAGTGATGGATTTGTGCCACTTTCCCGCATTTTCATGCGACCGCCTGGCCTGGCGGGGGGATGGGGCGGGAAGTTCCCGCCCCGAAAGAAGTTTAGTACTTCTGGGATACCGGCTCAGACATGACCGGATCTTCGATGATAACAACTTCTTCTTGCTGCTGTTGTGCACAGGCAGCTGCCAGAACGACGAGGCCGAGGGCCAGAACTGTTTTGATGCTCTTCGACATCCTAATCTCCTACTGCATTTCTGCGGGGTGTCCCCACGTTCGATAGTGGTGCAGACAAGACACCTGCACTCAGAGCGGACCATAGCCCAAAGAAATTCCGAAGGACACAAATATCGTGCTGTCTCGGCGGAATGTGGCCAGAAAGCCGCAACCGGCAATGGGATATGGTCGCAGACCGCTACATTTAGTGGTCGCATCAGAATCCCTCCCAAATGCATCGCTCATCCTCAACCCGGTAGGCTTCGAAAAATTGCGTTATATTCTGGTTGGTTACGCCATGCTCCGTCGGAGCCTCGGACAGGGAAATCACAATCTGGGCCGGGGGCGGCGCAATCTCTGCGACACGCGGCAGGGCATAGCTGTTGCAGAGCATTTCCATATCGCGGCTTGCCGCTTCAAAAGAGATGCTGCCGCCAACTTGCGCTATCTCCGGTGCCACGAATCGGAACCGCGCTGTCAACCCGGCCGCGCCAGGTTCGTTGCTGATAACCTCCTGCAGGGTGACCGCCTGGCCGGACGGCACAGAAATCAGGCCCGTTTCGGAAGTATGTTGCCCCGGCCAAAGCGCCCAAACCGCAGCCAATCCGCAGACCGCCAACACGGGCAATATGACCCAGCGCATCCGCACTTATTCCGGCGCCTCCGTGGAATGGGTTAGGGATTTGGCCATGACTGTCATCGAAACACGCACGGGAACTCTTCCTCAGCACGATCGCGGTTAATCCGCAACGTAGATGCCGGTAAATCATCTAGGTCTTCGTTTATGATTTGAAGCACCCCGTCGGACAGGAGATAACCCAACCGTTTTGCATCAAGGTTGCCTCTTTGAAAGACATCTTCCCCAAAGCTCCGCCAAAGACAGTATAAAAACAGCATGTGCACGAAATAAGCACCGTTGCGCTCATGCGATTCCAATGGATTTGCCCCGCACTTTTTCACCAGAAACGGCGTTCCTTTGTCATCTCTTGCGCCTACTGCTCGTGGATCAGTCCTGAGAGCAACCGGGGGTCGTTCAAGCAAAGCTGGATAGCGGTCGGGTGAGTAGATCATCACACCCTCACAACGGAATGTTATCGTGCTTCTTCCACGGGTTTTTGAGGCTCTTGCCACGCAAACTCGCAAAGGCCCGCGCCACACGCTTACGGGTGGAATGCGGCATGATCACCTCGTCGATGAAGCCCTTTTCCGCCGCCACAAACGGGTTGGCAAAACGGTCCTCATAGTCCGCTGTGCGCGCCGCGATCTTGTCGGCGTCACCAAGTTCGGAACGATAGAGGATCTCCACCGCGCCCTTTGCCCCCATCACCGCTATCTCTGCGGTCGGCCAGGCATAGTTGAAATCACCGCGCAGATGTTTGGATGCCATCACATCATAGGCGCCGCCATAGGCTTTGCGGGTGATCACAGTAACCTTCGGCACCGTCGCCTCCCCATAAGCAAACAGTAGCTTTGCCCCGTGTTTGATCACCCCGCCATATTCCTGGCTTGTGCCGGGCAGGAAGCCGGGGACATCAACGAAGGTCAGGATCGGAATTTCAAACGCATCGCAGAAGCGCACGAACCGCGCGGCCTTGCGGCTGGCGTCGATGTCGAGGCACCCGGCCAGCACCATCGGCTGGTTTGCCACCACCCCAACAGTCTGCCCCTCTAGCCGGATAAACCCGGTGACGATGTTCTTCGCGAACTCCGCCTGGATTTCGTAAAAATCTCCCTCATCCGCGGTTTTGCGGATCAGCTCATGCATATCATAGGGCGTGTTGGGGTTTTCCGGCACCAGCGTGTCCAGGCTGTGGTCGAGCCGCCCGGGATCGTCGAAGAACGGGCGCACAGGCGGTTTTTCCCGGTTGTTGAGCGGCAGAAAATCGACAAGCCGGCGCACCTCCGCCAGCGCCTCGACATCGTTTTCAAAGGCGCCATCGGCAACGGATGATTTCTTGGTGTGGGTCGAAGCACCCCCCAGCTCCTCTGCCGTCACAACTTCATTCGTCACAGTCTTGACGACGTCAGGGCCAGTCACAAACATGTAGGAGCTGTCCTTCACCATAAAGATGAAGTCAGTCATCGCCGGGCTGTAGACCGCCCCACCCGCGCAAGGCCCCATGATCACGCTGATCTGCGGCACCACGCCCGAGGCCATGATGTTGCGCTGGAACACCTCGGCATACCCCGCCAGTGAGGCCACGCCTTCCTGAATCCTGGCCCCGCCC
>CAYTUW010000123.1:0-9082 GCA_964441435.1 uncultured Rhodobacterales bacterium
CACCTACCTTGCGGGGGACCGTTTGGAACAGGTCGCGGCGAAACATGGTGCGACGATTGCCTACAAGCCGCTCGATATCATGGGGCTGTTTCAACGCACCGGGGGTGTTGCCCCGAAGGATCGGCACCCGAACCGGCAGGCATACCGCGCGCAGGACTTGCGGCGGCAGGCGGCGTTGACGGGGCTGCCGATGAATATGCAACCAGCCCATTTCCCAACCAATATGGCACCAAGCGCCTATGCCATCATTGCCGCGCAAAATGCTGGTGGCGGGGATGTCGGGCAGTTGGCCCGTTTGATCCTCAGCGCCTGCTGGGCCGAGGAAAAGGACGTCGCGGAGGAGGCCGTGATCCGCGATTGCCTGTCTGCCGCCGGGTTTGATCCCGCGCTGGCCGACAGTGGCCTGCTGACCGGGGCTGAGACTTACGCCCAGAATCTGGAGGATGCGGTCAGCGCCGGGGTGTTCGGGGCGCCGTTTTATATTGTTGATGATGCCGAACGCTTCTGGGGGCAGGACCGGATCGGGGAACTCGACCTTCATCTCGCAGGGAAGCTGTGACTCCACGCGAATGGGGTTCGGGGAATGATCGCCGTGCCCTGATGCTGCATTGCGCCAACGCCCATGGCGGGGCCTGGCGGGGGGTTGCCACGTTGTTGGCAGATCGGCTGCACATGATTGCGCCGGATGGGCTTGGCCATGGCAAGGCCCCGGATTGGGACCGCCAGGGGGATTACCACAGCGCCGCCACCGACTATGCCGCCCGGTTTTTCACACCGGGTATGGACCTGATCGGTCATTCGTTTGGGGCAACGGTTGCGCTCAGGCTGGCGCTTTGCCAGCCGGAGGCACCGCGCAGCCTGATCCTTATTGAGCCGGTGATTTTTGCCGCGACACAGGGCAGCGATACCTACGCCCGATCCGTGGCCCGGTTTGAGGCCTATGCCGGGATCTTTCACGCCGGGCGGATCGAGGATGCCGCCCGGCGTTTCACCGAAGAATGGGGCAACGGTCAGCGGTGGGAGGACCTGCCAACCCGCCAGCGCGATTATATCATGGACCGGCTTCACCTGATCATTGCCGGGTTCCCCCAACAGTATGAAGATGTTGCCAATATGCTCCGCCCCGGCGGGTTGGAGCAGTTGACCTGCCCGATCCTTTTGATGCGGGGGGCGGACTCACCGGGCTCGGTCCACGCGATCAATCAGGAATTGGCAGCACGCACGGGCGCGCGTGAACTGGT
Source organism: uncultured Rhodobacterales bacterium (assembly GCA_964441435.1). GTDB lineage: Bacteria > Pseudomonadota > Alphaproteobacteria > Rhodobacterales > Rhodobacteraceae > CAYTUW01. The sequence continues at coordinate 1,242 of CAYTUW010000123.1, forward strand.
GTTTGAGGGGGCAGCCCATATGCTGCCGATTACCCATCCCGAACCTGTTGCAGCGGCAATCTCGGGTTTTCTCAACCTCTGAGGATCTCCAGAAACTGATCAACTGCTTCGGAGGTGGACGACCAATCTGTCACCAACCGGGCGAGCAGCATTTCTTTCGGATCGTCGCCTTCAAGCGGCCCGTCCATAATGTAGTAAACCGCCCCGGCGTCATGCAGGCGCTGATGCGCTGCGCGCGGCCAGCGGGCAAAGATGATATTTGCCGCAGGCTCCGCATCCAGCGTTACGTGGTCCATCCCGCGCATCCCATCCGCAAGCCGGGCACATGCCTGATTGGCGGAGAGGGCCATGTCACGCCAGAGATCACCTTCGAGATACGCCACCATCTGGGCCGACAGGTAACGGTGTTTGGAAAACAGATGGGCGGCGCGTTTGCGGCGCAGTTCAAATTCCCAGGCATGGGAGGGGTCAAAGATGATCACCGCCTCGACCCCCATCAGCCCGTTTTTGGTGCCGCCAAAGCTCAGCACGTCCACGCCCGCCTTCCAGGTCAGCTCCGCAGGGGTGCAACCAAGCGCGGCGATTGCGTTGGCGAGGCGCGCGCCATCCAGGTGCACCGGCATATCGTGGGACTTGGCGATTTCGGTCAGCGCCTTGATCTCCGCCACGCTGTAGACGGTGCCAAGCTCTGTCTCATTGGTCAGGGACAGCGCACCGCGCTGGGCGCGATGCACATCGCCTTCGATCGTTGCGTCAATCGCCGCCTGCAAATCATTCGGCGCGATCCGGCCATCCGCAGCCTTGATCGGGATGAGCTTTGCCCCGCCGGTATAAAACTCTGGTGCGTTGCATTCGTCGATGTGGATATGAGCAACGGAACTGCAATAGAGCGCCTGCCAGGACTGCGACAGCGTGGCGAGCGACAGTGCATTGGCCGCCGTGCCGGTTGCCACCAGATAGATCGCGGCCTCTGGCGCCTCAAACAGCGATCGCAGGCCCACTCGCACCTCTTCCATCAGCTTGTCCGCGCCATAGGGCATGGCATAGCCATCATTTGCGCGGGCGAGGGCCGCCATCACGTTTGGATGCACCGGCCCAAGATTGTCTGAGGCAAAGATCATCAGAGAGGCTCCTCTATCACATGGTCTTCCCATTCCTCGACGGGAACTTCGAATTCGGGGATTGTCCAGCCCTGCACCGATTGACCGGCCCGATGAACGGAGTCGGGATCGCCAGAGATCAGCGGGTGCCAGTCATGAAGAGGTTTTCCTTCCTGCAGCAGGCGATAGGCGCAGGTTTCGGGCATGAAGTAGGCGACTTCGGGCAGGGTTTTTGGTGTCAGCACGATACATTCAGGTACGAATTGCAGGCGGATGTCATATTGCGCGCAACGACAGCTTTCGCCATCCAGCAGGCGGCAGGCGATGCGGGTGAAGACGACGTCGCCGGTATCCTCATCCTCCAGCTTGTTAAGGCAGCATTTCCCGCACCCATCACAGAGCGCCTCCCATTCCGCGCTGGTTAACGTGTCGAGTTTCTTTTCCCAGAACTTCGGGCGCAATCCCTTGCGGTTGATCGGGTCAGACATGGGTGAATATGTCCCGCGCCCGGGCGCAATCGGCATCCATCTGGCTGATCAGCGCATCGAGGCTGTCGAATTTTTCTTCGGGCCTGAGGTATTCCACCAGCGCGACGGACATATGCGCGCCGTAGAGATCCCCCTGGAAATCAAAAATATAGGTTTCAAGGTTGGGCAGGTTCTCTCCGAACATCGGGCGGACCCCCATGCTGGCGGCGCCGTCATAGCTGCCCTTATGCGGGCCGTCGATGACGTCCACCTTGACGGCGTAAACGCCGAATTTAGGCGGGTGCAGCCCGGCGATGGACATGTTTGCGGTGGGAAAGCCCAACTCCCGCCCGCGCTGATCACCGCGAATGACTTCGCCTTCGATCCGGTGCCAATGGCCAAGCATACGCGCGGCATCCTGCGGGTGGCCTTCGGTCAGTGCTTTGCGGATGTTGGTCGAGGAAAATTCGCCTTTGTCGTCCTTCACAAGTTCCGCCAGGGTGACGCCGAAACCATGCGCGTTTCCAAAGGTTTGCAGATCCTGCGCGGTGCCGCTGCGACCCTTGCCAAAGCAGAAATCAGCACCAACCACGACATGGCGCAGCCCGAGTTCCCCCGCAATCACATCACGGGCGAATTCCTCTGCTGTCAGCCCGGCCAGCGCCGCGCCAAAGTTCAACTCATAGAGCCGCTCAACCCCCAGTTTTTCCAGTCGATGGGCGCGCGCCTCTGCGTTCATCAGGCGAAAGGGCGGGGCTTCGGGTGCGAAATACTGACGTGGGTGCGGTTCAAAGGTCATGACGCCGAGTGGGCAGCCGATTTGTGCAGCTTCCTGACGGGCAAGATCAATCACCGCCTGATGACCCAGATGCACCCCATCAAAGTTTCCAATCGCGACGGAAGCGCCGCGGTCCTCTGGGTTCATGAACTGTGTGTCACGGATGATGCGCATGCCCTTCGTTACCGGGGGCGGCGGGGGGGTGCAAGCCTCAGTCGAACTTGCGCGAGGGGGCAAGCACGGTTGCCTCCCCCTTCAGGACAGGCTTGCCATCAATGGAGCAGGTGCAATCCAGCGTCACGCGGCGCCTGGCAAAGTCGATCGCGGTGACCTCAACTTCGGCGCGCACCCGGTCACCGGGGCGCACGGGTGCAAGGAATTTCAGGCTCTGGCCCATGTAGACGGTGCCATGCCCCGGAAGCTGTTCGCCGATCACTGCAGAGATCAGACCGGCGGTCAGCATGCCGTGTGCAATGCGGCCCTCAAAGATTGTGTCCTGTGCGTAATCGTCATCCAGATGCACGGGATTATGATCGGTAGAGATTTTTGCGAACATCTCGATATCTTCATCCGTCACCTGTTTGGTCAGGTGACGCGACATGCCGATTTCGAGGTCTTCGATGACAATTGTGCCGCGTGGGAAGTTGTCGAGCATCATTCACGAATCCCGTCAGAATTACTGCAATGCAGCATAGGTGATTGCTGCGCTGCGCGCAATCTTAAAGGTAATATTATTTCACACTACGGGGCTAAAAGGAAATATACGTGCGCTATTGCCGCAGAAAACCGATGCTGAACTGCGGAGAAAACATGTGTTTATTCAAATAGTTATCCAGTGCTTTAGCATCCGGTTGGCGGTCCGTCCCGGTGTCCTCCGCCGCAAGCCCCCCGGTAATGAACAAAACATCAAGGTCTTCGCCCATCGCCCCTTTAACATCGGTGTGGATGCCATCGCCGATGCAGAGGATACGGCCGTCAGGTATACCACCCCCTAATGCGGCGAGCCGCTGGCGCGCGAGGTCGTAGATCGGCGGGTGTGGCTTGCCGAAATAGAGGCTCTCGCCCCCCATTTCCGTATAGAGTGCGGCCAGCGCGCCGGCGCACCATTCCCGGCGATCGCCGCGGTCAACAACGATGTCCGGGTTGGCGCAGAGCAGTTTCAGCCCCTTTTGCTTCGCATAAAGGAATTCCGGGCGATACAGCGCAGGATCGGCAAAGGGATCAGCCGGGCCGGTGCAGATGATGCCCTCGGCCTCTTCAAGCGGAACGCGAGTCACATCAACGGGATCATCAATAATTTTCAATGGGTTAAAGAATGAATCGTCAAACTTCCCATAGCCGATATGATAGATCTTCTGCCCCACCGCCCCGCGATACATGGCGGCACGCGCACTATCGCCAGAGGTGGTGATCGTGTCCCAGCAATCCGCTGGAACCCCCATTTGGGCAAGCTGGTGCTCGACAGAGTCGCGCGGGCGTGGCGCATTGGTCAGCAGCACAACCCGGCCGCCCTTTGCCCGAAAATCCCGCAGCGCGGCCACGGCATCCGGGAAGGGGGTGACGCCATTGTGGACGCAGCCCCAGAGATCCACAAAAAGGGCGTCGTAGCGGTCAGAAATCTCGCTGAGGGTATCAATAATCCGGGTCATTCGCGGCCTCAAAACAGGGATGCACAAGTTGTGCACAATGCGTACATATTCCGTACATACCGCAGGTGCAGAAAAAAGGGCGCCGAAACTGGCGCCCCCGGAAGTTTTTCTTCAAACCTTCAGGTTCGGGATGATCTGCTTTTTGCGGCTGACCACACCGGGCAACACCACACTGTCGCCAGACACGGACACGCCGAAACTGTTTTCGGCCACCGATTTCACCAGGTCATTCGGGATGAGCAGAGTTGATTCCTCATTCAGGATATCAACAACGAAGAGCAGCACCTGATCAACACCATCCTCAGAGGCAACGGTGGTCATCGTTGCCATCAGCGCCGCCTTGCGGTCAAGCACGGTGCCGGGTGATGTGGTTTCAAGCACGGAGACCCGGAAGGCCGTGTCGCCAACCGAATATTCCTTGCTGTCCATGCGCAGAAGCTCCGCGTCGGAAAAGGCGGAGACATCGGATTTTGCAGCAAACATTTCCCCGGCGTAGTCGGGGATCGACAGGCCAAGGTCAGCGGCCAGCCCTTCGGCCACGGCGCGGTCGTGATCGGTGGTTGTGGGGGAGCGGAATTCAAGCGTGTCAGACAGGATGCAGGACAGCGCCAGCCCCTTTACCGCATCGGGCATTTTTGCCGCGTCATCGCCCATCAGGTCGATCATCACGGTTGCAGCGCAGGCCAGTGGACGGATGGTGATGGTGATCGGCGTTTTGGTGACAAGCCCGCCTTGCAGCATGTGATGGTCGATCACCTCAAGCACATTGGCGTCGTTGATCGAAGGCGGAAGTTCCGCGATATTGTTGGTGTCAACGATCACACAATTCTGGCCGGCGGTGACATCTGCGATGATTTCCGGGCGGTCAAAACCCCAGCGGTCCAGCACAAAGGCGGCTTCGGTATTTGGTTCACCCAGCAGGCGCGCCTCTGCCGGGGTGCCTTTGATCTCTGAAAGATACCAGGCCCAGATCAGGGCGGAGCCGGTGGAATCGGTGTCGGGGGCCTTGTGGCCGAAAACTAGCGTGGTCATGTCGGTGTCCGTTAAGAGGCGTGAATATCGCGCGCCTTATAGGGTGGCCCGACGGGGATGTCACCCACGCCCGAATATTAAGAGTCATATTCCCAGTTCGGCGCGTTTCTTTTTGGTCAGATTGGCGACAATCATGTCGTAGGAGGCTTTGATGTGTTCTTTCAACGCCTCATCCGGCAGGCCGGGTTTGGCGTAATGTTGTAGCCATTTCAATCCATGCGCCGCGAGGTAGGGCGCCGGGCGGATGCCGGGCTGGTCGTGCAATACTTCATAGGCCAGTTCAGAGACTTTGAAGGTAAAGGCTGGTTCATCCTTACCCCAGCCATGAACGGCGAACATTTTGCCGCCGACTTTCCAAACATCGCATCCGCCCCACTGGATCACATGCGTGACCTGCGGGAGCGTGCGGCAATAGGCGTTGAATTCATCAGCAGTCATGATCGAAGTCTAGCAATCCGGCGCAGCGCATTCTATAATAGACTATCTGAAGAGGAGTGCATTGGCGATGATCAAAGAGGTTTAATCCCCCGCCCGCATTTTTTGGCCCCGAGTGGCCCGCTCTTTCAGAGGAGTAATCTGACAATGGACAAGCACGGTTAACCGTTTTGGCGGCCTGATGCGTCAGGCCCAATTCCAATTTCAGATGAAAGAGGCATCCCATGTCGAACAACACAGAGAACACCCCCAAAAAGGGGCAGGGCGCAGCCTTGTCCAAAACCCTGCAGCCCCGGGCGCGTAAACGCGGTTTTGATGCCGGGCAGGTAAAGCGACCGAAAGGGTTCCACAGCAACCTGCGTGGAAAATCCGGTGGTCGGCCGAAATTGTTCCCCGGACGCACCGGGGGCAGATGACAATAGGGCCCCGCCCGGTTGATTTCGGGCGGGGCTTTGGGGCACATCTTGCGCATGGCATTGCGTGAAACCGATCTCTACCCGCCGGTGAAGGCGTTTCTTGAAGCGCAGGGCTATGAGGTCAAAGGAGAGGTCGGGGCGGTGGATGTCGTGGCCTGTCGTGGTGACGAAGACCCGGTGCTGGTCGAGCTTAAGACCGGGTTCAGCCTGACATTGATCTATCAGGGTATCGCGCGCCAAAGCCTCAGCGATTGGGTTTATATCGCGGTGCCCGGGCCAAAGGGGCGGGCGACAAAGGATCATCTGGCGCTGTGCCGACGGCTTGGCCTTGGGCTGATACTGGTGCGGACGCGGGACGGGTTTGTCGAGGTGCTGTGCGATCCGGGGCCTTATGCGCCGCGCAAATCGAAGCCCCGCAAAACCCGCCTGCTGCGCGAATTTCAGCGCCGGGTGGGTGACCCGAACGCGGGTGGGTCAGCGGCGGTGAAACGGGTGACGGCCTATCGGCAGGACGCGCTGCGCTGTGCGACCTATCTGCTGGCCAATGGGCCAAGCAAGGGGGCGCATGTCGCCAAGGCAACCGGGGTGCCGACCGCAACAAGGATCATGGCCACGGATCACTATGGCTGGTTTGAGCGAGTCGAAAAGGGGATTTATGCACTAACCCCAAAGGGACAGACGGGGCTGGAGAGCTTTGGAACGGTCGGTCCGGTGAACGAAACACCCCGGGTGTGACCCGGGGCAGGTATCACTCATTCCACTGGGTAAAGCACATAGCCAGCCTCTGCCAGCAGGTTCAGAACGCCGTTCTGCCCTGCCAGATGGCCCGCGCCAACGGCAACCACGTATCTGCCCGATGTTGTGGCGGGAAGCAGGACCTCCATCCAGTTCAGGTTGCGCTCGGTGAGAAGCATATCTTCCATTTCCTGAAACATTTCCGCGTATCCCTCGACTTCGGCCTCAGGGGCTGCAAGCGCCGCCATACGGTTGAATTCCCAGATTTCACGGTGGCGGCCATCAAAATAGGCCTCTACCATTGTGGTATACATGGCGTCGGCCTCTGCGTTCATCACCAAGGAGGCGCGGAGCATTTCAAGCTGACTTTCCGTATCTTCCTGCGTGAAGAGGGTAAGCGTCGCCATCGGATCCTCCAGCCCGGCGTTGGGGATGCCGTTTTCCTCGGCAAAGGTGATGATCCGCTGATCAAGCCCGTTCTGACTGGCGGCGGAGGTCATGGCGCAGGGCGGAATGCTCAGCATCATCGAGGCATACCAGGGCTGCATCTTGGCCGCCATGAAACCGGGGATCCCGCGCGCGGTCATTGCGGATTCATAGGTGGCCCAGTCCTCTTCGCCCAGCATATCTATCAGCGTCGGCCCGGCGGTGATCATCAGCATTGCGGGTTCGCTCAGCATCCTTTGTTCCAGCGTTGCGATATCCTCGGCACTGGATTCCAGATAGATGGTGTCGGCTTTGCTTAGGATCGGGGCAAGTCGCGGCATCATGTCATCAAACCGGGGATCATCCAGGTGGAACGTGCCGATTACGTGGATGATGCTTTCCCCCATCTCCGCCCGCCAGACATTGCCCGTGGCAAAGGGATGTGGGGCGACGAGGTCGGCAAGCTCCTGTTGGCCGCCTGCATCAAGTTCGGCAATCAGGTCGGTCGGGCCACAAAATGCAGTTGCGGCGGAAGGCAGGGCCAGAAAAAACAAAACAAAGATCAGGCGCAAGGGAACTCTCCTTCTGGGTGCGCCAAGGGTAGGGCGCAAAAATCGACAGGCAAGCCTTGCCAGCAAATTGTGGCAAAAATTTATTGATCACGGTCTGTTGACTCGCGGCGATCGGCCTCTTAAATCCTTCTCGTTATCACTCCCTTCGTGTGAGTGATAACATGGGAGATAGACTTGAGAACCGAAATAAAGGAGCGTCTCAAATGGCTTTGAAACCGCTGCATGACCGAG
>CAYTUW010000124.1:0-8839 GCA_964441435.1 uncultured Rhodobacterales bacterium
CGCAAGCTGGTGGTGGAACAAATCACCGCCGAAGGGCTGGCGGTGATGACCACAGAAGTGGTCAAGGATGATGACGGCAATGAGGTTGAACAGCCCGTGCCTTACGTCGAAAACAAACCCATCATGCAACCCTTCGGCGACCGCTCCAAGGTCGTGATCGAACCCATGCTCACCGACCAGTGGTTCGTCGATACGGCGAAGATCGTTGGCCCCGCCCTCGACGCGGTGAAAGACGGCACGGTGAAAATCCTGCCCGAAAGTGGCGAAAAGACGTATTACCACTGGCTTGAAAACATCGAACCCTGGTGCATATCGCGCCAACTCTGGTGGGGCCATCAGATCCCGGTTTGGTATGGGCCCGACAAAGGCGATCCGTTGGGAGAGAATGTCATTTTCTGTGCGGCATCAAAAAGTGACCTCCTTGTCAAAGCCAGGGCGTACTACGGTGAGGAAATTGCTCTCTCTGTAGATGAAATCGATGGTGATTTTGCGCGCCAATATCCAGATGATGCACCGTTGGATTCACTGGGTTTGCCAATCGACGACGGAAGAATGAAACTGGTCGCAGTAAATCTTCGCCGAGACCCCGACGTCCTCGACACATGGTTCTCCTCCGGCCTCTGGCCCATCGGCACATTAGGCTGGCCCGAAGACACCGAGGCGCTTCAAAAATACTTCCCGACCTCCACGCTTGTCACCGGGCAGGACATCCTCTTCTTCTGGGTCGCGCGGATGATGATGATGCAGCTTGCGGTCGTCGATCAGGTGCCGTTTGACACGGTCTACCTTCATGGCCTCGTGCGCGACGCCAAGGGCAAGAAAATGTCGAAATCGACCGGCAACGTGATGGACCCGCTCGACATCATTGATGAGTTCGGCGCCGACGCGCTGCGTTTCTCCTCCGCCGCGATGGCTGCTTTGGGCGGAGTCCTGAAACTCGACATGGAGCGGATCAAGGGCTATCGGAATTTCGGAACGAAGCTCTGGAATGCTGCGCGCTTTGCCGAAATGAACGGCGTCTTTGATGCAGACAGTGTATGCACGGATGGTGCACAGGTTGTGCACGCGAGTCAGACAGCCAATAAATGGATCATCGGTGAGGTTGCCAAAACCCGCGAAGCGGTTGATGAGGCGCTCGCGGCCTACCGCTTCAACGACGCGGCAAATGCGCTCTACGCCTTCACATGGGGCAAGTTCTGCGACTGGTATATCGAGTTTGCAAAACCTCTCTTTGCCTCCGATGATCCTGAAATCATTGAAGAAACCCGCGCAACCATGGCCTGGGCGCTGAATCAGACCCTGACCCTTTTGCACCCGATCATGCCATTCATCACAGAAGAAATCTGGGGTCTTTCCGGCAAACGTGAAAAACCCCTGATCCATACGGATTGGCCGACCTACCAAGCCTCTGATTTACTTGACGAAAACGCGGATCGGGAAATGAACTGGGTCATTTCCCTCATCGAAAATATCCGCTCCGCCCGCGCGCAGATGCACGTGCCTGCCGGGCTTAAAATTCCCGTTATTCTTCAGGATCTTAACGAATCGGGTCGGGCCGCATTGTCACGCAACGAGACCCTGATCATGAAAATGGCACGGATTGACTCGATCACCGAACAATCCGACCTCCCCAAAGGGTCGATCACGGTGGCTGTCGAAGGTGGAACCTTCGCCCTTCCGCTTGCCGATATCATTGATATTAATGAAGAAATCGCGCGCCTTGAAAAAACGCTTGGCAAACTCACCAAGGAAATCGGTGGGCTGAAGGGGCGGCTAAACAATCCAAAATTCGCAGAAAGCGCGCCGCCCGAAGTGGTTCAGGAAACCCGCGAAAACCTCGCCCTTCGGGAAGAAGAAGCCGCAACCCTGACCACGGCCCTCAACCGCCTGAAAGAAGCCGGGTAACCGATTGGATCCATCCTTCATTCGTCCGGTAAATATCCTCGGGGGAGTCCCGCAGGGACGGGGGCAGACAGCCCCCTACCTCACCACCCGCTCCACCGCGCGCATCATGCCAAGTGCCTTGTCATAGACCAGCGTCAACACGCGTTTCCCGCCGGTCTTCGCCAGCACCTGCGGCATGCCACGTGCGGCCCCGGCAGCGGCGGCCCCAACGATGAATCCACGTCTTGAAAGTTCCATTACAACTCCTGTTGCGAGTCATTATCATCTAGGCGGGCATTCAGCGATTTCAACCCCTTGCCAGCCCCCTGCCGGCTTGGTTACCTCCCTTCATGGATGACAAACGCCTGACCCCGCTTGCCGCTTCGCTGCCCGCAACTGTCCCTTTTGTCGGACCGGAAGCGCAGGAACGTGCGCAAGGGTTCCCTTTTGCCGCGCGCATCGGGGCCAATGAAAACGTCTTTGGCCCCTCCCCCAGGGCCATCGCCGCAATGGAACGCGCCGCTGCCGACATCTGGCAGTATGCAGACCCCGAATCCCATGACCTGCGTCAGGCGCTTGCTGCCCACCATGGTATTCCCGCCGATTGCATCATGATCGGCGAAGGCATCGACGGGCTGCTTGGCTATCTTGCCCGCCTCTTTGCCGGGCCGGGTGATCATGTTGTGACCTCCGCAGGGGCCTATCCAACCTTCAACTACCATGTTGCGGGCTATGGGGCGGCACTTCATCAGGTGCCTTACGCAGACGATCACGAAGATCCCGGCGCGCTGCTTGACGCGGCGCGCGATGTGGGGGCCAAACTGATTTACATTGCCAACCCCGATAACCCGATGGGCACCTGGCATCAGGCCGCTACAATCCAGGCTATGATAGAGGCCGTGCCAGAGGGCAGCCTTCTGGCGCTGGATGAGGCCTATGTCGAATTTGCCCCCGAAGGCACCGCCCCGCCGCTCGACGTTTCCGACCCGCGCGTCATTCGTTTCCGCACCTTTTCAAAGGCTTACGGCATGGCGGGCGCGCGGGTCGGCTATGCGATTTCAACACCGGAAATCATCAGCGCGTTCAACAAGGTGCGCAATCATTTCGGCATGAACCGCACAGCCCAGATTGGCGCGCTTGCCGCCCTTGGCGATCAGGCCTATCTGAAAGAAACCTGCAAGAACGTCGCAACCGCGCGCAATCGCATTACGGGCATTGCCGCTGACAACGGGCTTGCGGCCATCCCTTCGGCGACAAATTTCGTAGCCGTCGATTGCGGGCATGACGGCGATTTTGCCCGCGCCGTTCTGGCCAGGCTGGTGGCGGCGGGCATTTTTGTCCGCATGCCCTTTGTCGCACCGCAAGATCGCTGCATCAGGATCAGCGCCGGGCGGCCTCAAGACCTCGACAAACTTGCCAAGGCCCTGCCTGCCGCGCTCAATCAGCTGTGATTTTGCAAATCATCCCATCGGCGCTAGGCTGGCACCATGAGCTATCGCCGCCCGCCACCAGAACCGGTTGAGGATTATACCAACGCCTTTCTCGTCAGCGCCTTTGTGCTGCTGCTGACGGCGCTGATCGGAATCTGGGCCTTGATTGGCTACGCTGCGGCGCTGCTGACCTCGGCCATCCTGAACGCGCTTATTCCAGGCCGGCGCCCGGCGGGGTAAATCCACCCTCTTCGATCCAGGACGAATCGGCCGGGTTGTCCTCTACCCCCCACACACCTGCGCCGCCGCCGATAGCGCCCCCGCCCCATGCGGGATATCGAGCGCCGCCATCCCTGCCTCGATCGCCGCCAATGTGCCAAGCACCATATGCGCGTTGACATGGCCCATATGCCCAATACGGAAAAATCCGTGCCAATCCGGATCATCGTCATCCGCCATACCCAGCCCGATCCCCAGGGTCACACCAAGGTGTTCGCTCAGGTGGTCCCTTAGACGCGTGCCGTCCGGTGCGCCGATCCAGCCTGCGGTGACCGCATGGGACCGCAGCCCCCGATCAGCAATATTGAGCCGCATCGGCCCTTCGGCGGCCCAGGCCTCCATCGCGGCCCAGACGGCTTCGGCCAGACGTTGATGACGCGCCCAGGCGGCTTCCACGCCTTCTTCGTGAACCAGCATGTTGAGCGCTTCACGCAGGCCATAAAGGTGATGTGTTGGCGCGGTGCCGTTGAAATACTGGTAAAAACTGTCTGGGTTCACACGTGGCCGCCAATCCCAATAGGGGGAAACCGTGGTCAATCGCGCCCGCGCCGCCGCGGCCCGTTCATTGAACCAGACAAAACCCAGCCCCGGCGGTACCATCAGCCCTTTCTGGCTGGCCGATACCGCAACATCGACACCAAAGGCGTCCATCTCGAACCGCTCACACCCCATGGAGGCGATGCAATCCACCATCAGCAAAGCCGGATGCGCGTGATCGTCCAGCAGCGTGCGGAGCGCGGCAATATCATTTCTGACAGAGGTTGAGGTATCCACGTGGGTGCAGAGCACGGCCTTGATGTTATGTGTGCTGTCCGCGCGGAGCGCCGCATCCACCTGGCTGAGATCCCAGGTGCCGGATTTGCCGAAATCCATCAACTCACATTCCGCCCCCAGTGATGCGGCAACCCCCGCCCAGCCATGGGCAAACCGCCCGGTGGCCGGGATCAATACCCTATCGCCCGGCGAAAGGACGTTCGCCAGCGCCGCCTCCCATGCGCCATGGCCGTTGCAAACATAGATGGCGACCTCTCCCGTGGTGCGGGCAACAGCCTTCAGATCAGGGATCAGACCATGCGTCATCTCGATCAAGGCACCGGTATAGATATTCGGCGCTGGCCGATGCATGGCCTGCAGAACCCGGTCGGGCATAACAGACGGGCCCGGAATCGCCAGCAGGTGGCGCCCGGTGCCTAGAGAGACCCGTGCATTTACACGTTGATCCATCAGGTATTCCTCCCTCTCGGCCCAAGTCCTACGCCCGCCGCATTGGGGCGTCAATTACTTGCGCGCGCACAGGTTTCCGGGCTACATCCGCAGCAATGACAGACAGCCTGCACCCTTCTTCGACGGATCAACGGTATGCCACGCGTCCATTGCTTGGGCGCCTGTGGCGTGACTATCTGAAAAAATACCGCTTTTGGATGATCCTGGCAGTGATTCTGATGATGATCGAAGGGGCCACGCTCGCCACGGTGGCGCGTCTGCTGGAACCGATGTTTGACCAGGTTTTTGTGGGAGGAGAGCTTTCAGCAGTCTGGTGGATCGGCGGCGCGATCATGGCGGTCTTCGCAATTCGTGGGGTTGCCGATTTTGGCAAAAACACAGTGCTTGCCTTTGTCACGCAACGGTCCTCTACCGATATGCAGGTCGGGCTGTTACGCCATTTGCTGCGACTTGACAGCCAGTTCTTTCATGACAACTCCCCCGGCGCGCTGATGGAACGTATTCAGGGCGATACGCAGCAGGTTCAGTTGGTCTGGCATGTTGCAATTCAGACGTTTGGCCGTGATTTCTTTTCGCTGTTCTGGCTGTTCATGGTTGCAATCTACATTGATCCCGTCTGGACCCTGGTCGCAGTTATCACGGTTCCCCTGCTGATCCTGCCGATCGCGGTTCTACAACGCTATATCCGACGCAAAGCACGGCTGATGCGTGAAACGGCAGCGCATCGCTCAACCCGCCTGGATGAGGTGTTTCACGGCATCAAACAAGTCAAGCTCAACCAGATGGAAACCTATCAGGCGAACCGGTTCCAACAGATCATCGACATTATCGTTCGGGCAGAAATCCGGGCCGCCGCAGGGCGGGCAATGATCCCGTCCCTGATCGACATCGTGACCGGGATCGGCTTTTTCACCGTGCTGTTGATTGGCGGACGGGATATTGTCTCTGGTGACAAAACCGTCGGCGAATTCATGAGCTTCTTCACCGCGATGTCACTGACTTTCCAGCCCTTGCGCCGGCTTGGTGGGGTCGCAGGCTACTGGCAAGTCGCCCGCACCAGCCTGGAACGGCTCTATGTTCTGTTCGATCAGGAACCGACCATTACCGACGGATCGACACATATCCAGACCGCCACTGGGAATACGCGGGTCGAATTCCGTGATGTTCATTTGGACTTTGATGCACTGCCCGCTCTTGCTGGGCTAAGTTTCACCGCAGAGCCGGGCCAGACCACTGCCATCGTTGGCCCCTCTGGTGCCGGGAAAAGCACCGTGTTGGGCGTCTTGACCCGGCTGCTCGATCCGGCGGCAGGCGCAGTGCTTCTTGGCGGCATGGATGTGAGGGACTTTCCGCTTGCGGTGCTCCGGGCACAGTTTGCCTCTGTTGCGCAGGACGCGCAGCTGTTTGACGAAAGCCTGCGTGAAAACATCACACTTGGTCAGGCGGATGTCGATGATGGGCGTATTTCTGAGGTGCTGGAAGCCGCGCGGGTTGCAGAATTCATCGACCGGCTACCGCAGGGGATCGACAGCCCCGCCGGGCCACGCGGGGCCAATCTTTCCGGCGGGCAGCGACAGCGGATCGCCATCGCGCGCGCGCTGCTGCGTGATGCGCCGATCCTGCTGCTGGATGAGGCAACCAGTGCACTTGATGCGCAGTCCGAAGTCGCCGTGCAGGAAGCGCTTGATCGCCTCACCGAAGGGCGCACAACTCTTGTGATTGCACACCGGCTGTCCACCATCCGTAATGCTGATAAGATCATCGTGATGAACGAGGGGCGCGTCGTCGAAGAAGGCACCCATGATACGTTGCTTGCCAAGGGTGGTCTTTATGCCGACCTTCATGCGCTGCAGGCCTCGGCAGCGTCGTAACTCACCGGGCCGTCATTTCCGCTCATAATCTTTGACGAGCTGCTCCGGGCTCACCCCACAGCGGTAACGGATCATCGTCCAGTGATTGCGCAGCCCGCGCCGCATCCAGCCTTCGCGCTCATATCGCTCAGCCCCTGTTTCCACGGTGGCGGGCAAAAGACGCACCTGCGGCAGGCGCCGAATCAGCGCGACATCCTCCATCAGCGGTATGTCGGCATAGCCCCCTGCCGCCACATAATCGGCGCGGCTGACCAAAAGGCACTGATCGCCATAGGGAAGCGCAAAGAGCCGGCTGCGCAGATTGGCCCAGCCTGCAACGATCCTTGGGGCAAGCCCACGTGCCCGAAAGCGCAGGTTAAACGCCGCAGGGCCACCCTCCGGCAAATGCCGCATGACCGGCTCCGTCCAACCCGCGCGCAGCACGCTGTCCGCATGCAGGATCATCAACCAATCCCCTGCCGCCACCGCACAGCCACGCCTAAGCTGCCCACCGCGCCCGCGCGGGCCGGTGACGATCTCTGCACCCGCCGCTTCTGCGATTGCCAGGGTCTGATCTTCTGACCCACCATCAGCAATGATCAGCTCCCGGATCAGCCCGGCCGCCAGCCCCTCGCCCAGCGCGGCGAGGCAATCGGGCAGAGTGTCCGCCGCGTTTAGCGTCGGTATGATCACGGATATCGGCGCGCGCATCTCTTCCCTTTCCCAACAGCCGCGTTATATCGGATGGACAGGCGAAAGGACCAGCCATGGCGCGCACACGCATTTCGATCACCGGGGCGGACCGGGAAACCTTCCTTCAGGGGCTTGTGACCAATGATGCCCGGGTGGGTGCGCTCAGCTATTCGGCGCTGCTGACGCCGCAGGGGAAGTTCATCGCTGATTTCTTTCTGGAGGCCACCCCGGAGGCAATCCTGCTGGATGTCGCCGAAAGCCACGCCGCCGCGCTGATCCAGCGGCTGACCATGTATCGCCTGCGCGCCGATGTTGCGTTTGAGACGCTGCCCGGTCACCTGCACCGGGGTGTGGGGGAAGCCCCCGATGACGCGCATCCCGATCCCCGCCATGCGGCCCTTGGCTGGCGTGCCTGGCGCGCGGAACCGCAACAGGACGACACCGACTGGGACGCATTGCGCGTTGCCCATGTCATCCCCGAAACCGGGGTGGAGTTGACAGCCGACAGCTATATCCTGGAAATGGGATTTGAACGGCTGAACGGCGTTGACTTCAGAAAGGGGTGCTTTGTCGGGCAGGAAATCGTCGCCCGGATGAAGCACAAGACAGAACTGAAAAAGGGCCTCACCCAGGTCACGATCGAGGGCACAGCACCCAGCGGCACGCCAATCACTGCGGATGGCAAACCCGCAGGAACGCTCTACACGCAATCGAATGGTCGCGCCCTTGCACATCTGCGCTTTGACCGCGCCGGAGGCCTGATGCAGGCCGGCGACGCCCGCCTCACCCGGCCCTAGGGCACGATCAACGTGGGCCTGCCCTCATAGGGTGACGGTTGCCCATCCTGGCGCTGCGCCTCCCCTTCGTGTTTTGCCCGTTCCCACGCCTCAAGCGCGATTTCCATCTCAAGCTGCTTGCGCTTAAGCGACTTCACATCAAGTTCCTCAACCCGCGCCAGATCATGCACCATGACAAGGGCGGCCATCGGCGTGTTGCGGCGGTGGATGAGGTAGCGCTGCGATTGGAATCTAACCTTGTCCAGCATGACCGCAAGGTTATCGCGCAGTTCCATCGTCGTCAGATGATAGGGGTTCTGGGGGTCATAGGGCATCCGCTGGCTCCGTTTTGGGGCCGAGGATGGGGTGGAGATGGTTAGCAAGCTGTGAAAGGCACGTGCGCGTGGCGGGAATGAGGCAGAGCGGGACGAAGCTGACATTGCAACCTAGCCATGCCAGCGCCGGACCGGGGGACGGCGCTTCCGACAAAGCGGCGGTAGCACTTTATTGCTGCCAAGCACATCTTCCGCGGACGCTAGGCACTTTCCATTACCAGAGCGCCGGCCCACAGGGCCGGTCCGGCGCTAGCACGGCGGGCCTGCGGCCCTTGTTTCCGTGCTCTGTATTCGCGGCGATCTTATCCACGTTGGGCGCCTTGTGAACTTTCGCCATGCGCTTCTCCAACGTCGGTTATGCGGACAAA
>CAYTUW010000125.1:0-8802 GCA_964441435.1 uncultured Rhodobacterales bacterium
ATCCGCACACCGATGAACGGCGTCGTCGGAATGGCAGACCTGTTGCTTGATAACGACCTCAACGATGAACAGCGCCTCTATGTGGAAACTATAAAAAACTCCGGTGAAGCGCTCCTTGTAATCATCAATGATGTGCTCGACTATTCCAAGATCGAGGCAAAGAAACTCGAACTCAATCCCGAAGTTTTTGACCTGGAAACCGCAGTGATGGAGGTCCAGACCCTACTTCAGCCTGCCGCGGCGGAAAAAGGTATACGGCTGTTTTATCAGTTTGACATGGGATTGGCGCAGACCTTCGTCGGGGATCCCGGCCGTATCCGTCAGGTTCTGATCAACCTTGTCGGCAATGCGGTAAAGTTCACCCCCAAAGGCCAGGTCGTGATCCGGGTTTACGGGGTGGAGACGGGCACAGACGACCACCTCATGGTTCATGTCCAGGTCGAGGATACAGGCATTGGTATCGCCGCCGCACAAATTGATCACGTGTTCGGCGAATTCAATCAGGCCGAAGATGCAATGAGCCGAAAATTCGACGGGACGGGGCTGGGGCTGGCCATCACCCGGCAACTGATTGATCTGATGGGGGGGGAAATCTGGGCCGATTCCGAACCGGGAAAAGGATCTTGTTTCGGTTTCAAAATTCCGCTCAAGGTCGAAGAACCCGCGCCGGAGTTACCAAATTTCGCCGGAAGCTATCGGCGAACCGTCATTTTCGGAACGAATTCCGATATGATCTCCATATACCAGGAAGCACTTGCTGCGGTCGGCATTGAAGCCGAAGGGGCGCTGCTTGGCGCGTCGGCGTTGGCGGAAATGGTTGATCTGGCGATCATCCTTACACAGTCTGAGGCAGAGGGAGTAGAGGCTGTTGAACGCTTGCGTGCAACAAATCCCGACACCCTCATCCTGCTGCAAGCGGTGAGCTTTGGCAGCACGCTGCACGAAGATGATTTGCTGAAAAAAATGCCCCTTCCAATCACGCGGAACAATCTGATTCAGCTTCTACAGCCGAAGGAATATCCGCACCAACAGCACCCCACCCCCAACACATCCTCCAATGATCGGAAGATGCGCATCCTTGCTGCTGAGGACAACAAAACCAACAGGCTGGTCTTCCAGAAGATGGTGCGTGATTTGGATATCGAGCTTGAGTTTGCCGCAAATGGCCGTGAAGCGGTCGACAAATTCCAGGCCCATCGGCCCGACCTGATCTTCATGGATATATCCATGCCCGAAATGGACGGAAAAACAGCAACCCGCAAAATTCGTGCGATAGAGGCCGCAGCCGAAACTGCGTCATCCTGCCCGATTATCGCTGTGACCGCTCATGCAATGCGCGGTGATGCAACCGATATTCTTGCTGCCGGGCTGGATCACTATCTGACCAAGCCACTTACCAAAAGAACCATCATTACATCCATCTTGGAACATTGCCCCGAAAGCTGTCTGTCACCGCTGCCGGAAAAACCAACGGGACTGGCAACCGCCTAGATCTGCGCGTCACATAATATTGCGAGAAAGGCCGCCGCAAACCGTTCCGTCTTGCGTTCGTTCATTCCCGGAACGCGCGCAAGATCATCAATGTTGTTCGGCCGCATATCTGCAATCCGTGCAAGCGTCGCAGCGCCAACATCCATCGGTTTTCCCGTACCGTCCGGCCCGAACCGAAGATCCATCTGGGCTGTCTCCAACTGATCATAAAGGGGCGCTGTGTTGCGCCCGGCAATTTTACGTCTGATGGGATGCATGTCCTGGGATTCAGCGCCGGTAATAATTTCCAGAAACACCCGCCCGTAACGCTCAAGCTTTTTTGCACCGACCCCGCTTATCCCTGCCATGGCATCCAGCGTTTCCGGCCGCCGTTCCGCCATTTCAATCAGGGTCCGGTCATTGAAAATCACATAGGCGGGCACACCGGCCCGTTCAGCGATGGCGCGGCGTTTTGCCTTGAGCGCCGACAAGAGCGGTGCATCCGCCTCATTCACCAGCTGCTTGACACGCGGTGTGGATTTCGCTGCCCGGATTGTATCCTTGCGCAGGGTAATCCGTTCCTCACCACGCAGGTAAGGGCGCGCCGCCTCTGTCATCACAAGCCCACCGTGGCGGGTTGGATCAGGCCGCATCAGATCACGCCCCATAATCTGGCGAAACAGCGCCTGCCACTCGGCCCGCCGCCGCGCCTTGCCCACCCCAAAGGTTGGCAGAGCGGCATGACCATGCTGGCGGATCTTGTCGGTCTCATTGCCGATCAGAATGTCAATCAGATGCCCCGTGCCAAAGCTTTGCCCGCTGCGCAGTGCCGCTGACAGGGCCATCTGAACCGCTTCGGTACCGTCAAAAACCTCTGGCGGACGATCACACAGATCACAATGTCCGCAAGGTGCAGCCTCCTCCCCGAAATAGGCGAGCAATGCCTCGCGCCGACAGGTCAGCGCCTCCGCCAGACCGAGCAGTGCGTTCAGTCGCCCGTGATCGGCCATGCGCCGTTCGGGCGGGGCGGCCCCCTCATCAATCTGCATACGGCGAAACCGGATGTCATCCGAGCCAAACAGAGTCAGGGTTTCGGCGGGCGCTCCATCGCGGCCTGCACGGCCAATTTCCTGGTAATAGGTTTCAATGGATTTCGGCAGGTCCGCATGGGCAACCCAACGGATATCGGGCTTGTCGATCCCCATGCCAAACGCCACCGTAGCGACAACGATCAACCCATCCTCAGTCTGAAACCGCGCCTCGACCTCGCGGCGGGCTTCAGGCTCCATACCGCCATGATAATGCGCAGCGCCATGACCTGCCTCCGTCAGGGCACGCGCCAGGGTTTCCGTCTTGGCGCGTGTGCCGCAATATACAATGCCTGACTGCCCTTTCCGCGCCGCCGCAAAGGTCAGGATCTGTTTGCGCGGCGCATCTTTTGCGGCAAAGGCCAGATGTATGTTTGGCCTATCGAACCCGTTGAGGAACACCTCCGGAGTACGGCCATCAAACAGCCGTTCGATAATCTCATCCCGCGTTTCTTCATCCGCGGTCGCGGTAAAGGCGGCAATCGGCACATCAAGCGCACGGCGCAATTCGGAAATACGCAGGTAATCCGGCCGGAAATCATGGCCCCATTGGCTGACGCAATGCGCCTCATCCACAGCAATCAGGGAACAGTTCGCCCGCTGCAGCAACCGCCGTGTTCCCGTTGAGGAAAGTCTTTCCGGCGCCATATAGAGGATCTTCAGCCGCCCGGCATCTATCGCTGCAAAAACTTCATCTGTTTCCTCATCCGTATTGCCGGAGGTCAGCGCGCCAGCCTCCACCCCGGCCTGACGAAGCGCCCGAACCTGATCCCGCATTAGTGCAATCAGCGGCGAAACGACCAGCGTCAATCCCTCCCTGCACAGAGCAGGAAGTTGAAAACAAAGGGATTTCCCGCCACCCGTCGGCATGATCGCCAGCGTGTCACGCCCGGCGCATACGGATTCTACAATCTCCGCCTGGCCGGGGCGGAAATCACTAAAACCAAAGACAGAAGAGAGAAGCGCCCGCGCGTCCTGCATGTGATCCGGTTGTTAGGTCTGACTGCTCGTCACACAGTCATTTCACATCCCCGAATCCTGGGCAAGCCTCAGCGGAAACCAAACGCCACCGGAATAATGTAATCACGCAGCGAAATAACGATGATGAACGCCACAAGCGGCGCCAGATCAAGCGGGCGCGTATCCGGCATCACCCTGCGGATCGGCTGATAGATCGGTTCCAGCAGACGGTTGAGCCCCATCCAGATCGAGGACACCATCGGCTGATGCAGGTTCAGCACCTGAAAGCTGATCAGCCAGCTCATGATGATATGCACCAGCATGATGAAGAACACCACGTTCAGGATCAGTATGAGCGGCCCGTAGATCGCAAGCATTTGCACGCCTCCAGCTTTGTTGACCCGCAGACCTAAGCCCTTGTCGCCATTCGCGCAAGGCACCTGTTCGCTGAGGAAACAACCTTTTGTTGCAAGAACCGCTTTGATCCTGTCAAAAGGAACCAAGGGACAGGAGGCACAGCGCATGTCAGGCATATCCAACAGGAAACGCATCTGGGGCTGGTTCTTTTTCGACTGGGCCAGCCAGCCTTACAACACGCTATTGCTGACTTTCATCTTCGGTCCCTACATCAAATCCCTGATCGGTGACGGGGTAAAGGCCCAGGCGCTTTGGGGCTGGTATGTTGGCCTCGCCGGGATCATCATCGCCGTGCTGGCTCCGATCCTTGGTGCAATCGCAGATAACGCGGGCAATCGGGTGCGCTGGATCTGGCTGTTTTCGCTTATGTATGTCCTCGGGGCGGCCTGCCTGTGGTGGGCAGCGCCGGGCGATCTGAACCTCACCTTTGTTATGACGGCCTTTGTCATCGGCCTGATCGGGATGGAGTTCGCCACGATCTTTACCAATTCGATGCTGCCCGATCTTGGCACCCGCGAAGAGGTCGGGCGCATTTCCGGCAATGGTTGGGCCTTTGGCTATATTGGCGGTCTGATTGCGCTTGTCATCATGCTACTGTGCTTTGCTGAACAGGAAAACGGCAAGACACTGATCGGGATTGATCCACTGTTCGGCTTTGACGCCGCCGCCCGCGAAGGCACACGTTTCGTTGGCCCGCTGACCGCCCTCTGGTTCATCATCGGGATGGTGCCGTTCTTCCTTTGGGTCAAAGACCCGAAGCAGACCGCAATATCCGGGGCGCGGCTGGGCAAAGCGCTGACCGATCTTCTGTCCACCCTGCGCCAACTGCCACAACGCCGTAGCCTGTTTGCCTATCTCGCCTCCTCCATGCTCTACCGGGATGCGCTGAATGGCATCTATGTCTTTGGCGGCATCTATACCGCCGGCGTGCTTGGCTGGTCCGTTGTGGACACCGGCATCTTTGGCATTCTTGCGATTATCACCGGGGCGATATTTGCCTGGCTTGGTGGCCTCGCGGATGATCGCTATGGCCCCAAACCAGTTATCGTGATCTGTGTGATCGCCCTGACGCTGGCTGTTGTGTTGGCTGTATTCATCAACCGGGAAACCGTGCTGGGCATGGCTGTCGGCCCAGAATCAAATACACCTGACATTGCGTTTTACCTCGTCGGGGCACTGATCGGCGCAGCCGGCGGGGCGCTACAATCCGCGAGCCGCACGATGATGGTGCGCCAGGCCAATCCCAACCGCATGACCGAAGCTTTTGGCCTTTACGCACTCGCTGGCAAGGCCACGTCTTTCCTCGCACCTTTCCTGATATTCTGGTTCACCGATACCTATGGAAACCAGGCGATTGGCATCGCGCCGCTGATCGTGCTTTTCCTGATCGGGCTTATCCTGCTATTCTGGGTCAACGCAGAAGGGGAGCAGACCTCATCATGATCCGGTTTCTCATAGCCCTCATCGCAGCCGCCCTGATCACAACATCCGCAGGAGCGCAGGACACCCCTGCGAAAGAATTCTTCGGTGCCGAAAGCACCGGATCGGACCAGCGCCCGCGCGCCTGGGGTGGCTATGCCCGGGGCTGCGCCGCCGGGTCTGTGCAACTGCCGGAGACAGGGCCGACATGGCAGGCCATGCGCCTTTCGCGCAATCGCAACTGGGGCCACCCCGAAACCATCCGCTTCATTGAACGCCTCAGCCAGTTTGCCACCCGTGTCGGTTGGCAGGGTCTCTATATCGGGGACATTTCGCAGCCGCGTGGCGGGCCGATGCTGTCCGGCCATCGGTCACATCAGCTTGGTCTTGATATTGACATCTGGATGAACCCGGTCGGCGATCTGACGCTGACACGCCGGGAAAGGGAAAATATCTCCGCCATTTCCATGCGCCGCGCTGGCGGGGCATTTGTGAACGACCGTTGGACAGGTGCCCATCACGCCATCCTGCGCGCGGCTGCCTCCGATCCTGCGGTCGCCCGGATCTTTGTGTTTCCCGGCGCCAAGGTTCAGATGTGCAATGACGAAACCGGCGATAGGGGCTGGCTCCGCAAGATCCGGCCATGGTGGGGGCATCACTACCATTTCCATGTCAGATTAAACTGCCCGCGCGGGTCACGCGGCTGCGAAAATCAGGATCCGCCACCGCCGGGTGATGGTTGTGCGGACGCGCAGAAATGGGTGGATGACATCCTGAACCCACCACCACCGGACCCGAATGCGCCCCCCCCGCAACCGCGCCGGGAACTGACCATGGCGGACCTGCCGCGGCAGTGCCAGCAAGTGCTTGCTTCGCAGTGACGGAAATTGTATCAGCCCGGAAATCCATTCAGTTTCTGATTGCACGAAACCGCAACGACGCAAGAGACAAGACATGATCCGATACCTCCCTGGAATACTGGCGATGATCGTGATCGTAGTCGCCTCCAATATCCTGGTGCAGTTTCTGTTCGGCCAATGGCTGACCTGGGCGACATTTGTCTATCCGCTAGCCTTCCTTGTCACCGATGTGATGAACCGAGTTTACGGTAAGGGCGCCGCGCGCCGGGTGGTCATTGTTGGGTTTGTCTTTGGTGTCATCGGGTCACTGATCGGCACCCAAATTGTGGGAGAGTCCGGCCCGATTGTCACCCATCGGATCGCCATCGGGTCCGGTGTTGCGTTCCTGACTGCGCAGCTTCTGGATATCGCCGTGTTCGATCACCTTCGCCATGGAAGCTGGTGGCATGCGCCGCTGACGTCTTCGCTGGTTGGATCAATCGTGGATACGGGGATATTCTTTACCATCGCGTTTTCGGCGGGCCTTACTTATATGGAACCGGCCAATGATGTGTCATGGGCGAATGAAATGCTGCCGCTTTTAGGGCAGGGACCGGTTGTGCCGCTTTGGGTGTCGCTGGCCACTGCAGACTGGCTGGTCAAGCTGTTGATCGCCATTGTTGCGCTTTTGCCATTCAAGGTTCTGGTGCGGCGGCTCCTCCAAGATGATGGGTAATTTGTTTTGACAAATACAAAATCTGTGGCAGGCTCCTAGTTGTGAACAACAACCAGAAAGGAGGTGCCTATGATTATTGGGAAACAGGAGCAGCTGGTGAAGGTTACGAGCGAGGTGTGGGTCTAGGGGGCAGCCCCCCATTCAAACATCTGGCTTCAGGGCGCATCTGTTCCCTGCTTGCCACCTCCAATTCTCGAGAGGGGCCCCCGTGGATTACGCGGGGGCTCTTTCCGTTTTCGCCAATGACGTTAGCGTACGGGTTGGACGTTTCCAGCCAATAGCCGTACGATTCGAACATGTTACGCATCACCGATGATATCGTTATCGAAGATTGGGAACTGACGGAGCAGTTCACCCGCAGCTCCGGCCCAGGCGGACAGCACGTTAACAAAGTGTCAACGGCGGTCGAACTGAGGTATGAGGCCGCTCGATCGCCCGCCCTGACAGAGGCCATGAAGCGGCGGCTCAGACGGCTCGCCGGGCGGCGCTGGACATCAGATGGTGCGCTACTGATCCGGGTGGAGGAAACCCGCAGCCAGGCCCGAAACCGTGAAATAGCAAAGGAACGGCTGGCGGCGCTGGTGGCCCGGGCCTTGATCACACCGAAACGCCGAGTGCCAACAAAACCAACGCGGGGGTCCGTCGAACGACGGCTGAAATCAAAAAAGGTGCGCGCGGAGATCAAGAAAGGGCGGGGAAAGGTGGAGGACTAAGAAACCAGCCGTTCGACTGATGTTCCACCAGGGAACAGTATTCAAGCCTCTCAGAAGCCCGGATCGGCGCGCTACGGCCCGATATTGCCCCCCTGTACACATATCGGGCAAAAAAGCTTTGGTGCTGTCGAGGATGGCGGAACGGTTTTCTATCCGTTCCGTTGATTATTCTTTCGCTGCAGAAACACGACGATCAACAACAGGCTAAGCGCGCCGGTCAGCGCCTCGGGAATGAAACCTTCGAAATGAGCGATCTTAAAAAAGATCATGGCAAGGGCCAAAATCGCCGGAATACGCACATAAACCCAGAGCGACAACCACACGCCAATAGAGGCAAGCCCTAACCAATAGGCATTATCAACCGACGGGCCAAAGCCCATTGGTTCCAGCAGAATAGTGATCTGCTCAATCGGATTGGCTGGGATTCTTGCTACACCAATCATTCCAATGCCGAACAGGATCAAGCCGGTTACCAGCGAAATATAGTAAGATATCATCAGTTTCAAAACGACGCACCCTTCCGAACTGCACGCAGCTTTCAACCCCTCGATATACCGACCTGTTGAATTCGCCTTATTGGTATTTGGCGCTATGTTACTCGCCCTAGCGTAGTAATCAAGCAATGTCCAATACAGAGACCAACAAATTTACGCAACGCTATTCGTTTGCGGCATTCGGTCGCCCCACTGAAAATACAGCTAAAAAATACAAAAGCCGGCCCTTTGGCGGGCCGACTTTTGAAACATGCTGCAAGCTTTGCTGTTGGTGCGCTTACGCGTTTTGGGCTTCCCGGTTGCTACGCAAGCTCTGCTTGGGGCAGCCAATGAAAACAACTGCAGTCAGGGCAACGATCAAAACAAGATCAAACATACTATCAGTCCTACGTTTCTTACTCTGTCATAAACATACCAAAGCCCCACATAAAAAACAGTTGTCTTTTGGTACAAGTTTCTGGGAAAAATGAACAATTTTGCGATGGAATTGGAGCAGCTTTAAGGTAATTCGGGTGAAATATGGGCAGAATGACCGGCGAGACGATCTGATAACAGTTGTAAATCCTGGCTCTGATATCAGGGCTGCTCAGGCCCGAGTTTGCCCTACACGCCCGCCAACCCTCGCATCACGGGACCGAATAGCCACCAAAAGCATCAAAGCCGACC
>CAYTUW010000126.1:0-8676 GCA_964441435.1 uncultured Rhodobacterales bacterium
GGATTGATTGGTAAATTTTGGCAAGTTGTCCCATCTCCCTTTTCATAAGGAGATAAAAGATGACAGATACATCAATCCCGAAAAAACTCAATATCTTCGCATCTTTGTTACGCAAAAAAGAGCGCAAAGCCCCGCGGATGACCCAAGATGAAAAACGGCTGATCGAAGCACGAAAAGCACTGGCGCATCTGCCGCTGAAAACACAGGCAGATATAGGCCTACTTAATGACGTATTGCGGCGGGATTAATCTTCGCCCGATGTTTTCAGCCGTGCCAGAATTTTATCCGCAGCCGCCGCAGGGCTAAGGGCACCATTGGCCACCTGATCACCTAGGCGCACCATTTCCCCGACAATATCCCCATCCTCCGTCAACCGCGCCAAAAGACCAGCGCGCACCTCTTCCTCAAACCAGTGGCGGGCCTGGGCGGCGCGACGTTTCTGCCAGTGCCCGTTCGCCTGCCGCCACTCCGCAAGCTGCCTAATGTCGGACCAGAGCGCATCCAGCCCCACCCCTTCAAGTGCCGAAATCGCCAGCGCCTTGGGAAACCCGTCCGGGTCCTGCGCGCGTTTACGCAACAGCCGCAGCGCCCCGGCGTAATCAGCACAGGTGCGCATCGCGGCGGATTTCAGATCGCCATCGGCCTTGTTGACGACAACGAGGTCAGCGATTTCCATGATGCCGCGCTTGACGCCCTGCAACTCATCCCCGCCAGCGGGGGCCATCAGAAGGAGGAACAGGTCGGTCATCTCTGCCACGGTGGTTTCGGACTGGCCAACCCCCACCGTTTCGATCAACACAACATCAAACCCGGCGGCCTCACACAGCATTACCGCCTCGCGCGTACGCCGCGCCACGCCGCCAAGCTGGGTCTGGCTGGGCGATGGGCGGATGAAGGCCGCCTTTTCGCGGCTCAGGCATTCCATCCGCGTCTTGTCCCCAAGGATCGAACCGCCGGAGCGCGCCGAGGACGGATCAACCGCCAGAACCGCAACCTTCAGCCCCTGCGCGATCAGCATCAGGCCAAAGGCTTCGATAAAGCTGGATTTGCCAACGCCAGGCGTGCCCGACAGCCCTAGGCGCAACGCCTGTCGGCCCGCCGACAGCGCCGACAGCAGCGCGCGCGCCGCAGCGCGATGATCAGCACGACGGCTTTCCACCAGCGTGATGGCGCGGGCCAGCGCCCGGCGGTCCCCCGCCTGCAGTTTTTCCGCCAGTTCTGTGATGTCCATGCGGCCTCCGGTCTCGTATATGTTATGACCAGAGGCGAAGGGGTTGAAAAGCCCCGATTGGGTTGATTGGTGTTGTGGCCTCAGGCACAAGGCGCCATGTCCAACCGTTTGCCGATCCATGACATTCTGCCGGAACTGACCGCCGCCATGGCGCAGCATGGCGTTGCGGTGCTTCAGGCACCACCCGGCGCGGGCAAAACGACAGTGGTGCCACTCGCCCTGCTGGAAGCCGACATTGGTCATGGCAGGATCGTGATGCTTGAGCCCCGGCGCCTTGCTGCGCGCACCGCCGCCGAACGTATGGCCACAACCCTGGGTGAAAAGGTCGGCCAGACCGTTGGTTATCGCATCCGGGGGGAGGCCAAGGTCGGCAAAACCACCCGAATCGAGGTCGTGACCGAAGGCATTCTTACCCGGATGATCCAGTCCGACGCGGACCTGCCGGGTATTGACACGGTGATTTTTGACGAGTTTCACGAACGCTCCCTCAATGCGGATCTGGGGCTGGCGCTCTGTTGTGAA
The DNA here is from genome assembly GCA_964441435.1 of uncultured Rhodobacterales bacterium. GTDB lineage: Bacteria > Pseudomonadota > Alphaproteobacteria > Rhodobacterales > Rhodobacteraceae > CAYTUW01. Next base: position 1,754 of record CAYTUW010000126.1, read on the forward strand.
ATCCGTGCTGCCCTTCGGGATGATCTGAACCTGCTGGTGATGTCGGCAACCCTTGATGCCGCCCCGGTGGCGAACCTGCTGAATGCCCCGGTGGTGACCGCGGAGGGGCGCGCCTTTCCGGTGGAGACGCGCTGGCTGGATCACCCCTTGCCAAAGGGTGCGCGGTTTGAGCAATCCGTCAGCGAACTGGTGCTTCGGGCGATTGGTGAAACATCCGGCGATATGCTGGTTTTCCTGCCGGGGGAAGGGGAAATCCGCCGCGTTGAAAGCCTGCTTTCCGGTCAGCTTCCGGACAGATGTCAGACCCACCCGCTGTTTGGCGCGATGCCCTTTGCCGATCAGCGCCGCGCCATCCGCCCCGCCCCCGAAGGGCAACGCAAGATCGTGCTGGCGACAGCAATCGCTGAAACCTCTCTCACCATAGAGGGGGTCCGGGTCGTGGTCGATGCGGGGCGGGCGCGACGCGCGCGGTTTGACCCCGGCATCGGCATGTCGCGCCTGGTGACCGAACGCGTGACCAAAGCCGAAGCCACCCAGCGTCAGGGCCGCGCGGGCCGGGTGGCCGAAGGTATCTGCTATCGCATGTGGACCAGGGGGGAGGAAGGCGCACTTGCCGCCTTTGCCCCCGCCGAGATCGAAACCGCCGACCTTGCCGGGCTGGTGCTGGAACTGGCGCTCTGGGGCACCACGGACCCGTCCGATATGGCCTTTCTGACAGCGCCCAATCCCGGCGCTTGGGCCGAAGCGCAGGCATTGCTCCGTTCCCTTGCTGCGCTTGACGATAAGGGCAGGATCACCGCGCATGGCCGCCAGCTTTCGGCGATGCCTCTCCATCCTCGACTTGCGCATATGCTCGTTGTAGCGGGGCGGCAGGCGGCGCCTCTGGCTGCTGTGCTCTCGGATCGGGATCCGCTGGAACGCGGGGCACCGATTGACCTGGTGCTGCGCCTTTCCGCCCTTGCGAACCCCAGGGGTTTTCAGGCCGATCATCCCTGGCAGGTGAACCGCAGCACCCTGGAGCGCGTTCGCGCCGAAGCCAAGCGGCTCGCCCGGCTCTGTGGGGAAGGGGCACCCCCCCTCAGCCCCGGCGCGATGGCTGCCCTTGCCTACCCTGATCGCATCGGATTGCGCCGCAAGGGCAATGAGGCGCGGTTTATCCTGTCAGGCGGCAACGGGGTCACGATTGACGCAGGAGATCCGACAGCAGGCGCACGGCTGATCGTTGCGACAGAAACCGATGGGGCACGGCGCGACGCAAAGGTCAGACTTGCCACCACGCTGACCGAAAGCGAACTGCGCGAAACCTTTGCCAATCAGATCGTCTGGCACGATGTCTGCGCATGGTCCGATCGGGAAAATCGCGTCATCGCCCGCCAGCAGGAAAGCCTTGGCGCGCTGGTGCTCGCTGACCGGAACTGGCGCGACCCACCACCGGAGGTTCTGGCGAGCGCGGTCGTCGACGGGTTTCGTGCGCTCGGCCTGCCCTGGTCCAAACCCGCCGCGCGCCTTCAGGCGCGGGTGCGACTGATCGCTGGGCCGGACTGGCCGGATTTCGGCGAAGAGGCCCTACTCGATAGCGCTGAAGACTGGCTCGCCCCGCATGTGACGGACCTGCGCAGTGCTGCTGATATCCGCGCCTTTGACATCTATCCTGCATTGCACGCCCGGCTTGACTGGGATCAGCAACAGGAGCTGGCAAAACGCGCACCTGCGCATTGGGAAACACCGCTTGGCCATCGCGCGGCGATTGACTACTCCGGCGAACAACCGACCGTGGAACTGCGCCTGCAAGAGGTGTTCGGCGTCACCACCCACCCCACGGTTGCAGGGAAACCCCTACGCCTGACCTTGCTGTCACCGGCCCGCCGCCCGGTTCAGGTCACCACCGATCTGCCGGGGTTCTGGGCCAGTTCCTATGCCGATGTGCGCAAGGATATGCGCGGCCGCTACCCCAAACATCCGTGGCCCGAAGACCCAACCAAGGCCGACCCAACCCTGCGTGCAAAACCCCGCAAATAGGCCGATTCATTGCAATTTCCACGCTTTGGGGTTATCTAGGTGCAACAATAAAGAAAATTGCGAGCGGGTATAATTGAAATGACAGCCACCGAGGCCTTCAAAAAAGCATGGAGCGGGATTGTCCAGCCGCTTCTGAAACGTCCGAACCACATTCAGGTGGCAGCACTATGCTATCGACGCAAGAATGGCGGCAAACAGGTCTTGCTGATCACCAGCCGCGATACCGGGCGCTGGATCCTGCCCAAAGGCTGGCCGATGGACGGGATGAGCGCCTCGGCAGCGGCACTTCAGGAAGCCTGGGAAGAGGCCGGCGTTGCCGAAGGGCAGATCGCCGCGAATGAGATCGGCTCCTACGCCTACCAGAAGGGGCTGGATACGGGTGGCACAACAACCTGCGAAACCAAAGTTTTCCCTGTCGAAGTCAAAAAACTGAAAGATGACTTCCCGGAGGCCGAAGAACGCAACCGCAAATGGGTCAGCCCGGAGGAAGCCGCCGACATGGTGGATGAAGCTGAACTCGGGGATCTGATCCGCAAATTATAACGGTTTCATGTAGGATTTATGACAGAATCCTTGCGTGCGCATAGCCTGCCCGTTAGTCAGCATCCCCAGAGAAACACACCTTGGGGACAGATGTGAGCAACGAGCAGCCGTCGAACCAGTGGAAAACACTGGACAAGGACCTAAACCGTATTCAACGGCTGGAATATGCAACCGCTTATGTAGCGCGGCCAATGGTGGCGCTAGGTGTCTCGCTTGCCTTTCTGGTCATCGCCGGACTGGCCGCTGCCCTGTTTTTGGGACAGTCGCCCGGCGGCTTGATCGTCATCGCGGCGGCGGTCTTTGGCGGCTATATGGCTATCAATATCGGCGCCAACGATGTGGCCAACAATATGGGCCCAGCGGTCGGTGCAAATGCGCTGACGATGGGGGGCGCGATTGTCATTGCCGCCATCTTTGAAAGCGCCGGGGCGCTGCTGGCGGGCGGCGATGTGGTCTCTACCATTTCCAAGGGGATCATCAATCCAGAGGGGCTGGCCAATTCGCGCATCTTTATCTGGGCGATGATGGCGGCGCTGATTTCGTCAGCGCTGTGGGTGAACCTGGCCACGGTGATCGGCGCGCCGGTGTCAACCACGCATTCGGTGGTTGGCGGTGTGATGGGTGCAGGCATTGCGGCGGCGGGGCTGGCGGCGGTGAACTGGCCGACCATGGGGGCGATTGCCGCAAGCTGGGTGATCTCCCCTTTGCTGGGCGGCGTCATTGCGGCGGCTTTCCTGGCCTTCATCAAGGCCAATATCATCTACACCGAAGACAAGCTTGCCGCCGCGCGGCGCTGGGTGCCGGTGCTGATCGGAATCATGGCCGGGGCGTTTGGTGCCTATCTGGCAATCAAGGGGCTGAAGCGGATCGTCAAGGTCGACATCGGCACCGCTCTGTTCATCGGCGCCGCGATTGGTGCCGTGGCCTATGTGATTTCGGCTCCGCTGATTGCGCGGCAAAGCGAAGGCATGGAAAACCGCAACCGATCGCTGAAGGCCCTGTTTGGCGTGCCGCTGATCATCTCGGCCGCATTGTTGAGCTTTGCCCATGGTGCCAATGATGTCGCCAATGCGGTTGGTCCGCTCGCAGCGATTGTGCATGCCACCGAATTCGGCGATTTCGCCGCCAAGGTTGCGATCCCTGACTGGGTCATGGTGATTGGCGCATTCGGGATTTCCTTTGGCCTGTTTCTGTTTGGGCCGAAACTGATCAATATGGTTGGCACGCAGATCACCAAGCTCAACCCGATGCGCGCCTATTGTGTTGCCCTGTCGGCGGCGATCACGGTAATCATCGCAAGCTGGCTGGGCCTGCCTGTCAGTTCTACCCATATCGCGGTCGGCGGGGTGTTTGGCGTCGGCTTCTACCGCGAATATCACGCCGAGCGTCGGTTGCGGCTCAATGCGGCATTGCGGCCTGAGGAACTGCGCATCGCGCCAGAGGAGCGGCGCCGCCGGAAGCTGGTCCGGCGCAGCCACTTCATGACCATCGTTGCTGCCTGGGTCATCACGGTGCCCGCAGCGGCAGCGATTTCGGCGGTGCTGTTCTACCTGCTCAACGCGATTTTCGGATAACTCAGCGGCGCGCGCGATGCGCGCATTCTATTCATGCGGGGGCTGTCTGCCCCCGATCTGCGCGTATGAATACGCGCAGCCCCCGAGGATATTTCCCGGACGAATGAAGGATCAGTCCCACCACGGGCCATGTTGACCCGCCTCACCCGTGTCGCGCCGCTCAAACCCGTGGTGGCCAAAGAAATCGCGTTGCGCCTGAACAAGGTTTGTTGTGCCGCGCGACTGACGCATCGTGTCAAACCAGGCGAGTGCGGCCCCCATCGCGGGCATCGGAAAGCCCGCTGCAATCGCAGCGCCAAACACGCGGCGCATAGCTTCGCTGCCCGCCTTTAACGCGTCGACAAACCGCGGCGCGAGGTGCATTTGATCCGATGGCACCCCACCCCGAAATGCCTCAGATATATCGTCCAGCAAGGCAGAGCGGATGATACAACCAGCTCGCCAGATTTCCGCGATCCGTGCCATGTCGAGCGCCCAGTCATATTTAGCCGATGCGGCAGCAAGGATCTGGAACCCCTGCGCATAAGCGATGATCCGCGCGCCAAGCAGCGCCGCCTCAAGATCGCGGTCTGACACCTTAACCCCGCCATCCGCTGCACCAAAGCGTGCCTCTCCCTCGGCGCGCATCTCAAGGGCAGCAGACCAGCTGCGCGCGCCAACCGCAGCCTCAATGGCGGAGGCGGACTGGCCAAGGCTCAGCGCCTCGATCAGCGTCCAGCGCCCGGTGCCCTTTTGGCCCGCGCGGTCAAGGATCACGTCAACGGCGGGTTCGCCGGTTTTGCTGTCGGTCGCCTGCAGAACCTTTGCCGAGACCTCCATCAGGAAGGAGTTGAGCGCCCCTTTGTCCCAGGCCTCAAACAGCGCGCCGACCTTGACCGGGGGCCAGCTCCGACCGTCACGCAGCAGGCCATAAACCTCTGCAATCATTTGCATATCAGCGTATTCGATACCGTTGTGCACGGTTTTGACAAAATGCCCCGCCCCATCAGGGCCAAGGTGGGCGGCGCATGGCTCACCTTCAAATTTCGCCGCGATGGCTTCAATCACGGGTTTCAGTTTGGCCCAGCTCTGGTCCGTGCCGCCAACCATGATCGAGGGGCCGTTGCGCGCGCCGTCCTCGCCGCCGGACACCCCCATGCCGACAAAATGCAAACCCTGAGCAGCCAATTCGGCCGAGCGCCGCCGCGTGTCATGGAAATTGGCGTTGCCGCCGTCGATGATCGTATCACCTTCATCCAGCAGCGGCGCAATCGCTTCGATCATCATATCCATCGGCTTGCCCGACGGGATCATGAAGAGAATGGCGCGCGGTTTGCTGAGGCCCGCAACGAAATCCTCCAGACGGTCATGAGGGTGCAGGTTGCCGCTGAGCGTATCAGCTTCGGTGATGAAATCCGCGATCCAGTCGGTTTCTCGGTTGGTGACAGCGACTTCAAACCCTTTATCCGCCATGTTGAGCGCAAGCGCCGAGCCCATCGTGCCAAGCCCGTAAATACCGATGTCCGCTGTCATGCCTGCCTCCGCTGTTGTCCGCCAGTTTAAGGTGTCACCGTATACAATAAAATCAGTCTGGAGCGTTCTGCCCGAACTCACAAGATTCCTGCCACCTCATCCGTGGCCACAAGCCGGGCGAAATCTGACCCCAGAAGCGACAGCGTCACACGTAAAACCTCATCCGAAGGGATCACTCCCGAGTCATGGCCTGCAACGTCAAAGGCGATCAGGGCATCGCCGGGCAGAACCACGTCAAAGCCAAGGTCGCAGGCATCACGCACAGTTGTTGTCACGCAATAGGCGGCAACCGCCCCCACGACGACGAGCCGCCGAACCCCCTCTTGCCGCAACGCGCGATCAAGCCCGGTGCCGGAGAATCCGGAGGACCCGGTTTTGCGGAACGCCTGTTCCCCATCGGCAGGGACGGCACATGGCAGGGGCGGAAAGCCCGCGCCATCGGTGGCGAAATCATTGGTCGGATCGACATGGTGAATGTGAAAGACTGGCAGACCCTTCCCCCTGAACAGCGTGCACAGGGTGGCGACATTCGCTTCCGCGTCCGGGTTCGCCACCGGCTTGCGTTCGGCCAGTCGTCTCCCCATCCCCATCTGCATATCAATGATAAGAAGTCCAATATCCTGCATTTGATTCCCCGGTATTTTCATGTGCCCCACCGCCTGCCGCCGCTCGTCAAGCCTTGCGGCTTTTCTCGCGATGAAAGCCGGAACACGGCTTGAAAAGCGCTACCGCCCCAGACACCACCGCATGATCGCCTTTTGCGCTTGCAGGCGGATTTCGGCCTCGTCGAAGATCACCGAATGCGGCCCGTCCATGACAGCGCTTGTCGCCTCATCATCGCGGTGCGCGGGCAGGCAATGCATGAACAGCGCATCATCCTTGGCGTGGCTCATCAGTTCCTCATTGACCTGATAGCCGCGCAGCTGGTTGTGCCGCCTTTCACGCGCCGATTGCGGGTCATGCATGGACACCCAGGTATCGGTCACGACAAGGTCCGCGCCCTCCACCGCCTTGCGGGGATCGCGTTCGATGGTGATCGGGTGCCCTTTGGCGGCGGCGAGATCAAGCCATTCACGCTCCGGGTCAAGCGTTTCCGGGCCAGTGAATGTCAGGTTAAACCCAAACTGCGCGGCGGCATGGGCAAAGCTCGCAAAGACGTTGTTGCCATCACCGGACCAAACCACTTTTTTCCCGGCAATGGGGCCGTGGTTTTCTTCAAATGTCATCACGTCGGCCATGATCTGGCAGGGATGGGTGCGGTCGGTCAGGCCGTTG
>CAYTUW010000127.1:0-8665 GCA_964441435.1 uncultured Rhodobacterales bacterium
CGACAAAGACGGCGCCTTTCGGGGGGCAGTGCAGGGCAGGCAGGCGGGCGAGCAGGGGTTCAAACTCATCCACATGATAATAGGTGTCGATGATTTCCGGCCATTCAGAGGTGCGTTCGGCCAGCAGAGCACGGTAGTCACGGCACAGACGCCGGGCGGCAGCGAATTCAGCTTCCGTTCCGGCGATATGGACCGCGACCTGTCCCATGTCAGCGCAACACTGATTGCCCGGCATATTCGGCGCTGTCGCCCAACATTTCCTCGATCCGGATCAACTGATTGTATTTGGCCAGCCGATCGGAACGCGCCAGCGAGCCGGTTTTGATCTGACCGCAGTTCGTTGCCACGGCGAGATCGGCAATCGTCGCGTCCTCGGTTTCGCCGGAACGGTGGCTCATCACAGAGGTCATGCGGTTCCGATGCGCCATTTCAACTGCGGAAAGCGTTTCGGTCAGCGTGCCGATCTGGTTGACCTTGACCAGCAGGGAATTGGCTGTGCCCTTCTCGATCCCCTCTGCGAGGCGGGCAGGGTTGGTCACAAACAGGTCATCGCCAACAAGCTGGACCTTGTCGCCAATCGCATCGGTCAGAAGCTTCCAGCCAACCCAGTCATCTTCGGAACAGCCATCTTCGATGGAGATGATCGGGTAATCCGCAACCAGCGCCTTCAGGTAGGCTACGTTTTCTTCGTTGGACAGGGATTTTCCTTCGCCTGCAAGCTCATACTTGCCGTTCTTGAAGTATTCCGTCGCGGCGCAGTCAAGCGCAAGGTGGATATCCTCGCCCGGTGCATAGCCGGCCTTTTCGATGGCCTTCAAGATGAAGTCGAGCGCATCGCGGGTGGAGCTGAGATCAGGCGCAAAGCCGCCTTCATCCCCCACGCCTGTTGCCAGACCGGCGGCGGAAAGTTCGCCTTTCAGCGTGTGGAACACTTCTGAACCCATGCGCACGGCGTCGCGGATGTTTCCCGCTGATACCGGCATGATCATGAATTCCTGGATGTCGATTGGGTTGTCAGCATGTTCGCCGCCGTTGATGATATTCATCATCGGCACCGGCAACACACGGGCCGAGGTGCCGCCGACATAGCGATAGAGCGGCTGCATGGAAAAATCCGCCGCTGCCTTTGCTGTCGCAAGCGAAACCCCAAGGATGGCGTTTGCACCAAGGCGGGCCTTGTTGTCGGTGCCATCAAGCTCGATCATTGCGGTGTCAATCGCCGTCTGTTCCGTAGCATCAAAGCCAAGCAGGACATCGGCGATTTCGCCATTCACCGCCTCCACCGCCTGAAGCACGCCTTTGCCTTTGTAGCGCGCCTTGTCACCATCACGTTTTTCCACCGCCTCATAGGCACCAGTTGAGGCCCCGGAAGGCACCGCCGCGCGGCCCATTGTACCATCCTCCAATACAACATCGACTTCCACGGTCGGGTTGCCCCGGCTATCAAGGATTTCGCGGGCGTGAATATCGTAGATGAGGCTCATGTCAGGCTCCTGAATGTCGGTTCAGGCGCTGTTTATGCGGCAGGGGCGGGAAACTCCAGTGATTTTACCGGGATAACGCCCTGCGGCGAAGGTGTTCTTCGCGCGCCAGTGAATAAAGCCCGGACCCGATGACAATCGCCGCACCAATCAACGTCCAGGTGTCGGGGCGTTCATCGAAAATGGTGATCCCGAAGAACAGGGCAAACAGCAGCCGAGAATAGCGAAATGGCGTGACCGCGGAAACCTCGCCAATGCGCATTGCGGCTGTGATAGCGTAATAGCCAAGGATTCCCATAGTGACGCCAACCATCAGGCGCAGGCTGTCACCTGGATCCGGCACCACAAAGGGGGCCGTAAAGAACATCATGATGACCCCTGTCGGCACAAGCACCAAAAAACCCCATGCCGCCAAAAGAACGGAGGATATGCGTACCGGAACAACCCGCGTTGCGACATCCCGCGCGCTGAGCCCGATACTTGCCAGCACCGCAAAAAGCGACAACGGCTCGAACCCCTCAAAGCCCGGTCTGATAATAATCAGCACCCCAATGAAGCCAATGAGAATTGCGCTCCAGCGGCGCCAGCCGACGGTCTCCCGCAGAAACAGGGCGGCACCCAGCGTCACCACAAGTGGCATCACCTGAAAAATCGCGGAGGCAGAGGTCAGCGGCGTAAAGGCGATGGCACAGACAAAACCGATCGTGCCGAGACCTTCACCGATCGACCGACTGACAACTGCACGGCTCAAAAAAGCCGGATCAAACAAGTTGTCGCCGCGCCGGACCGCGAGGATCGAGAACACCAGAAAACCGCCAAGCCCGAGGAGGAAAATAATTTCGCTCACCGGGAGGTTTGCTGCAAGCTGCTTCACAAACAGGTCTTCGACGGCGAAACAGAACATGGCCGCAACCATGAGTAAAATACCGCGTAGATTTTCCATGTGATCCCCTTGTGAACGGGCTGACGCTAAGCGGCGGATGCCCTCGGTGCAAGAGGGGCGCGCCAATAATTATGCCCGGCCCTGTCACTTGCTGGCGTGCTGGTGTAGGATTTGGAGTGGAATTGAAAAAAACAGAAATATCTGCCCTGATTTCAACGGGATGCGGCGATATAGTGGTTCGCCTGAGGCCGGATTCGGCACCATGTACCGTGGCAAACTTCCTGTGCTATCAGAAGGCGGGTATCTATGATGGAACGCAGTTTTTCCGGATCGTTTCAAAGGTGCAGGCACAGGCTTATGCGCCGACAAAGATTGAGGTGATTCAGGGCGGGCCGGAATTTGACCGGGCCGGACATGACCCCAAACGCCAACTGTTCCCCCTGGCGCATGAACCCACGGGCCAAACCGGGCTGCGCCATACCCACGGTGCGATTGCCATGGGGCGGTTCCAGCCCGGCCAGACCTACGGTGGTTTTTATATCTGTGTCGGTGATCAGCCAGCACTCGATCAGGGGGGCGCGCGCTTTCCCGACGGGCAGGGGGGCGCGGTGTTCGGTCAGGTGGTAGAGGGTCTTGAAGTGATTGACGCAATCTTTGGCCATGCGGAGGCTGATGAATTCACCAACAGCCCGGTTGCCATCCATTCAATTTCGATTGTCTGACGATCAGCGTTTCTTGACGCCGAACAGCTCCATCCGGTGTCCTTGCAACTCATAACCCAGCTTATCGGCGATCTTTTCCTGAAGCGCCTCGATTTCAGCATCGACGAATTCGATGACTTCGCCTGTGTGCATGTCGATCAGATGGTCATGGTGGTCCCGGTCGGCGGCCTCATAGCGAGCACGACCATCGCCAAACTCGACCCGTTCAAGAATGCCCGCCTCCTCAAACAGCTTGACCGTGCGATAGACAGTCGCAATCGAAATACCCGCGTCCTGGGTTGCTGCGCGGGCAAACACCTCCTCCACATCCGGGTGATCGTCGGCATCCTGCAAGACGCGGGCGATCAGGCGGCGCTGTTCGGTCACACGCAGATCCGATTTTTCGAGCTTCTCAACGAGTGATTTGGTCATGTTTCCGGTCTACCGTTCCCGTGGCCGATTTCCAAATGCTTCTTCATTTTAAACAAGGTCCGGCTCCCGTCCAAACCGATTGGCGACACGCGCAACGGTCAGCCCCTGCACAATGATTGAAAACAGGACGATGATATAGGTTGCCGTCAGGATCAGGGGTTTCCATTCACCGTCAGGCAGGCTGAGCGCCAGCGCGACGGAAATACCGCCTTTCAGCCCACCCCAGGTCATGATCGGAATCACGCCGGGGGAAAAGTCGCGGAACGGGCGCAGGATCAGCACCGGAACCGCCACCGCAGCAAGCCGCGCCAGCAATGCCAGCCCAATGGCCAGAACGCCCGCGATGAACGCGTCCTGCGTGAAGGCAACGGCAAAAACCTCAAATCCGATCATCAGGAACAACACCGCGTTCAGGATTTCGTCGATGAGTTTCCAGAAGGCGTCCACATATTCGCGGGTTTCTTCGCTCATCCCGTGTTTCATGCCGACATCCCCGATAAACAACCCGGCGACAACTGCCATGATAGGGGCGGAAACATGCAGGTAAACCGCAAGTTCGTAGCCGCCAAAGGCCAGGCCCAGCGTAATCAGCACCTCAAGTGAGTAATCGTCGATCCGCCGCATCACCCGGAACACAAGCCAGCCAAGTATCGCCCCCAGTAAGGCGCCGCCGCCGGCCTCTTTGACGAACAGTATCACCGCATCGGCAAGACCTGATCCATGGTGATCGTCCCCCGGAAAGGCCAGCCCCACGAGAACCAGAAAGACGACATAGCCGACGCCATCATTGAAAAGTGACTCCCCGGCGATCTTTGTTTCCAGGGTCTTTCTGAGGTTTGCCTCCCGCAGCACGCCAAGCACGGCCACCGGGTCGGTCGGGCTGACAAGGGAGCCGAAAACCAGCGCAATCATCAACGGCATACCGGTGATCCAGTTGAACCCAACGCCAACGATCACGGTTGACAGCGCAACCCCCATGGTCGCCATCAGGAAAACGACGCGCCATTGACCACGCAGGTCGGAAATCTTGACATGGAGCGCACCTGCAAACAGCAACAGCCCCAGCATCCCTTCAAGCAGCGCATCGGAAAAATCGATTCCGGTGATGATGGCGCGAACCTCATCAGCAATCCCAAGTGCGGGCCAGACCCAATCAACGGCCATGATCCCAAAAGAGGCAAACAGCGCAACGATCAGAATGCCGATCGCGCTCGGCAGTTTCAGGATCAGATAGTTGATGGCGCCAAATGCACCGGCAAGCACAATAAGGGCGGAGGTGATCTGGAGGATATTCATTATGGGGCGCCTGCTGTTGCTTTGCCTTGTCTAACACGCTGGCGCAGGGGGGCAAAGCGTCAGGCGGCCAATTCAACATCCGCCCAGATCGGCAGGTGGTCAGAGGCCCGCTTGCTCAACCGTGTTTCAACCACACCCTGGTCCAGAACGCGCATCGTCTGGCTCACGGCGATCCTGTCAAGTGCTGCAATCGGGCGCGCTGCATGAAAACTTCGCCCTGGGGCATGGATTGCGTAATCCTGCAAGGCTTCCAGTCCTTTGGTTGCGGACCATTCGTTGAAATCCCCGGCGATGATGGTCGGCATTTCACGGCGTTGGGCAAGATCACGGCAGAGATAGGTGATCTGGTGCTGACGGTGGCGCCGCATCAACCCAAGGTGGACACCGGCAACACGGATGGGGCGGCCGTCAAGATTGAACTCCGCCATCACGGTTCCGCGCGGTTCAAACCCGGGCAGGTTCAGTGCTGCCACTGCACCAATCTTGATGCCGCGTCGCACAAGAATGGCGTTGCCATGGGCTCCAATTCCGAATGTGCCATCGACATCGGCCACCCTGTAATCGCTGTGGCGCGCCAAAAGGTCAGGCGGAAGGGCCGCCGGGCGGTTGCCGAGACGCTTGTCCGCCTCCTGTAGGGCAATGACATCCGCCTCAAGCGTGTTCAAAACGTCGATAACCCGACCGGGATCGCGGCGGCGATCCGTGCCGATGCACTTGCGAATATTGTAACTGGCGATCCTCAGGGTCATTCCTGTTATATAGGTTTCAGAACCGACGGAATGAAGAGGACGCCTTGAAACACCTTAACCCGATGAAACGGCAGAACTGGATCGTCTGGGGTGTCTGGATTGCGCTCTGGGTGGCGTTTGGCTTTGCGCTCTGGACGCTGAAATGGTCGCTGGCCTTCGTTGCAGCACTTGCCTTTGGCCTGTCCCTGCTGCCCGCGTTTTTTGCGGACCGCTTTGGTATCCGCATCCCACCAGCCTTTTACGCGGCGATCACGCTCTTTATCTTTGCCACGATCTTTCTTGGCGAAGCGTTCGACTTTTATGAACGATACTGGTGGTGGGATGTGCTGCTGCACGGCGGATCGGCTGTTGGCTTCGGCATCACAGGATTCATCTTCATGCTGATGCTGTTTGAAGGGGATCGCTACGCGGCACCCGCCTGGGCGATTTCATTCTTTGCCTTCTGCTTTGCCATGATGGTTGGCGCGCTGTGGGAAATCTTTGAATTCTCAATGGACCAGATATTTGGCCTGAACATGCAGAAAAGCGGCCTGCTGGATACGATGTGGGATTTCATTGTCGATGCTGTTGGGGCGCTGATCGGGGCAGGATCAGGCTACGCCTATCTGCAAGGCCGGGACCGGCGCGGCCTTTCGGGGCAAATCGCGGGCTTTATCGCGCGCAATCGGCCTTGGTTCCGGCGCGCGGGTAAAGATTAGGATAGGCCTTTAAGTACCACAGAAGGTTTGCAGCACCTCTTCGTCGGGCTGAGGGGGACGGGCATAGGCCGCATCGGCCTCGGACAGCTCAAACGGCGCGGCCAAAATACCTACCAGTTGGTGAAACGGTTCAAAATCACCTTCGATCGCCGCCGCAATAAGCTGTTCAATCCGGTGGTTGCGCGGAATGACAGCGGGGTTTGTCGAACGCATCAATGCCACCTGGTCCTCGGGGCTGGCGGTTTCCCGGCTGCGCCGATCCTGCCACATCGCGGCCCATTGGTCGAAAATCGCGGGATCACTGAACTGATCGCGCGGCTTGCCGTCCGAAAGTGCGCGAAACGTGTTTGTGAAATCAGCATCCTGCGCAGCCATCCGTTCAAGAAGGCCTGAAATCAGGGCACCATCGGCGTCCTCAACCCGGCGTAGGCCAAGCTTGGCCCGAAACAGCCGCATATATTCCGCCTGGAACAGATCGGCAAAACCATGGATGACCTCTGTCGCCTCAGCCACGGCTTTGTCGTGATCGTCGCCCATGATGGGGATCAGAGCGGTGGCCAGCTGCGCGAGGTTCCAGACGGCAATATCGGGCTGGTTCTGCCAGGCATAGCGCCCCCCCCGGTCGATGGAACTGAACACCGTTGCCGGATGGTAGCGATCCATGAAGGCACAAGGCCCGTAATCAATCGTCAGCCCGCCGATATGGCTGTTGTCGGTGTTCATGACTCCGTGGATAAAACCAAGGCTCATCCATCGGGCAATGAGTCCGGCCTGTGCTTTGACACTGGCGTTGAGCAACCCAAGCGGCCCTTCGGCATCCGGGTAATGACGCGCCAGCGCGTAATCGGTCAGGATTTGCAAGGCTTCCTTGTCCTGACGGGCGGCGAAATACTGAAATGTGCCGACACGCAGATGGCTTTGCGCAACGCGGGTCAGGATTGCACCGGGATAGGCCTTTTCCCGTTGCACGGTCTGCCCGGTGGTGACAGCGGCAAGCGCGCGGGTGGTTGGCACGCCAAGGGCAGCCATTGCCTCGCTCACCACATATTCCCGAAGCACCGGGCCAAGCCAGGCACGGCCATCGCCATTGCGGGAAAAAGGCGTGCGCCCGGATCCTTTGAGCTGCACATCCCAATGCGTTCCATCCGGGGCGATAACCTCCCCCAGAAGATGCGCGCGCCCGTCGCCAAGCTGCGGAACAAACCCGCCGAACTGGTGGCCCGCATAGGCTTGGGCGATGGGATCAGCCCCCTCAGCAACAGCGTTGCCCGACAGCACTGCGACCCCGTCAGCCGCACGAAGCCAGTTCGTATTCAGGCCAAGCCGTTCCGCCAGCGCATCATTCAGGACAATCAGTTCCGGGGCGGGTACCGATTCAGGCGGCACGCGGGCAAAGAAACGATCCGGCAGCGCGGCATAGGTGTTGTCAAAGGCGATCATGGGAAAAGAGATAGCGTTTCACAGGTCGGAATCACAGGGCACGCGTCATCAAATAGTATTCATCACGCGCCTTAAAACCCGCGCGACGATAAAGCTTTGCTGCCTTGGGGTTGTCGTGATCAACCTCCATGTGCAGGGCCTTGATACCCATGTCCCGCAGCTGTGGCATCAGCGTTTGCAAGCATTGGCTGCCCATGCCGCGGCCGCGCACGTTTTCGCGGATGTAGAACTCATCGATAAAGGCATCGCGCCCACCAAGTTCGATGGAAAACCCAAAGCTGACAACAATATAGCCGACCGGGGCGCGGGCCGGGCCGATCAACCAGGCAGCGGCCTGTACTTCGCCTGATAGCAGTAGATCAATCGCCGCCTCGCGTGCCTCAGCCGGGGTTTGAAGACCGCCCCATGCGTGGAACTTTTCGACCATCGCCAGCAAGCGATCTCTGTCGTCGGCAGTGGCGAGATGCAAAAGGCTCATAGCCGGGCCAGCCGATCCGTCAGCAGGGCAAAGAACCCATCCGCATCCACATCCCCGATGAAGGTTGCGTTGGGGCGGCGGTCCGTAACGCCCCACCAGTCCGCAACGGTCATGCCCATCGTCAGTTCCGAAGCGGTTTCGATTTCCACATTGATGTGCCGCCCGGAAAACAGATCCGGCCGGATCAGATAGGCGGTGACGCAGGGATCATGCAGCGGCGCCCCGTCAGAGCCATATTTTTCACGATCAAACCGTTCAAAAAAATCGGTCATTTCTGCAACCGCAACACCAACAGATGTGCCAATCGCGCGAAATGCATCATTGCGTGGCTTGGTCACAAGCACCTTATGGGTGACATCAAGCGGCATGACGACAAGCTCTACGCCGGATTTAAACACAATATCAGCGGCCTGCGGGTCGACATAAATGTTGAATTCTGCTGTCGGGGTGACATTGCCAACCTCAAAATATGCCCCTCCCATCAGGATGATTTCCTGAACTTTTTCA
>CAYTUW010000128.1:0-8533 GCA_964441435.1 uncultured Rhodobacterales bacterium
GCATGGGATCGGCACGTCAGAGGTGGAACATGTTCGGGCCACGCAGACGCTGATCCAGAAGAAATCAAAGAACATGAAGGTGGAGATCACCGGCAAGCTGCGCCCCGGCGTCACAGCCAAGGACATCACCCTTGCGGTGATCGGCGAAACAGGCACCGCTGGCGGCACAGGCTATGTGATCGAATATTGCGGCGAAGCCATCCGTGACCTTTCGATGGAAGGGCGGATGACCGTCTGCAACATGGCGATCGAAGGCGGCGCGCGTGCGGGTCTGATTGCGCCGGATGACACCACCTACGACTATGTCAAAGGCCGCCCCCATGCCCCCAAAGGCGCACAATGGGAAGCAGCGCTCGCGTGGTGGAAAACACTCTATTCCGATGATGACGCCCATTGGGACAAGGTGATTACACTGAAAGGCGAAGAGATCGAACCGGTTGTAACCTGGGGCACGAGCCCTGAGGACGTTCTGCCGATCTCTGCCGTGGTGCCGGCCCCGACGGACTTCGAAGGCGGCAAGGTTGAGGCGGCGCAACGCGCGCTCGACTATATGGGGCTGACACCCGGCACCCCGCTGAATGAGATCAAGATTGACACGGTCTTTATCGGCTCCTGCACCAATGGCCGGATCGAGGATCTGCGCGCTGCTGCCGCGATCCTGAAGGGCAAGAAGGTCAAGGACGGTCTGCGGGCGATGGTTGTGCCCGGCTCCGGCCTCGTGCGCGCGCAGGCGGAGGAAGAAGGCCTTGCCGACATCTTCAAAGAGGCGGGTTTTGAATGGCGCCTCGCGGGCTGTTCCATGTGCCTTGCGATGAACCCGGACCAGCTCGCCCCCGGGGAACGCTGTGCGGCAACGTCGAACCGGAATTTCGAGGGCCGGCAGGGCCGTGGCGGGCGCACGCATCTGCTGTCCCCCGCGATGGCTGCTGCGGCGGCTGTGACTGGGCATCTGACCGATGTGCGGGAGATGATGTAAGCATCGCGCAAAATTCTGAACAGGGAAAAGCCGCTTCGAAGCGGCTTTTTTCATGCGATTTCGAAATCGCTGGGAAGCGCCTTCTCTCCAACAAAACACCCGTTCCACACGCCAGGGCAACCTAACCAGGCCACTGCAATCGACGACGGGATACAGCGCCCGACCCCACCCAAGCCCCGACGCTCTGCCTTATGGTTGAGCGGGATGCTGACGAGCAGGAAACCCGCAACAATAAGGGTAGATTAACCAGGCTTGACACGCGGGCAGATGCTGACAAGGTTTGCGATGAACGGGGCGGACAACACACGCTCCGCGACAGAAATGGGGTCACAACCGCTGCCCGTTGACATCAGAACCGTCACGCCATGTGAACAAGCGCAGCTTGCCACGCTGCTATTGCAATCCTCACGCCATTATTGGGGTGCTGCTGAAGGGGATGAAAGCAAGGCTGAACGCATGGCAGGCGCCCTTGCGACCGGTCAATCCGGGTGCGCTGCACTCATCGCGAGTGTGGAGGCTGTGGCGCAGGGGTTTGCCACCTATACCCTGCTCCATCCTGCACCAACCGCTGACGGAACATTGTTTTTGAAGGATCTGTATGTCTCTGCTGCGGCGCGCGGCAAAGGGGTCGGGATCGCGTTGATGCGCCACCTTGCCAGGGTTGCATATGACTTGGGATGCACGCGATTTGACTGGACCGCTGAAACTGACAACCCGTCGGCGCTGGCGTTCTATGATGAACTTGGGGCAGAGCGCGTGACCGAAAAAGTCTATTTCCGACTGAGCGCCGACCGGCTCGGGGAATTTGCAAAAGCGCAGCGATGAGCCCGTTTGAACAGGGTCTGCATTGGCGGCGTCATCGGGCCCGCCGAATGTAGGCAGCAGCGCCCGCGACGATCAGAAAAATGCCACCCATTTCGAGGATGGCATTGATCGGGATAACGCCCACGTTGACGTTGATCAACGCATCAACTTTGTGAAATCCGGCGGCGCGGATCAGCACAAAACTGAGCAACAGCCAGACACCGATAAGGGCCGGCCAGATTTTCCCCAGGTCACGCCGCAAGCGCCAGGACAAAACTGTCACCAGCAAAAGGGCGGCAAGCGCAAAAAGACCAATGGCGGCGATTTGAATACCCCGCCGGGTTTCATACCAGCCCTGAATCTGAGCGGCGCAGCGGGCAAAGGCGGTCAGCGCGGATTGCAGATCCAGCTGCTTGTTGACGCAGAGCAGCGCCAAAAGCAGCGCAAGCCCGAACCAGAACAGGCGCAAGCGCTGCTCGGCCGGTTGTTTTGCGGCCCAAAGGCAGCCAATGGCTGAGGCCGCGTAGGCCAATACCGTCAGCCAGCCCCAAACCGTAGGGTCGCCAATAACGGGCTGCCAGGCCGCCGCGGTGCATCCGGCAATTTCACTAAGTTGGGACATCGGGCTTTGCCTGTTGACTTTGGCTTTGATAACGCGGCACGCAGAATTTGCAATCGCCTTGAGTTCTGCCCGAAACTCGGCTACCTGACGCGGGTCAACATCGCGCTAAGGAACGTGACTCATGGATAAATTTGAAAAGCTGACCGGAATTGCGGCCCCGATGCCGCTGATGAATATCGACACCGATATGATTATTCCGAAACAGTTTCTCAAAACCATCAAACGGTCCGGGCTTGGCGTGAACCTGTTTGACGAAATGCGTTATGATGACGATGGCAATGAAATCGCGGATTTTGTGCTGAACAAACCCGCCTATCGCGATGCTCAGATCATTGTTGCAGGTGATAACTTTGGTTGTGGGTCAAGCCGTGAGCACGCCCCTTGGGCGCTGCTGGATTTTGGCATCCGTTGCGTGATTTCCACCAGCTTTGCCGATATCTTCTACAACAACTGCTTCAAGAACGGCATCCTGCCGATCGTGCTGCCCGAAGCAGACGTGGCTAAGCTGATGGATGACGCCGAACGCGGTGCCAACGCAACACTGACCGTTGATCTGGAGGCGCAGACCATCGAAGGCCCGGATGGCGGTTCCATTTCCTTTGAGATCGACCCGTTCAAGAAACAATGCCTTCTTGAGGGGTTGGACGATATCGGTCAGACGCTGCAAAAAGTGGCCGCGATTGACACATTTGAGGCCAAAGTCGCACAGCAACGCCCGTGGGTTTGACGGCTGCGCGCAACCCTGCTCAACCATAAGGCGATTTTTCGCTTAACCCGCTATTGACGTAAGCGCTTGGAATCCGGCCAGAATTGCGTCAGCGCGTGGGTGTTGGCCGCTGGTCAGGCTGAATTGATGCAAAGTCGCACCACTTTTTCCACGAAATTGCCGCATTGCGCATGGATTGGTTAAGCAATCCTTGATGCATTTTGTGAAAGAAGGCAGAAATTGGGCAATAATGTGGCAGACCGCCATAATTGGCGGCTGAAAACCGGAAAAGAGGCGCGGCAACGCATCGCGCCCGAGGGTATGGGGCAGTGATTTCTCGTCTGGCAGGCGCTTTGACGCGCGCGATCTTTGTGGCGTTGCTGATAGCAACCCCGACGTTGCTGCTGCCAGCGCCCTCCCAGGATACTGCTCAGATTGTCACTCTGGTTGCGCTGTTTGCCGCCGGGCTGATCATGTTTGAATATGCCTCAAGTTATCCTAGCCTTGTCGAATTCCGCGATGCACCGCCATTTAACAGGGTTCGGTTCATGTCGCTGTTTGTCACCGTTTTCCTGCTGACGATCATCTGTCGCGGCCAGGTGGAGCCGACAACCCTGACGCAGTTTATTTCCGCGGTTGGGGCGTTGATTGGTTATGCGATTGATTTCCCCTATAGCCCGGTGCGGCTTGTGCTACAGATGTTCCCTGACGGCACCGACGCGCAAAGCCTTTGGCTGATTCGCACCTCGGCTGGGCTTGCCTATCTGATCTCACTTATTTCGCTGGCAGTTTTTGCCGTTATCATCCGGTTGCAGGGCTGGCCTGTGCGTGGTCGCAGCTTCAATGTCTGGGTAAACCTGCCAACATTTGACCCTACTGCCGGGGGCGATGTGGTCGAACGTCTGCTGCGGGACGCAAGGTTTAACATTACGCTGGGGTTCCTGCTGCCATTCCTGACACCGGTCGCGGTTTCTGCAGCATCAAAACTGTTTGATCCCTTGTCGATGTCATCGGCACAAACATTGATCTGGACGATATCAGCATGGGCATTTTTACCGGCAAGTTTGTTTATGCGCGGCATCGCAATGAGCCGGATCGCGGACATGATCAAGGAACAGCGGCGCCAATCCTACGAAAAAGCGCTGGAGCAAGGCTTCGCGACGGCCTGATTGCCGCATTACTGTTTTGCGCCGCCCCGGTCATTGCCGAACCGCTTCGCATCGCCGTCTATCACGCAGAACTGGAACGTGACGGGCCTGGGCTCTTGCTTAGGGACATTCAGCGCCAGGATAGTCAGATTATGGCCGTTGCCAGCGTGATTGCGGCGGCTGATCCGGATGTCCTCCTGCTGCTGGGGTTTGACTACGATCACGATCTGCGCGCACTCAGCTCTTTTGCGGCGCTGACAGGCTATCCCCATTGGTTTGCTCTTGCTCCCAATACCGGTGTTCCGACGGGCTTGGACCTGGATGGAAACGGCAAGCTCGGGGAGCCGCGCGATGCACAGGGATATGGCCGGTTTCGCGGGCAGGGCGGAATGGCACTCCTTTCGCGCCATCCCTTCGGAGAGGCGCAGGAATTCAGCACATTTCTCTGGCGGGATCTGCCGGATGCGCGGATCCCTGAAGGGTTCTATTCAGAGCAGGCCCTGACCGTGCAGCGCCTGTCATCGGTGGCGCATTGGGATGTGGCGGTGATGGTTGATGGGCAACCGCTGCATCTTTTGACCTGGCACGCCACGCCCCCGGTTTTTGATGGCCCGGAGGATCGCAATGGCCGGCGCAACCACGATGAGGCGGCATTTTGGTTGCGCTATTTCGACGGGGCACTGCCGTGGCCCGCACCCGATGGGCCGCTGGTCGTGCTGGGCGGCGCCAACCTTGATCCGGCGGATGGCGATGGCCGTGCCGGGGCGATCACGGCACTGTTGACCCACCCGCGCCTGGCCGATCCGCAGCCAAAAAGCACAGGCGGCGCGGCGGCGGCTGATACAGAGCACACAGGTGACCCCGCGCTCGACACCGCATCATTTCCAGCGCCGGGGCCGGGAAACCTGCGGGTTGACTACGTGTTGCCATCGCGCGATCTGCCCGTGCTTGGCAGCGGCGTCTACTGGCCCAAAGGGGATGAAACGATCGCCGAAGCCTCACGCCACCGCCTTGTCTGGGTTGATGTGGATTTCTGACCGGGCGGGCTGTGGAACCATGGGTGGCCCAGCCTGCCTTGACCCTCCTGACCGAAGCGTTTACCCGGGGTCAGACCCATATTTCACAGACGGATGAACGCCATGAGCAACCCTTCGATCCTTATTCTCCCCGGTGATGGCATTGGCCAGGAAGTCATGGTGGAGGTGCGCAAGATCATCGACTGGTTCGGCGCAAACCGTGGCCTCAGCTTTGATGTGAGCGAGGATCTGGTTGGCGGATCAGCCTATGACAAACACGGCACGCCGCTGCATGACGATACGATGGCCAAAGCGCAGGCGGTGGACGCGGTTCTGCTTGGCGCCGTGGGTGGGCCGAAATACGACGATCTCGATTTCAGTGTGAAACCCGAACGCGGGTTGCTGCGTTTGAGGAAGGAAATGGATCTTTTCGCAAACCTCCGCCCGGCGCAGTGTTTTGATGCGCTGGCGGATTTCTCCTCGCTCAAGAAAGACATTGTGGCCGGCCTCGACATTATGATCGTGCGGGAGCTGACCTCCGGCAGCTATTTCGGCGAACCGCGCGGCATTTTTGAGGAAGGCAACGAACGCGTCGGCATCAACACCCAGCGCTATACCGAAAGCGAGATTGACCGCGTGGCGCGTGCCGCTTTCGAACTGGCGCGGCGACGGTCAGGCAAGCTCTGCTCGATGGAAAAGGCCAATGTGATGGAAAGCGGCATCCTCTGGCGCGAGGTGGTGACAGAGGTCCATCAGGCGGATTATCAGGATATCGAACTCAGCCATATGTATGCCGACAACGGTGCGATGCAGCTTGTGCGCGCCCCGAAACAGTTTGACGTGATCCTGACCGATAACCTGTTTGGCGACCTGCTCAGCGATTGTGCTGCAATGCTGACCGGATCGCTTGGTATGCTGCCCTCCGCCAGTCTTGGCGCGCCAATGGAAAACGGGCGGCCCAAAGCGCTTTATGAGCCGGTGCATGGCTCCGCACCCGATATCGCCGGGCAGGGCAAGGCCAACCCCTGCGCCTGTATCCTGAGCTTTGCCATGGCGCTGCGCTATTCCTTTGACGCGGGCGAAGAAGCCACACGCCTTGAACGCGCGGTGGAAAAAGTGCTGGCCGACGGCGTGCGCACCGCGGACCTGATGCAGGCCGATGGTGGCACCCCCGCAACAACCAGTGAAATGGGGGATGCGGTTGTAGCGGCGCTTGCAAAATCGCTCTAGGGTGGCGGCGCGCCCGGCTTGCCGGGCATGTTGTTTCGGAGCTCCATGTGTTTAAGTTAATTTTTGGTCTTCTCGCCTGCCTGGCCTGTGGTGCTGTGCAGGCCAAATCTATTGATGAAATGTTCCCCGATGCCCGGACCATTTTCACCGACGAAGCCTATGCCGCGATGTCGAGGCTCGATTTCCAACAGGGAACCGTGCAGCTCGGGGCTGGTTTGGCGGAAATGACGCTGGGTGAAGAGTATTACTTCCTTAACCCGGAGGATTCCGGCTATGTCCTCGTGGAGCTTTGGGGGAACCCGCCCGGTGAACAAGCACTTGGCATGGTCTTTCCGTCGCATCTTACCCCGCTGGACGATGCTTGGGGTATTCTCATCACCTATGAGGATATTGGTTATGTTTCGGATGAAGATGCCGAAGGGTATGACTATGATTCCCTGCTTGAAGTCTTGCAGGACGACCAGCGCGAGAACAATAAATGGCGGATCGAGAATGGCTATCCGGCGATCGAGGTCATTGGCTGGGCCGCACCGCCGCGCTACAATAAGGAACTGCGCAGCCTCTACTGGGCAAAGCAGTTGTCATTCGCCGATTCCGATACGGATACACTTAACTACAACATCCGGGTGTTAGGGCGCCGCGGCGTTCTTGTCTTGAACTTCATCGCGGGGATGTATCAGCTTGAAGAGGTCGATGCAGCCGTTCCGGGGATTCTCGCAGCGACCAGTTACATCGAGGGCAATCGCTACGCCGATTTTGACCCATCCATTGACACCGTTGCCGCTGTTGGTATCGGCGGGCTGATCGCGGGCAAAGTGCTGACCAAAACCGGGCTTCTGGCGGTTGCGTTGGTGTTCCTCAAAAAGTTCTGGTTTTTGCTGCTGTTGCCCTTGTTCTGGTTGAAAAACCTGTTCATCAGACGACGAGATGAATAACCGTCCCGGGGATACCAAGGATCAGCCATGTCTGACAGCGCCAACCCGTCCTCCGCAGCCCTTAGCGGCGCGTTGTTTGCGCTGACCGGGTTTGCGCTGTTTTCGACCCATGATGTGATCATCAAATATCTGGGGGCGGTCTATTCGCCGTTTCAGATCGTCTTTTTCAGCGCGCTGCTGGGCTTCCCGCTGGTCACCATCCTGCTGATGAGCGACCGGACCGAAGGCCATCTGCGCCCGCGCCACCCCTGGTGGCTGTCGCTGCGTGTGGTATCGAGCCTTGGCACCGCGATTTGTGCGTTCTACGCGTTTTCGGTGCTGCCGCTGGCACAGGTCTACGCGATGATTTTTGCCACGCCGCTGCTGATCACGCTGCTGGCAATTCCCGTGCTGGGCGAACGGGTCGGCGCACATCGGATCGGGGCGGTTTTTGTCGGGCTGCTGGGGGTGATCGTGGTCTTGCGCCCCGGTTCGGCAGAGCTGTCGCTTGGTCATATCGCGGGGCTTGGCACGGCGCTTGGCGGTGCGGTCAACTCGATCGTCATGCGCAGGATCGGGCAGGATGAACGCCCGGTTGTGCTGATGCTCTATCCGATGTTTGCAACGGTGGTGATCATGGGGGCGCTGACCCCGATCTATTACCAGCCTGTGCCGCTGTTGCACCTATTGGGGTTCGCGGTGATTGCGGTGCTGGCCTTTGCCGCGATGCTGGCGCTGATCGCCGCCTACCGCCGGGCAGAGGCTGTGGTTGTCGCGCCGATGCAATATTCCCAGATCCTCTGGGCGTTGCTGTTCGGCCTTGTTTTCTTTGATGAAATCCCGGATCGCATCACCGCGATTGGTGCGGCGATCATCATTGCATCCGGCGTCTATATCCTGCTGCGCGAAAGCGGCAGCGCGACCTCCCGCACAAGGCCGGTCCTGCATACCAGATCACGCGCCGGTGCGGTTACCGGTCTGCGCGTCAGCCCGATGCTAAGACGTGCGAAAGCAGATGATTGAACCCTTGCAAAGCCCCGAAACTCAGGCTATCCCGCCCGGCACGGTCGGAGTGTAGCTCAGCCTGGTAGAGCACTGTCTTCGGGAGGCAGGGGTC
>CAYTUW010000129.1:0-8518 GCA_964441435.1 uncultured Rhodobacterales bacterium
ACATCTTTTCCGACCTGCTTTACAAATCCTTCGATCCGAGGGCGAAATGACTGATCAAACAATGCCTGAAGAACGTGCAGGCGGGCGTGCAGGGCTGCTGACCGACGCGCCGACATCACGGGGTCATGCCCGCGCCGCTGCCGCCTATACCGGCTGGCTGAAGCTCAGATCGAACACCATGGCGATGTTTGGCCTCTCGATCCTTGTCGTGCTGGTGCTGATCGCCGTTGCCGCGCCATTGCTGGCACCGCATGATCCTTTTGCCCAAACGCTTTCTGACCGCCTGCTGCCGCCCGGCAGCGAAGGCCATGTGTTCGGCACCGACAGCCTTGGGCGCGACATTCTTTCGCGCCTGATCTACGGCGCGCGGATCACGCTTTATATCGTGGCCCTGGTTGCTCTGATTGCCCCCATTGCCGGGCTATTTGTCGGCACGCTGGCCGGTTACATGGGCGGGATCGTTGACGCGGTTCTGATGCGTGTCACCGACATTTTCCTTGCCTTCCCACGCCTTGTTCTGGCGCTGGCCTTCGTTGCAGCCCTTGGCGCAGGTATCGAAAACGCGGTGCTTGCCATATCCCTGACCGCCTGGCCACCCTATGCACGGATTGCGCGCGCCGAAACGCTGACGATCCGCAATTCAGACTATATCGCCGCCGTGAGATTGCAGGGTGCCGGGGCAATCAGGATCCTGACCAAACACATCTGGCCGCTTTGTATCTCTTCGCTGATTGTCCGTGTAACGCTGGATATGGCCGGGATCATCCTTGCCGCCGCGGGGCTGGGCTTCCTCGGCCTTGGGGCGCAACCCCCCAGCCCTGAATGGGGTGCGATGATTTCCGAAGGGCGCCGCTTCATCCTCGATCACTGGTGGGTTGCCACCATTCCGGGCTTGGCGATTTTCACCGTATCGCTCGCCTTCAACCTGCTTGGCGATGGGTTGCGCGATGTGCTGGACCCGAAGGATGGCAGCCAATGAACCTGCTCGATATCGAAAACCTCTGGGTCAAATTCCCCACCCGCAATGGGATATTTGACGCCGTGCGCGGGGTCAGTTTCACGCTTGGACAGGAACGGCTGGGCATCGTCGGGGAATCCGGTTCCGGCAAGTCCATGACCGGCCGTGCGATCCTGCGCCTGATCCGCCCGCCGGGTATCGTCACCGCGGACAGGATGCAGCTTGAAGGTGAGGACCTGATGGCCAAATCCGAAGTTGAGATGCGGGAGGTTCGAGGCCAGCGCATTTCGATGGTCATGCAGGATCCGAAGTTCTCGCTGAACCCTGTGATGAGCGTCGGCCAGCAGATCGTGGAGGCCTATCGGCTCCATGCGGATACCACGAGGGCAGCGGCGAAAGCCAAGGCGCTCGACATGCTCGAAGCGGTGTCAATCCGCGACCCGGAACGCGTCTTCCGATCCTATCCGCATGAATTGTCCGGCGGTATGGGACAGCGGGTGATGATCGCGATGATGATGATCCCGGACCCACAAATCCTGATCGCGGACGAGCCTACCTCTGCCCTTGACGTATCGGTGCAAACCCAGGTCTTGCGCATCATGGATCGGCTGGTCAGCGAACGCGGCATGGGGCTCATTTTCATCAGCCACGACCTGAATCTCGTCAGTTCCTTTTGTGATCGTGTTCTGATCATGTATGGCGGGCGGATCGTGGAGACCTGTGCCGCGGACAAACTGCATGAGGCCAAACATCCCTATACACAAGGGCTGCTGAACTCCCTGCCCCGGCTTGATCAAGCCAAGGAGCGGCTCGCCGTTTTGGAACGGGATGATAACTGGCGTGAGGCAGAATCGGTAAGCGGGGCGACATGAGCGGCATAGACATTGAAAATCTGAAGGTCTGGTTCGGTTCCCACCGTAGCCGCGTCGATGCGGTAAAGGGGGCGACATTTTCCGTCCCCAAAGGCGAAAGTTTTGGCCTTGTTGGTGAATCCGGTTCAGGAAAATCGACGATCCTGAAGGCGATGACAGGGCTTGCGCCGCAATGGTCAGGCCGCATGGTTGTCAACGGGCAGGAACTTGGTTCCGGACGCGACCGCGCCTTTTACAAGACCGTGCAGATGGTCTTTCAGGATCCCTATGCTTCGCTTCACCCGCGCCATTCCGTTGATCAGGTGTTAAGCGAAACCCTGCATCTGCATGGCATCAGCGATATCGACAACCGCATTGTTGCACTGCTGGATGATGTTGGCCTTGGCCCCTCTTTCAGATTTCGCTATCCGCACCAGTTATCCGGCGGGCAGCGGCAACGTGTGGCGATCGCTCGTGCCCTGGCCAGCGAGCCGGAAATTCTGCTACTGGATGAACCGACCTCGGCGCTGGATGTTTCTGTCCAGGCGGAAATTCTGAACCTGCTGACGGATCTGCGCGCAGAACATGGGCTGACCTATCTGATGGTGTCCCATGACCTTGCGGTGGTCGGGCATATGTGCAGCCAGATCGCTGTGATGCAGCTTGGCGAAATCGTCGAGGTGATGAGCACCGATACCATGCGCGCCATGTCACCAAACCACCCCTACACCAAACATCTGCTTGAGGCCTCCATCGGCTATTCGCGCGAAGACGCCTGAACGCTGGCACATTTCCGCGATTGACAGGCCGCCCCATCCGGGTGACAACAGGGGCAAGGTATCCCATCGCGCAAAGCGCAAGGGATTTAATTGGGAATGTGGTGCGGGTTGACCCAAACGGGACCCAAGACCACAGCCGCCCCCGCGACTGTAAGCGGTGAGAGCGCGCCAAATGCCACTGGCCCACTTGGACGGGCTGGGAAGGCGGCGCAAGCTCCCTGACCCGCGAGCCAGGAGACCAGCCTTGGACGTGTAACCTGAACCTCCGTCGGGGAAGACGGAAAAGGAGATTGATATGACGACCCAGACCCTCAGCCAGACCAAGGCAGGAACTTCTGTCCTGCCGATCATCGGCGCGGCCGCCCTTGGCCTGTTCCTGATCTTTGTTGCCGGTGTTTCGCAGGCTGCTGCCCTGCATGACGCAGCCCATGACACGCGCCATGCGCTTGTTTTCCCGTGCCACTGATCCTCAGCTGACCTGACATCATGACACAAAGATTGTTGACCAGCGCCTTGATCGCTGGGCTTGTGGCAGGCGTGTTTTCCGCTGTGCTGCAATTCTGGCTTGTAAGCCCTCTGATCCTTGAGGCGGAGCTTTATGAAAGCGGTGAGGCCGTGCATTTTGCCGGTGTCGCCGAAGCATCTGACCACAGCCATGGCGCAGATGCAGGCGAAGCCGATGGCCACACCGAAGAGGCGGACGGGCACAGCCATTCCCATGGAGATTCTGAAGGCGGGATGTCCCGTAATCTTCTGACATTCTTTATGAATCTCGTCACATTTTGTGGGTTTGGGCTGGTTCTGGTTGCCGGGATGGCATTGGCGGAACGTGCAGGCCGCACAGTTGGCCAGACCGGGGTGATCTGGGGTATGGCCGGGTTTGCTGCCGTGATGCTCGCCCCTTCGATGGGGCTGGCGCCGGAACTGCCCGGCACGCCCGCACCCGATGTCTATGCGCGGCTGACCTGGTGGTTTGGCGCGGTTGCCGCCTCCGTTATCGGGTTGGCTCTGCTGGGATTTGGGCGAAACATCGCGCTTTACATAGCGGGGGCGGCGCTGATTGCCCTGCCCCATCTGATCGGTGCGCCGATGCTTGAACATCACGCAGGCGTTGCCCCACCGGAACTCGGCGCGCTGTTTTCTGCCCGCACGCTGGCGGTGGGTGCCGCAAGCTGGGCGATGCTGGGTGCTGTCGCCGGCTGGCTCTGGTCACGCAAAGGCTGAAAATCAAACGCCCGGACAGGTCATTCCCGTCTGGGCGTCACCGTTTTTTCAATCACCTCCCTTGGCAGATCACGCTCATCAAACACCCCGATGAATATGCCGACCTGACCGGAATTCCCGCTACGGCGCGCAATCAGTTCCTCTCCACTCACAGTTGTCCGCTGCGAGGGGCGCCGCGCCCATGCCGACAGGCGTTTTAGGAAGCGTTCGACGATCTCTGCATAGTTGGGGTCACCTCCCAGATCGTTCAACTCATCCGGGTCGTTCACCAAATCAAACAACAGGGGGCGAAAGCCGCCATCGGCAAAGATGAACTTCCAGTCCCGATCGACCAACATGAACAGCCGTGCCTGTTTGGGATGAAGCCCAAGCGCATCTGCTTCGGGCGTTGCGGAATAGTCATACTCGCTGACCGCATACTCACGCCATTCGGGGGATTCACCATGCAACCACGGTAGCAAGGACCGCCCTTCGACCACATGATCAGGCACCCCACCCCCAGCCATATCCACAAAGCTGGCAGCAAGGTCGATCCCTTCCACGAGCGCGTCACAAACCGTGCCCCGCGTTGAATCGGCTTCTGCGGATGGGTCATAGATGATCAAAGGCACGCGCACCGACGGGTCGTGAAACAGGTCTTTTTCACCAAGCCAGTGATCCCCCAGATAATCGCCATGATCTGATGTCACAACAATCATCGTATCGTCCATGTGTCCGTTTTCTTCCAGCCAGGCGAACAGTCGCCCCATCTGATCATCCGCCTGTTTGATCAGCCCCATATAGGCCGGGATCACCTTTTCGCGCACGCCCGGCTCGCTAAAAGTCCGGCCGATCTCATTTTGCATAAACTGTGCGTAGACAGGGTGCGTGTCGTCCAATTCCTTGTCAGATCGCACAACAGGGAGAATCTGATTTGCCCCATACATGTCATGGTAAGGTGACGGCACGATATAGGGCCAATGCGGCTTGATATAGGACAGGTGGCATAGCCACGGCCCTGCCCCTTTGGCATCCTGCTCTGTGATGAAGTCAATCGCACGGCCCGTCAACCAGGGGGTTTCGCTATCCGGTTCGTCTATGTTTGCAGGTTTGTCCGCATGCCGCATGAACCAGCCAGACGCGATGGAACCATCCTGATTCAGCGCCGCATTTGCATTATGCAGCCAGGGGTTTGCCGCCTCATACCCTTTTGCCTTCAGATATTCATTATAGGGGGATCGTTTTCGGTCATAAAACCCTTCCGGACCTTCCCCCCAAAGTCCATCGTCCCGCTCAAACACGTCAAAGCCACATTCCGAAACTCGCGCACCGATGACGCTGTCGCGGCTGATGCCAAGCCGATTAAGCCCGTCATCATCCACCTTCATATGTGTCTTGCCAATCAGCCAGCACTCCATGCTGCGGGCGCGCAAATGATCACCAAGAGTCTGTTCACCCACCTTCAAGGGAACATTGTTCCAGGCCGCGCCGTGGCTGTGGACATAGCGCCCGGTGTAAAAGCTCATCCGCGACGCCCCGCAGATCGGGGATTGCACATAGCAATGTGAAAACCTCACCCCCTTTGCGGCAAGCGCGTCGAGGTTTGGTGTCTGCAAATGCGGATGCCCGGTGCAGCCCAGATAATCATACCGAAGCTGATCAAACATGATGAACAGAATATTTTTCGCCTGTTGATTCATGGGCCAAGCTCCGTTTCGAATATCCTTTGTGCCTATCACTGTTGCCACTTGTGCCAAAACTCAATGCAGGCCGGGCACCGATTTCCCAAATAAGGAATCCTGTGAATCAGAGCTTTCGTTTGGGAATCGGGGGGGATAGTTTTGTCGAGACGTGGTGCATCCGCAGTTCGGTTTTGGCCACTACAGCCGTGGCATCCAATTGCTTGGCGAGCGCATCCATCCCGTTTGCCTGAGCAAAGTTTTTCAGATCGGCCAGCACCTCAAGGATCCAATCATTTGCCATTCGCGCGCACTCCCGAGTTTGCGTTTCCACTTGTCAACCAGCCATAACATGTTCCGCAAGTAAATGTGCCTGCCATCTCATCACAAAAAAACGGCGGCATAAATTTGCCGCCAGTTAAACCACAGGAGAGGTGTGAGTGGTGGATTCAGTGCCGCCCGGCCTCCAGCACATCCTCAAGCGTTCTGAGGCCGGTGCGGGGCGCCTGGACAAGGACCGCCATATTTCCTGGCTTGTGTTCGTTGTTGCGCATTTTTACGTGTGCTCGCGGTATTTCGGCCCAGGGGAAAACCTCTGACATGCAGGGGTCTATTCGCCGTTCAACCACCAGTTGGTTCGCCGCGGCCGCCTGTTTCAGATGGGCGAAATGGCTGCCCTGAATACGTTTCTGGTGCATCCAGACATAGCGCGCATCCATCGTCAGGTTATAACCGGTGGTGCCCGCACAAATCACAACCATTCCACCCTTCTTCACGACGAAGGTTGATACCGGAAATGTCGCTTCACCCGGATGTTCGAACACCATATCGACGTTGACGCCTTTACCGGTGATGTCCCAGATCGCCTTGCCAAATTTGCGCACCTCGCCGAACCATTCCTTATATTCAGGCGTGTTGACCTCAGGCAGTTGACCCCAGCAGTTGAAATCCTTGCGGTTGATCACACCCTTCGCACCAAGTGACATGACAAAATCGCGCTTGTCCTCATCCGAGATCACCCCGATGGCATTACCGCCCGCGGTATTGATCAACTGGATCGCAAAGGAGCCGAGGCCACCCGAAGCCCCCCAGACCAGGACATTCTGGCCCGGCTTCAGTTCGTGCGGGTGGTGGCCAAAAAGCATCCGGTAAGCCGTGGCCAGCGTGAGCGTGTAACACGCACTTTCTTCCCAGGTCAGATGTTTTGGCCGCGGCATAAGCTGCTGAGCCTGCACATTGGTGAACTGGGCAAATGACCCATCCGGTGTTTCATAACCCCAGATGCGCTGGCTGTCGGAAAACATCGGATCACCACCGTTGCATTCCTCGTCATCGCCGTTGTCCTGATTGCAGTGGATCACCACCTCATCACCAACCTTCCAGCGCGTGACCTTGTCACCAACCGCCCAGACAATGCCTGACGCGTCGGAACCGGCGATGTGATACTCTGCCCCGTGCACATCAAACGGGCTGATCGGCACCCCAAGTCCAGCCCACACACCGTTGTAATTGACCCCCGCCGCCATGACGAGCACCAGCACCTCATGGCTGTCGAGTTTTGGTGTATCCACCACCTCGATCTGGAAACTCTGGTCCGGTTCACCATGGCGTTCGCGCCGGATCGCCCAGGCATACATCTGCTGAGGAACATGCCCCATAGGCGGGATTTCCCCGACTTCGTAGAGGTCCTTTTTCGGCGCGTCATAGCTCACCATTGCGGCGTTTGTGTCAAGGGCCATGGGATGCTCCATCTCTTGCGTCTCGCTCTTGCCGCATTGCAGAATCAACCCGGCTTCCCTCACCGGGATAAATTTGCAAGAGCAATATTGCAACCCTTTTGGCTTAATTTTTGTAATAATATGTCTTCATGAATTGCTGCGTCGCAGCAGGTGTGCGATTGAATTGGCATAGAAATCAATCGGGGCCTCCTGCCCTTCAGCAATGACAACCCCCTCCGGCGTCTCTTGTGCCATATGGCGTAGCAACAGCATCCGCAGACCAACTTCAGCCGTATATTCTGTACTGTCACGCGGCAGGTGCACGTATCCAGCCTGCCCCTGAATCCTGTTAATCATCGCCGCAACCCGGCTTTCGATCTCCTGGCGGGTCAGCGGTTTTCTGGCGCGTTTCAGAACATTTGCCACCAGTGGAACTGGCAGAACTGGCAGAACATCACGGATCCGCTCCATCAGCGCAGCGCCAACCGCCCCTGTGTCACCCCCCTGATCGGTCACAAAGGCACGCAGCGACATCGGATTGCCAAAACTGACCGCCGCATAACCGAACCGATGGTAGCGCCCGGACAGCAGAAAACGGAACTGTCGCCAGACAAATCCCAGCATCTTGAGGATCGAAAACCCGAATTTGCGGTCGCCGCGTTTATGCGCTGCCATCAG
The DNA here is from genome assembly GCA_964441435.1 of uncultured Rhodobacterales bacterium. Taxonomy (GTDB): domain Bacteria; phylum Pseudomonadota; class Alphaproteobacteria; order Rhodobacterales; family Rhodobacteraceae; genus CAYTUW01. The sequence goes on from CAYTUW010000129.1 coordinate 7,867, forward strand.
CACGCGGTCTTCCATCACACGGTCATAGTTGATCGCCACCGGGACAAAGACCACATCACGCGGGCCATCGGGGTGAAAATCGCTGACGATATAGTTCAGCAACCCCAGTTTTGGCTCCTGAACCCTGCCGTCAAGGCTAAGGCCCCCTTCGGGGAAAATCGCCTGCGCAACACCACCCTCTGTCGCCAACTGAACATAGCGCGCCAATACGCGACGGTAGAGCGTATTGCGGCTTTTGCGACGGATGAAATATGCGCCCATCGCCTTGATCAATCCGCGCAGGGGCCAAATCCGCGCCCATTCGCCAACCGCATAGGACAAAGCGGATCGTTCCGCCGCCAGGTAGGTGACAAGCACGTAATCCATGTTTGAACGGTGGTTCATCACAAAGACAACGGTGGCGTCGGGGTCAATTCGCCTGATCGCCTCTTCGTCGTAGTGGCCAAGGCGCACCCGATAGATCAGGCGCGACAGCCATTTGGCCAGCCGCGTCGCCACGCCGAAATAGGCAGACGCTGAAAAGGAAGGCACGATTTCCCGCGCATAACGCCGTGCCCGTTCAAAGGCGACATCCTGTCTTTCGCCGGTTTCCTCCACATGTTCGGCAATGGCCTCCGCAACCTGCGGATCATAGATAAGGCGCTGGATCATA
>CAYTUW010000130.1:0-1682 GCA_964441435.1 uncultured Rhodobacterales bacterium
GGGAGGAATAACAAATGACCACCAAAGTCATCAAAGGCGGCACTGTCTGCACGGCGGATCGAAGCTGGGAAGCGGATGTCCTGATTGAGGATGAGAAGATCAAGCAGATCGGCGAGAACCTCTCGGGCGACGAATATATCGACGCCGAAGGCGCCTATGTGATCCCCGGCGGGATCGACCCGCACACGCATCTGGAAATGCCCTTCATGGGCACGACGGCGGCGGAAACCTTTGAATCCGGCACCTGGGCCGCGGCCACGGGCGGCACAACGATGGTGGTCGATTTCTGCCTGCCGGGCGAGGACGGCTCGATCAAGAATGCAATCAACGAATGGCACCGCAAAAGCGCGCCACAGATCTGTTCCGACGTTGGTTACCACATGGCCGTCACCGGATGGAATGAAAGCGTTTTCAATGAGATGAAGGATGCCGTTGATATGGGCGTCAACTCCTTCAAACACTTCATGGCCTATAAGGGTGCCTTGATGATTGAGGATGACGAAATGTTCGCCTACTTCAAACGCTGCAAGGAACTTGGCGCGCTGCCGATGGTGCATGCGGAAAACGGCGATCTGGTTGCCGATATGCAGGAACAGATGCTGGCCCAGGGCATCACCGGGCCGGAGGGCCACGCCTATTCGCGCCCGCCGGAATTTGAGGGCGAGGCCGCGAACCGCGCCATCACCATCGCCGATGCTGCCGGTGTGCCGCTTTATATTGTGCATGTCTCTTGTGAACAGGCGCATGAGGCGATCCGCCGTGCACGGCAAAAGGGTATGCGGGTCTACGGGGAGCCGCTGATCCAGTTCCTGACGCTTGATGAAAGCGAATATTTCAAGGGCGACTGGATGCATTCGGCGCGGCGTGTGATGTCACCCCCGTTCCGCAACAAGGAACATCAGCAAAGCCTCTGGGCCGGGTTGCAGGCCGGATCGCTGCAGGTCGTGGCGACCGACCACGCGGCGTTTACCTCGGAACAGAAACTGATGGGCAAGGATAATTTCTGCCTTATTCCCAATGGTTCAAACGGGCTGGAGGAACGTCTTGCCGTGCTTTGGACGACGGGTGTGGAAACCGGGCGCCTGACACCAAATGAATTTGTCGCGGCGACCTCAACAAATGTCGCCAAGATATTGAATATATATCCTAAAAAAGGCGCGATAGTCGAAGGAGCGGATGCCGATATTGTTGTGTGGGATCCAAAAATCACCAAGACGATTTCAGCCTCCAACCATCATTCCGTGCTTGATTACAACGTGTTTGAGGATTTCGAGGTTACAGCGCAGAGCCGTTATACCCTCAGCCGGGGTGAGGTCATCTGGGCCTGGGGGCAGAACTCGCAACCACAACCCGGCCGTGGCCGTTTCGTCCCGCGCCCACCGTTCCCAAGCGCACATGAGGCACTGTCGAAGTGGAAGGAACTGACCGCCCCGAAACAGATCACCCGCGACCCGATGAACATTCCGGCGGGGATTTGAGAAGACTTTGCCCCGGACGTGGTCCGAGACCTGAAAGAGGAGGTCCTGGCTCCTGGGCTGGGACGGGATAGATAGGCACCGAATGAGCAAACAAGCGGTAATCCAAGCCCAAAACCTTGACCTGACATTCCAGACGAATGACGGGCCGGTGCATGCGCTGAAGGATGTGAGCCTCGACATCCACAAAGGCGATTTCGTCAGCTT
>CAYTUW010000130.1:1782-8487 GCA_964441435.1 uncultured Rhodobacterales bacterium
TGCATGCGCTGAAGGATGTGAGCCTCGACATCCACAAAGGCGATTTCGTCAGCTTTATCGGCCCCTCTGGCTGTGGCAAGACAACGTTTCTGAGGACCATCGCGGCGCTGGAAAATCCAACCGGTGGCACGATCACCGTCAACGGCATGTCCCCGGATGAGGCGCGGAGGAAGCGCGCCTATGGCTATGTCTTTCAGGCGGCTGGGCTTTACCCGTGGCGGACGATTGCGGGGAATATCAAATTACCCTTGGAAATCATGGGCTTTGATAAGGTGGAACAAAACCGCAGGGTCGAAAACGTGCTGGAACTTGTGGACCTTTCAGGGTTCGGCAAGAAATTCCCCTGGCAGCTGTCTGGCGGCATGCAGCAGCGTGCCTCCATCGCCCGCGCGCTGGCGTTTGACGCAGATATTTTGCTGATGGATGAACCCTTTGGCGCGCTGGATGAAATCGTCCGTGATCACCTCAACGAACAACTGCTAAACCTTTGGGGTCGCACGGGAAAAACCATAGGCTTTGTGACCCATTCAATTCCTGAGGCGGTTTATCTTTCGACCAAGATCGTTGTCATGTCGCCGCGACCGGGGCGCATCACCGATGTGATCGAAAGCACGCTGCCAAAGGAGCGTCCGCTCGACATCCGCGACAGCAAGGAATTCATCGACATTGCCCATCGCGTTCGAGAGGGGCTTCGCGCGGGGCATGGCGATGAATAAGACGCCCATTCTAACCGAAGTTCGGGCCGCAGGCCCGGACCGCGCCCGACCCGCCCCGTGTCGGCCACGATCATGGTTGGTGTTTGCCCATGCGTAACCTCTTCCCTATCCTTACGGTTCTTTTGGCCATCATTGCGATCTGGTATGCAAGTTCCATTCAGATGAACATGCGGTGGACGCTCGACAAGGCCGAACGTGCCGGGGCTGAACTGACATATGCCGAAATCATTGCCGATACGATGGCCCAGTCCCGCCCGCGCCTGCCGCCGCCGCATCAGGTGATTGCGGAGCTGTGGCAATCGACCGTCGAAAAGAAGATCACCTCCAAACGCAGCCTCGTTTACCACGGCTGGATCACGCTATCCTCAACCTTTCTTGGTTTCGCGCTTGGCACGACCATCGGCATTCTGATGGCGGTGGGCATCGTCTATTTCCGCGTGATCGAGATGAGCCTCATGCCCTGGGCGATCATCAGCCAGACCATACCGATTGTGGCGCTGGCCCCGATGATCATTGTTCTGTCAAATTCCGTCGGGATCGAAGGGCGCGCCGTGCCAAAGGCCATTATATCGGCCTATCTGTGTTTCTTTCCGGTGCTTGTCGGCATGGTCAAAGGCTTGCGGTCGCCCGATGGGATGCAGCTTGATTTGCTGAAAACCTATGGGGCAAGCGGTGCAGCGACATTCTGGAAGCTGCGTCTGCCGAGCTCGGTTCCCTATCTCTTTACCTCGCTCAAAATCGGCATTGCTGCGGCGCTTGTCGGCACCATCGTTGGGGAACTTCCGACCGGCGCGATTCAGGGGCTTGGTGCGCGCATCCTGATCGGTGATCAGTTCGGCAATCCGATGCAGATCTGGTCGGCACTCTTTGCGGCGGCCATCCTTGCAGGCGCGCTTGTGACTTTGATCGGGATCCTTCAGCGCATGACGCTGAATCGCATGGGGATGGCCGCATGACACTGTTTGTCGGAGTGTTGATCGCCTGGGGCGTGCTGTGGGGGGCCAACACATGGCTCGCCAATTCACGCTACAATACCACGCGTGCCGCCCGGATTGCGGTGCCGCTGATCTTTGGCGTCGCGGTGTTGCTGCTGTGGGAAGGGACCGTGACGGCCTTTGGGGTTTCGCCGGTTATCCTGCCTGCCCCATCAGCGATTGCCGGAACCTTCGTCACCTCAACCGAAACGCTGTGGGTCGATTTCCGCCAGACCGTTCTGAAGGGGGCGTTGACCGGCTTTCTTATCGGGGCGGCGGCGGCGTTCACAACGGCGCTGATTGTGGACCGTAGCCAATTTCTGCAAAAGGGTCTGCTGCCGATCGGAAATTTTGTCGCCGCATTGCCCATCGTTGGCACCGCGCCGATCCTTGTGAACTGGTTTGGTTTTGACTGGCAGTCCAAGGCGGCGGTTGTCGTCGTGATGGTGTTTTTCCCGATCCTTGTGAACACCGTGCAGGGGCTGAAAGAGGCAAGCCGCATGCAGCTTGATCTGATGCAGACCTATGCGGCGAGCTATCCGCAAACCCTGCTGAAACTGCGCCTTCCGGCGGCAATGCCGTTTATATTCAACGGGTTGAAGGTGGCGACGACGCTGGCGTTGATCGGGGCGATTGTGGCGGAGTATTTCGGCTCCCCCACCCGTGGGATGGGGTTCCGGATATCAACCGAAGTCGGGCGGCTTGGCCTTGATATGGTCTGGGCAGAGATTTGCGTCGCCGCGCTGGCAGGCAGTACGTTTTACGGTATCGTTGCCTTGATAGAAAAGGGGGTGACCTTCTGGCACCCCTCACAAAGAGGATGAGCAGAGCAAGAGATTTCAAACGACAAACAAGGGAGAAAGATAATGAAAAAGCTACTTACAGGGGCGCTGGCGCTGGCATTTGGTGCCGGTGCGGCCCAGGCAGCGGATGATCTGACGCTGCAGCTGAAATGGGTGACCCAGGCGCAGTTTGCGGGCTATTACGTGGCGCTGGAAAACGGGTTTTATGAAGAAGAAGACCTAAATGTCACGATCAAGCCCGGTGGCCCTGACATTGCGCCGGAACAGGTTCTGGCCGGCGGTGGCGCAGATGTCATCACAACCTGGATGGCGGCTGGGCTCGCGGCGCGTGAACGTGGATTGCCGCTGGTCAATATCGCGCAGCCTTTCAAATCCGGCGCTTTGCAGCTCACCTGTCTGAAATCCACCGGTGTTGAAAGCCCAGAGGATTTCGCCGACCGGACACTTGGGGTCTGGTTCTTTGGCAACGAATATCCGTTCTACGCGTGGATGGCGCAGCTAGGCTATGCAACCGATGGCAGCGATGGCGGTGTCACGGTGTTGAAACAGGCGTTCAACGTGGATGCGTTGATCAATGGGCAGGCGGATTGTATTTCGACGATGACCTACAATGAGTATGGTCAGGTGCTTGACGCAGGCTACGCAGCCGACGATCTGGCGGTCTTCAACTATCTGGAGCAGGGCGTCGGCATGCTTGAGGATGGATTGTACGTTCTCGAAGACAGGCTGGACGATGAGGCATTCCGGGATCAGATGGTGCGGTTTGTGCGTGCCTCCATGCGCGGCTGGAAATGGGCAGAGGAAAACCCGGACGCCGCTGCCGAAATCATCCTTGAATATGATGAAACCGGCGCGCAATCGCTGGAACATCAGCAGTATATGATGGGCGAAGTTGCCAAGCTTACGGCGGGCACAAATGGTGCGCTTGATCCGGCGGATTATGAGCAGACTGTTGCCACGCTGCTTTCTGCGGTTTCGGCGGAAAACCCGGCGATCACGATGGCGCCGGAAGGCATGGCCTGGACGCATGACATCACCGATGCTGCGCTGAACTGAGCGCTGCATTAGGAACGAGGGCGCGGAGGGAAACTTCCGCGCCCTTTGTCTTGGGAAAGGAAGGTACCTCATGAACCTTGCGCATTGGTTGGAACGCACGGCGCGAGACAATGGCAGCCGTGACGCCCTGTTTCTGGGTGAAGATTGCATTGGCAATTATGGAACCTTCTGGCGGCGTGCTGGGGGGGTGGCCGGGGCGTTAGTGCGAGCTGGCATAGCACCCGGCGACCGTATAGCGACATTTGTAAGAAATTGCCCGGAATACCTGATTGTGAAATATGCCGCCTGGATTGCCGGGGCTGCCATTGTGCCGATCAACAATAAGCTCCATGCAAAAGAGGCGGCGTTCATCCTTGAGGATTCCGGCGCGAAGCTTTGCTTCGTGACACCAGACCTTGCGGATGCTTTGGCGGAAGTTACGGCGCTTCCGCTTGTCGATGTCAGCACCGCCGAATTTTCCCATATGTGCAATTCCGATCCCGCGACGATTGTTGCGCGAATGCCGGATGACCTCGCCTGGCTTTTTTATACCTCCGGCACGACGGGCCAGCCCAAAGGTGTCTGCATGACCCATGGAATGCTGAGTGCGATGTCACTGGCTTACCCGATGGATGCGGATCAGGTCCAGCCGGAGGATGCGGTGATCTATGGCGCCCCGATGAGCCATGGCGCAGGCATCTATTCGATGATCCATGTGAAGGTGGGTGCGCGCCACATCTGCCCGGTTTCCGGCGGGTTTGACGCGGGTGAAGTGTTGGGGCTTGCAGCGCATCACGGATCAGCCCAGATGTTCATGGCACCAACGATGGTCAGGCGTCTGACCGATGTGGCAAAAGCCCGCGGGGACCGCGCGTCTGGTATCCGCACCATCGTCTATGCGGGTGGGCCGATGTATAACGCCGATATTATCGAGGCGGTGGATTGGTTCGGCCCGAAATTTGTGCAGATCTACGGGCAGGGGGAATGCCCGATGGGGATCACGGCACTTTCGCGGGCCGATGTGGCAGATCGGTCGCATCCACGCTGGCGCGAACGGCTCGGCTCTGTTGGCAAGGCGCAAAGCCCCGTAGAGGTGCGGATCGGTAATGCCGAAGGCCAACCGCTACCCGTGGGGGAGATCGGTGAAATCATGGTGCAGGGCGCCGTTGTGATGCCGGGCTACTGGCAGAACCCGGAGGCAACGGGCAGGGCGCTGGTGGATGGTTGGCTGATGACCGGGGACATGGGGGCGCTTGACGCGGATGGCTATCTCACGCTTCATGACCGCAGCAAGGATTTGATCATTTCGGGTGGGTCGAACATCTACCCCCGCGAGGTGGAGGAATGCCTGCTGACGCACGCCTCGGTGCATGAGGTGTCGGTCGTCGGTCGCGCCAGTGCGGAATGGGGTGAGGATGTCGTGGCCTTTGTCGTGCTTGCGCAAGGGGCGGCGCTGGATAAGGCGGCGCTCGACGCCCATTGCCTTGAACGGATTGCCCGGTTCAAGCGGCCGAAACTCTATGTGGAGATCGCGGAACTGCCCAAAAACAACTATGGTAAAGTGCTGAAAACGGCGTTGCGGGGGAAGCTGGGCTAAAGCCAGCTATGGCGTGGAAGCAGCCTTTCACCACAGTCGCACCAGTGATTGGTGCTATGCGATGCCAGGCATCACCCTGCCGATAAACCATTGCGGAGAGAGGCGCAAAGGCAGATACTTCGGCCATGGCGGCGGAAACTGAGTTCTCTGACAAAACGCTGACGGACAAAGCACGACGTCACATCCGGGTGTTCCAGATTCACCAGTTCCTCGATCGTTTCGCCATGGGCCTGACCGTTGCCGTCGTCGCACTCGCATTGACTGATCGCGGTATGGATATCTTCCAGATTTCGCTTCTCTTTGGGGTTTACTCGCTCACCACCATGGCGATGGAACTGCCTTTCGGTGGCTTGGCCGACAATGTCGGCCGCAAACCGGTTTTCCTGGCGGCAGTCGTGGCCAGTTTGATCTCGTTGGCGCTTTTTCTGTCATCGCATAATTTCACCGTCCTGGCCCTTTCATTTGCTTTCATCGGGTTCGGACGTGCGCTGCGCTCGGGCACGCTTGATGCATGGTTTGTCGAAGCGTTCAAAGGTGTTGCGCCAAATGTGGATGTCCAACCCGCCCTTGCAAAAGCGCAATGGGCCAATGCCATGGGCCTTGCCGTCGGCGCTGTCTTGGGGGGGCTTCTGCCAGACGCGTTCGGCATGACGGCGTTGAAGTATGGGATCAGCGTTTATGATGTTTCCTATGCAGCGAGTTTTGTTGTGATGCTCGGCGTCTTGATCTACACCGCGCTTGCCATTACCGAAGACCCGCGTCCGCTGAAGCCCAATGCGCTCAGACAAGGGTTCGCAAAAGTCCCCTCCGTGATTGCCGAAGCTGGCGTTCTGGCATTGCGACATCCGACACTTTCAATGCTTTTGGCGGCTCTGGCGCTGTTTCTGATGGCGACCAATCCGGTCGAGGTGATCTGGCCAACATACGCAAAGCCCTTGCTAGACGCGGGTTATGCCAACACTGCCATCGGCGCGCTGACTGCGGGGTATTTCTTCTCAATCGCGATTGGCGCGTCGCTATCGCGTCATATCAGCCGGATATTCAGGCGCCGTCACGCCGTTACGCTTGCCGCAACTTTTGCATGCCTCGCGGTCGTTCAGGTCACCTTGGCAATGCAGGGAGGCATTGTGGGGTTTATCAGCGTCTTTCTTGTGTATTCCATCGTTCTCGGAGTGGGTGAGACACCTGCCAGCAGCATTCTGCACGCCTGCGTGGAGGATCGTCAGAGGTCCACCATGCTTTCGTTGCGTTCCCTCATACAGCAGTTAGGGGCGGCAATGGGATTGGTCATGGCAGGTGGCGTCGCCGAGATATACTCCACATCCATTGCCTGGATTGTTGGTGCGGGTTTTCTGCTCATGGCGATGGCATTGAGCTTAGTGCTGGCCAAACGACTGGCTGTCGTCGTCAAATAATTGACATTCATACATCGCACGGACTCAGCCGCTTTGGCTCTCTGTGGAAACACAAAGCAAGCGTCGGAGGATGCCCCCCTCGGCACCTATCCGATTTCGCCATTTCCTACCGGTTCATTCTGTTTTCGATCAGGTCATCGACGACGGCGGGTTCGGCGAGTGTTG
>CAYTUW010000131.1:0-8479 GCA_964441435.1 uncultured Rhodobacterales bacterium
GAGCGAATGGAAATACCGCGCACCTGGCCGCACCTCGGGATAGAGGCCCGGCACGGTTTCAAGATTGTGGTTGAACACATCCGGTTTGGCGGCAACCACGGTTTCAAGCACGGACGGATCGGCCTTGATGAAATCCGGGGTCAGAATTTCGATCGTGGTGCCGGGGGACTGACGCCGGATGGCGCGGATCGTCTGGGCAAAATGCTCGGCACCGCCATCATCCACATCATCGCGGTCAACCGAGGTTACCACCACGTGGTTCAGCCCGAGCTTCTTGACCGCATCGGCAACACGACCGGGTTCAAACACATCGAGCGCCTCAGGCGGCTTGCCCGTGGCAATGTTGCAGAAGGTGCAGGCGCGGGTGCAGACCTCCCCCATGATCATCATGGTGGCATGGCCCTGGCTCCAGCATTCCCCGACATTGGGGCAGCCGGCCTCCTCACACACGGTGGTCAGCTTGTGTTCGCGCATGATCTTGTGCGTGTCCGCATACCCCTTGCCGCCAGGGGCCTTGACCCGGATCCAATCCGGTTTCTTGGGCTGCGCATTGTCAGGCTTATGCGCCTTTTCGGGGTGACGCTGGGCTGGAATTTTCAGATCACGTGTCACGCTTTTTGCCTTTCCATCCGATTGAACACGGAATGCGTTTCCTAGCCCATATAATACTCTGCCCGCACAAACCAGAGCCAGCAGCGCATAACAGTCATGTGAATGATGCGCGGACCGCATGTTTTGCGGTTGAACCCAAACCATCCAAACTTAGAATACTTCTAAATGATTCTGAACAGATGCGGAGGCTCCCCATGGACGGCGAAATGAAATGCCCGGTTTCACATAAGGCAAAACAGACAAACCGGGACTGGTGGCCAAACCAGTTGGAACTGTCGATCCTGCATCAGCATGGGGCGTCGCCCGATCCGATGGGCGGTGATTTCGATTATCGCAAGGAATTCCAGTCACTTGACCTCAAGGCGGTCAAAAAAGACCTCTACGCGCTGATGACCGATAGCCAGGACTGGTGGCCCGCAGATTATGGCCATTACGGTGGTTTGTTCATCCGCATGGCCTGGCATTCCGCCGGCACCTACCGCAGTGCCGATGGCCGTGGCGGGGCGTTTTCCGGCACGCAGCGCTTTGCGCCGCTGAATTCCTGGCCTGACAACGGCAACCTTGACAAGGCGCGTCGGCTGCTCTGGCCGATCAAGGCCAAATACGGGCGCAAGATTTCCTGGGCCGACCTGATGATCCTTGCAGGCAACTGCGCCATCGAAAGCATGGGCGGCAAAACCGCAGGCTTTGGCGGTGGGCGTGTTGACCTCTGGGCACCGGAAGAAGACATCTACTGGGGGTCCGAAAAGGAATGGCTTGGGGACACCCGCTACGAAGGCGACCGCGACCTTGAAAACCCGCTGTCGGCTGTGCAGATGGGGCTGATCTATGTGAACCCCGAAGGGCCAAACGGCACGCCTGACCCTGTGGCCTCTGGCCGTGATATCCGCGACACATTCGGGCGCATGGGCATGACCGATGAGGAAACCGTGGCCCTGGTTGCGGGCGGGCACACCTTTGGCAAGGCCCATGGCGCGGGCGATCCCGCGAAGGTCGGGCGCGAACCGGAGGCCGCAGCCATTGCAGAAATGGGCCTGGGCTGGACCAATTCCCACGAAAGCGGGCAAGGCAAACACACCACAACCAGCGGCGTCGAAGGGCCATGGACCGCCAATCCCATCGCCTGGGACATGGGGTATTTCGACGCGCTATTCGGCTATGAATGGGCGCTGACCAAAAGCCCGGCTGGCGCGCAAATCTGGCATGCGGTTGACCTCAAGGCCGATGATCACGCGCCAGAGGTTGACGGCTCCGGCGAAACCGTGCCGCTGATGATGACCACGGCGGATATGGCGATGCGGATGGACCCGATCTATGGCCCGATTTCCAAACGCTTCCACCAGAACCCCGAAGAATTTGCTGACGCCTTCGCCCGCGCCTGGTTCAAACTGACCCACCGCGATATGGGGCCAAAGGCGATCTACCTTGGCGATGAGGTTCCGGAAGAAGACTTCATCTGGCAGGATCCAATTCCGGCCGGAACGCCGATCAGCAACGCCGATGTGGCAAAAATCAAGGCGGATATCCTCGCCTCTGACCTGTCCATTGCTGATCTGGTGAAAACCGCCTGGGCCTCGGCCGCGACGTTCCGCAGTTCCGACCGGCGGGGCGGCGCAAATGGTGCGCGCATCCGGCTTGCCCCGCAAAAAGACTGGGACGCCAATGAACCACAGCAACTGGCGCGGGTGCTCGCAGCCTATGAAACCTTGCGCAAAAACCACGCCGGAGTCTCCATGGCGGATATGATCGTGCTTGGCGGCGCTGCCGGGGTGGAGGCCGCAGCAAAGGCCGCAGGCCACGATATCACTGTTGAGGTCACAACCGGGCGCGGCGACGCGACAGAGGATCAGACCGACGTTGAAAACTTTGAGGTGCTGGAACCGGTTGCCGATGGTTTCCGCAACTACCAAAAGCAGCGCTATGCGGTCACGGCAGAGGAAATGCTGCTCGATCGGGCACAGCTGATGGGGCTGACAGCGCCGGAAATGACGGTTCTGGTGGGCGGAATGCGCGCACTTGGTGCGAACCATGGCGGCGGCAGTGATGGTATCCTGACGGATCGGCCAGGCGTTTTGAGCACGGATTTTTTCAGAAACATCCTCGACATGTCGGTTAAATGGACAGCGACCGACAAGACCGAAGAGCATTTTGAAGGACGCGACCGTAAAACCGGTGCGGCCAAATGGACCGGGACACGTGCGGACCTTGTGTTCGGGTCAAATTCCATCCTGCGCGCCCTTGCCGAAGTCTATGGCGCCGACGACGCGGAAGAGAAATTCCTGAAAGATTTCACCGCCGCATGGATCAAAGTCATGGACGCAGATCGTTTCGACCTGCGCTGACATGTCGGGCTGGCAGGCACGCCCTGCCAGCCCGATGCCCCCCTCAACCGATCATCGGCCCGTGGCTGCCATGAAGTTCGTCATAGTGACGTTTGAGCCGCTGAAGCGCGATGCGCAGCACGATCTTACCCGACCGCGCCGACCAGCCCATGCGTTTTTCCGCAGTTTCCATCCCTTCCAGATAGCAACAGCAACGAAGCGCCACATCGCCAAGGCCCGGGCCCAGGTCCGACAAGGCCGCCTGCACCCGGTCGCGGGCGCGTTCCGGCCCATTGCCAATGCCACTGTCAGCAGAAAACTGTCCACGCGCCCCTGCGGTCAGAAACTTCTCCCAATTCTGCCCGACCCGCGGCCCCATCTGCGCCAGTTCAAAATCCTCACGCAGCCGCTCGCCAGCAGTCACCAGGTCATTCGACAGGAAGGGTTTGCCATCCTTACCTTTGCGCCGGGCCAAGGCAGCCAGAGGTGATTCCGCAAGGTTATAGCGGATTTGTCGGGACTGCCCGGCGTCATGGCCCCCTGCCACTTTTTTGTTGCCCCATATACGGTGCTGTTCCGCAAAAATTGCCTGGGATTCCTGAAAACCGCCGGATTGCTCTGCCACCATGCGCTTAAGCGCAGCACGCCCAGCCTGCGTGATTTCATATTGGGAAACGCGCCCTTTTTTCTTGCAGCTGATCCAATCTTTCAACGCGAGCGACTGGGCCACCTCCGTATCAACAATCGCGGTCCGGGTGGTTTCCCGACCAGGCTGTCCGCGCAGGACGACCGCCTTCTTCAGATCGTTAGAGACAGCCATAACCGCACCGGTTTCATTCAAGCGTCGCAAGACACGCCGCGCATCCTGTGCCACTCTGGAATCGTCGTTGTGCCTGCCGTGTTCCATGTCGTTCATATGTATGGGATCCTTTTTTCGAACGTCTTTGATGTTCTGAAAAAATTGACGCCCCAGTCGTTTCAATCCCTCGTCAACCAACGCATCCTCCCGCCGGGCTTCAAAGTTCCGTATCTGACGCGAAACTGTCGAGGCATGGCACGCAGAAGAGCGGGCCAGTTCCCTGATCGAGATTCCGGTTTCCGTGTGTAACAGATAGTTAATTGCCGATTGCGGCAGCCAGGTTGGCAAATCTGAACTGGGTGCATCTGCCGCACCCGGCATCTTTTTCATACCCCGTTGTCCTCTTGCCCCGCATTTGCGTAAAATCCACCTAAGATTGAAACATTACTGGTTCGTTAATCTGTCAGACTTGTTTAAATTTGTTTTTAAAAGATAAACTTTTGAGAAGGCTCCGTGCGCTGACTTCGGCCCTGACGCAACACCCCCATAGGTTGTGCTTACAATCCGACATAAACAAGCGGAGACACTCATGACCAAAACCCCCGGATTCTTCGACACGCTTCGGCGGCCACGCCTTCTGATCCGTGCTGCGCGGTTCGGCCTGCGCAACTACCGCCGAGAACGCGATTTGCTGCGCATGTTGCCGCAGAGCCGCCTACCGACACCCGGGCGTGCCATTGACAACCTGCTGGACGTGGAATCCGATATGGAATCCAAACGCAAGCTTGGCGACGCCAGCTACAGCGTCGCCCGCCATGTCGATATCCTGATTGCACTGATGGCAGAGTCGCAGTATCGGCGCCCTCGCTCACTCAGCTAGACAAAGGCATCCGGTTCGGCGGCTTTACGTTTGGCGACAAATTCGTTCAACGCGTCGTTGATCGCGGGATCAAGGGCAGGCTGCTGGTAATCAGCCAGCAGCTTCGCCACCCGTTCAGAGGCGAGGCGCTGACTGTCCTTGGCACCTTCCTCATCCCAGGTTTCAAAGGGTTTGTAATCCAGCACGTCCGATCGCCAGAAAGCCTCTTTGAAGTTCGCCTGGGTATGGGCACAGCCAAGGTAATGCCCGCCAGGGCCAACCTCGCGGATCGCATCCATGCCCTGTCCGTTTTCACTGACATCGACACCCGCCGCCAGCTTATGCAACACCCCAAGCTGATCAGAGTCGAGCACGAATTTCTCAAAGGAGGACACCAGCCCGCCCTCAAGCCAGCCACAGGCATGCAGCATGAAGTTGACGCCACCAAGCAGCGCCGCGTTCAGGGTGTTTGCGGTTTCATAGGCCGCCTGTGCATCAGGCAGTTTGGAACCACATAACCCGCCACCTGATCTGAATGGAAGGTCCAGGCGGCGCGCCAACTGCCCTGCCCCGTAAAGGATCTGCGAAGCCTCTGGCGTGCCAAAGGTTGGTGCCCCGGAATTCATGTCAATCGAGGTGACAAACGCACCGAAAATTGCAGGCGAGCCTTTCCGGACAAGCTGGCTATAGGCAACCCCGGCCAGAACTTCGGCCAACACCTGTGTCAGGGTCCCGGCCACTGACACCGGCGCCATCGCCCCCCCAACGATAAAGGGCGAAATGATCATCCCCTGCCCGGCCTCTGCATAGACATCCAAAGCCCCCACCATCACCGGATCAAAGGTCAGAGGCGAGTTGATGTTGATCAGCGAGGTCATCACTGCGTTCTGATCAACAAATTCATTACCAAAGAGGATCTTCGACATCGCCACGGAATCGACGGCGCGGCTCGGCTCTGTCACTGATCCCATGTAAGGCTTGTCACTTAGCGTCATATGCGCCAGCAACATGTCGAGGTGACGCTTGTTCACCGGCACATCGGTGGGCTCACAAACCGTGCCACCCGAATGATGCAGCCATTTCGACATATAACCGAGCTTCACAAACTTATGGAAATCCGCCAGCGTTGCATAGCGGCGACCCCCATCAGCATCACGCACGAACGGCGGCCCATAAACCGGAGCAAGCACGAGGTTGTTGCCGCCGATCACCACATTCTTTTCCGGGTTGCGGGCGTGTTGCGTATACTGTGACGGCGCGGTTTTGATCAGGTCACGCGCCAGGCCGCGCGGAATATGCACCCGTTCCCCGTCCACCGTCGCCCCTGCCGCGCGCCATCGCTCAAGCGCGCCCGGACAATCGACAAAATTGACGCCGATCTCTTCCAGCACAGTTTCAGCGTTCTCTTCGATGATCTGAAGCGCTTCTTCGTTCAGAATTTCGAGGTTCGGGATTTGACGCTCAATGAATTTCGCGGTTTCGATATGAATGGCCGTACGCTCGGCCCGGCGGGCGGCCCCGCCACCCCTGCCCCGTCTGCGGGTTGCTGTCGCGCTCATCTGCATACTCCGTGATGTGCTGGGCGTGATGTAGCGCGGCGCGGCTGCACACCAAAGGTCAAATCCGCCCTTTGAGGCGGGAAAACGACATGGCGCATCAATAAAGCCGGAAACTCGCGATAAACGGCAGGTGGTCGGACACCTCATCTTTGAACCGTTCGCGTCCCATATCCATTGTCCAATGCATCGGAAACAGCCTGAGGCTACCGCGCACATAGTCAGTTGAAAAGGTGCGCGAGACAGCAAACCCATCAAGCAGGTTCGCCCGCCCCTTGTCGAGGATATGGGAAAACCTGTCCTGCAAATCCCAGCAGGACACAAAATCCATCAGATCGTCACCACCGAGGTGATGAAAGTTGCTGATGTCCTGACCGGGGATCATATTGAAATCCCCCATCAGCAGGAATGTCTTGCGCTTGAAACCCGGCGTGTCTCGCAGGTCGGTCAGATACTGGCCGATCACCCGGCACTGGCTGTCACGTAGCTGTTGTTCATCCCGGTCACGTCCGGATTTCAGATGCACACCCAGCAGCACCGCAGAAAACCGCCCGCAGCGCACATCAACCGCGATCGCCTTGCGTCCGTTTGCGTAGTCCCCGTTGGAATTCGGCACAAACCGCGGGTTTGTCACCTCCATCCCCGGTTTGTGCAGAAACCCGATGTGAAGATCACCCTGATCCTGCGGCAGGATCGTCACATCATAGGTCACGCCAAGGGCTGCAAGGTCCTGCGCCAGATCATGGATGTAGGTGACCGGGTTGACTTCCACCAGGGTCACGAGCTCCGCGTCAAGCAGGGCCAGCCCCTGAACCTGACGGGCACGGCGCGCCGCAGTGATTCCACCAAAACCTGCGAGATTCCAGACGGCAATCCGCCCCACCGCATGCTGAAATACCTGCATCTTAAATTCTCCCTGCATCTATAGGGCGATCATAGCATATTTTTGCAGGTTTTGCGGGAAATGCACCGCAGAGCCTGCGCGCAGGCTTGCGCCTTTTCGATCTGCGCAATACTCGGCTCAAGGCATGAACAGCCAGACATCCACACCCGACCATCAACGCCTTTTGATCATCGACTTCGGCAGTCAGGTGACGCAGCTGATTGCGCGCCGCCTGCGGGAGTTAAATGTCTATTGCGAAATTCATCCCTACCAGAATGTCGATGCGGCCTTCCTTAGGACGTTTCAACCAAAAGCCGTGATCTTCTCCGGCGGCCCGGACAGTGTGGTACGCGAAGGCAGCCCCCGCCCCCCCGCCGAAGTTTATGAGCTTGGCGTGCCGATCCTTGGGATCTGCTATGGCCAGCAGGTGATGATGCAGATGCTGGGTGGTCAGGTTGAGGGCGGCAAGATTTCAGGCGGAGGTGGCACCGCAGAATTTGGCCGCGCCCATGTCGCCCCTGAGGGCACGCTGCCACTGCTTGACGGCTGGTTCGATGCAGGCCCTGAACAGGTCTGGATGAGTCACGGCGATCATGTGTCCGCCCTTGCGCCGGGGTTTGAGGTTTTTGGCACCTCCCCCAATGCGCCCTATGCGATCACCGCGGATACGGCGCGCAATTTCTATGCCGTTCAATTCCACCCCGAAGTGCACCACACGCCGAAAGGCGCGGCACTTTATGCCAATTTCGTGCGGCTTGCCGGGTTTGATGGTGACTGGACGATGGGCGCCTACCGCGAACAGGCCATCGAAGCGATCCGCCAGCAGGTGGGTGACAAACGGGTGATTTGCGGACTGTCAGGCGGCGTTGACAGTTCTGTTGCGGCGGTTCTGATCCATGAAGCGATCGGCGATCAACTGACCTGCGTTTTTGTTGATCATGGGCTGCTCCGGCAGGGGGAGGCTGACGAAGTCGTCACCATGTTCCGCGACAACTACAATATTCCGCTGATCCACGCGGATGAATCGGAGCTGTTCCTTGGCGAACTTGAAGGGCAGTCCGACCCTGAAACCAAGCGCAAGATCATTGGCCGACTGTTCATTGACGTGTTTCAGAAATACGCAAACGAAATTGAGGGCGCAGAATTCCTTGCGCAGGGCACGCTCTACCCGGACGTGATTGAGAGTGTGTCCTTCAGCGGCGGACCATCTGTCACGATCAAGAGCCACCACAATGTTGGCGGCCTGCCTGAAAAGATGGGGCTGAAGCTGGTCGAACCGCTGCGCGAATTGTTCAAGGATGAGGTCCGCGCGCTCGGCCGTGAACTTGGCCTGCCGCAGAGTTTTATCGGCCGCCACCCCTTCCCCGGCCCCGGCCTTGCGATACGCTGCCCTGGCGAAATCACGCGCGCGAAGCTTGATATCCTGCGCATGGCCGATGCGGTCTATAT
>CAYTUW010000132.1:0-4397 GCA_964441435.1 uncultured Rhodobacterales bacterium
CACGCCACCCAGCAGATCGAGCATTCTGGCACTGGCCTGCATTCCTGCGGCATCCGGCACCGGATGCGCGGCTTCGATAATCTCGACACCTCGTGTCGGGCGTGCATGTCCGTAACGCGTGATTACCAACCCTTCGCAGGGTCCCCAGGCCTGTTCAACCGCTTCTGCCATGCGCGCGGAAGCCTTGCCTGCCCCGACCACCAGAACCCGCCCGCCACCGCCCGGTCGTTCAGGAAGCGCATCAGCCACCGTCCGCATCGGATCTGCTACGCGCAAAGCTTCCTCAAACAGGTTACGTAGCAGTTTTTCTTCGGAACTGATCATGGGCTTCTCCGGCACATGTTTATTATGAATGTTTTGCGAATGCCTTTTTAAGCTCAATCAGGCAAGGGTTGGCGCGCGAGTCGCTCAAATCGCCCGGAGTGTCGAAAAATGACCTCAGTGTAGCGGTGGTGCAACGTAATAACCTGTTCAGGAGGAACGGAATCACCATGGCAGAGGTCACAATCGTTTACTGGCGCGATATTCCGGCGCAGGTCATTGTTGGCAAGGGTCGTCGTGGCGCAAAGGCGCCCCTGCCCGAACGCTTTGAACAAGCGATCGACCGCGCCGCAATGAAGGTAAACGCGAGGGATGCCGATGCCTACCTCGCCGAATGGCGCAAAGTACCCTCCGGTAACGTCGCTGGTGAGCTGGATGCTGTCGCCGTGGCTGAGGCCGCGCGGCTGGATCAGGAATATGATAGCGAGCGGTTGAAATCGCTCATCGCAAATGATGGCTGGGCATAAGCTTGGCCCATGTTGGAGAGGCTGATGGCCCTGTTGTCCTTCAAAAGAAAATCGGATGAGGCATGCGTTGCAATGACGCCCGAGCTTGAGTCCTTCCTCAAGGGGTATTCGATTGAGGTGATGCCCCGCACCGCCGGAAAGATTGACAGCTTCCGCAATCTTCTGCCCGAGGGAACGCGCGTCTACATCGCCCATATCGAAGGGACACCGATAGAAGATATGGTTGCCACCGCCAAACGCCTTGCGGGCGAAGGCTTTGCCGTCATGCCGCATTTTCCGGCGCGTATCATCAGGGATAAGGCGATGCTTGGCGACTGGATCGCGCGGTATCAGGGCGAGGCAGGCGTTGATCAGGCGCTGCTTCTGGCTGGTGGCGTGGCCAAACCACAGGGCGATTTTCACTGTTCAATGCAGTTGATGGAAAGCGGATTGTTTGATCAGGCCGGCTTCAAACGGCTGCATGTTGCAGGCCACCCCGAAGGCAACCGGGACATCGACCCTGATGGCTCCACCCGGAATGTCATGGCAGCTCTTGGCTGGAAGCAGGCATTCAGCGAACGCACGGATGCCGAAATGGCGCTTGCAACACAGTTCTGCTTTGAAGCAGGACCGGTGATCACCTGGGCCAATGCGCTGACGGACGCCGGTATCGACATTCCGGTGCATATTGGCATTGCCGGCCCGGCCAAGCTCCAGACATTGATCAAATTTGCGATCGCCTGCGGTGTTGGCCCGTCGCTCAAGGTGTTGCAAAAACGCGCAAAGGATGTGACGAAGCTCCTGCTGCCTTTCACGCCTGAGGATGTGCTGACTGACCTCGCTCGGCACAAGGCTGAACACCCGGGCTTCAATATCGAACGTGTTCACTTCTTCCCGCTTGGCGGGATCAAAAGCAACGCGACCTGGGCGATAGAACATGGCGGCACCGCTGCCGTTCCTGCCAATCAACAATAAGAGAACCCCATGACCCGCACCATTGTCGAAAGCAAAACCAAAACCGCCGTCATTGGGTTTGATGAACCCTTCTGTGTGATTGGCGAACGGATCAACCCGACCGGGCGCAAGAAACTTGCCGCCGAACTGGAGGCCGGGGATTTTTCAACCGTAGAGGCGGATGCGCTGGCACAGGTGGCGGCGGGAGCGACGATGCTCGATGTCAATGCGGGCGTTGTCTACAATTCCAACCCGAACCCAAACGAGACGGAGCCTCCGCTGATGCGCCAGGTGATCCAGCTTGTACAGGGGCTTGTGGATGTGCCGCTCTGCATTGACAGTTCGGTCCCCGGCGCACTTGAAGCCGGGCTGGAGGTCTGCGAAGGCCGCCCGCTTCTGAACTCCGTCACCGGAGAGGAGGAACGGCTGGAAGCCATTCTTCCGCTGGTCAAGAAATACAATGTGCCTGTGGTGGCGATTTCAAACGATGATACCGGCATCAGCGAAGATCCAGATGTGCGGTTTGCCGTGGCCAAGCGTATTGTGGAGCGGGCTGCGGATCATGGCATTCCGGCGCATGATATCGTAGTGGACCCGCTTGTGATGCCGATTGGTGCTATGGGTACGGCCGGGCTTCAGGTTTTTGCACTGGTGCGGCGCCTGCGCGAAGAACTGGGTGTCAACACGACCTGCGGGGCGTCAAATATCTCTTTCGGATTGCCGAACCGCCACGGGATCAACAACGCCTTTTTGCCGATGGCGATCGCAGCAGGTATGACCAGCGCAATCATGAACCCGATTGCCCTGCCCGTCGGCCCCAAGAAGCTTGCAGAAAAGAAGGAACAGCTTGCCGCTGCGGGCATTATCGTTCCCGATGATATTGATCCAGAGGTTCTGGCAACACTGACCGGGCTGGGCTCCACCAGGGCGCGCCCAGGAAAAGAGATGGAGGCCATTCGCGCCGCCAATTTCCTGATGGACAATGACCCCCATGGAGGGGAATGGATTCGCACCAATAAACCCCCGGATGCGGCGGGTGGTGCCGAAGGCCGCGGTGGCCGTGCAGGGGGGCGCCGCCGTCGTCGTGCATCCTGAAATCACCCTCTAGGTGCCCGGATTGTTTCCAAAATTGGACACAAACAATCTTTAACCCTCCAGAGTTAAGGATCGAGAAATCGAATATGTGAGGAGTCTGTGGTGCTAGGTTTATCATTAAAGCATGTGGTTGCGGTTGCTGTGCTGGCTTTGGCTGGTTGTGGCAGCAGCGGTCAATTCAGGACGGATTACGCACAGGGTGTGTCGGCGGCCAATTCGGGCGGATGGCGTCTGGCCTCTGTTAGCGTTACGGTACCGGACACACTGACGGTATCAGAGGCGAATACCTATGCCCCGGACGCTGATATCGTCTGGCGGGGTGAGCCGCTTGGTGACAGGTACGATCAGGTCAAAAACATAATTGAGGAGGCTGCGCGCCGTGGCGGTTCGGGGCTTCGCGGCGGGCGTCCGGTAACTCTGCAACTGCAGGTGTCGCAGTTCCATGCACTGACCCAGCGCACGCGCTATACGCTCAACTCGTCCGGTGTTCACAATATAGATTTCGTCATCCGGGTTGTTGATGCGCGCAGTGGTGAAACGCTGGCCGGGCCGGAAGCAGTCCAGGCCGACCTGGTTGGCTATGTCGGTGGTGAGGCGATCGCCGCCGAAGCGCGCGGTGAAACGCAGCGCGTTCGGATTGTCAGCCATGTTGCCAACACGATTGCCGGCTGGTTGGGCACAGGCCCGGATGTGCGCGGAGTCGTCGTTCGCGCCGGGCGGTAAAAAAAGGCCGTAAATAGTGACGCTAGATTGGTGATGAATGCCGCCTCCGGGCTTTAACCCGGGGGTGGCTTCTCTTATGCTGCAAGGGCTGTAAACATTAGGATAATCGGCATGTCGGGCGATCCACTTGTTATTTTTACTCCCTCGGGAAAGCGCGGCCGTTTTCCGGTCGGGACTCCGGTTCTGACTGCAGCCCGTCAGCTTGGCGTGGATCTTGATTCCGTCTGCGGCGGGCGCGGCATTTGTTCCAAATGTCAGGTTACGCCCTCTTATGGTGAATTTCCCAAACATGGTGTCACCGTTTCTGATACGGCGCTGTCGGAATGGAATGCGGTTGAACAACGCTATGATGACAAACGGGGTCTTCAAAAAGGCCGCCGTTTGGGATGTCAGGCAACGATCCAGGGCGATGTGGTTATTGATGTCCCCGAAGAAAGCCAGGTCCACAAACAGGTGATCAGGAAACGTGCAGAGGCGCGCGACATCACCCTGAATCCGGCGGTCAGGCTATATTATATCGAGGTTGAAGAGCCCGATATGCATAAGCCTTCCGGTGATCTGGAGCGGCTTTATGACGCGCTAGAAAAGCAATGGTCAATCAAGGATATAGCCGTTGACCTTCATGTTCTCAGCCGGATGCAGCCGATCCTTCGCAAAGGCAAATGGGCAGTCACCTGTGCCATCCATCAGGCGCAGGGTTCCGCCCCCCGCCTGATTGAACTCTGGCCCGGGTTTCATGAGGGCGCGCTTTACGGGCTGGCGGTTGACATCGGTTCCACCACGATTGCGGCTCATCTGTGCGACCTGGCAACCGGTGAGGTGATCACATCGGCGGGTATCATGAACCCGCAGATCCGC
>CAYTUW010000132.1:4407-8471 GCA_964441435.1 uncultured Rhodobacterales bacterium
GAAGACCTGATGAGCCGGGTCAGCTATTCGATGATGAATCCCGGCGGCGACCGCGAAATGACCGAAGCGGTGCGCGACGGGCTGAATACGCTGTTTGCCGATATCGCGGGGGATGCCGGGATCGCCATTGCCGATATCGTGGATGCGGTGTTTGTCATGAACCCGGTGATGCATCATCTGTTTCTGGGTATCGACCCTTATGAGCTTGGCCAGGCACCCTTTGCGCTGGCCACATCCGATGCCATGCACCTTCGCGCCAGTGAATTGGGTCTGAACCTTCACCCTTCGGCCCATGCCTATATCCTGCCCTGCATCGCGGGCCATGTTGGCGCGGATGCGGCGGCGGTCACCCTGTCCGAAGCGCCTGACAAAAGCGATGACCTCGTCCTTTTGGTCGATGTTGGCACCAACGCGGAAATCCAGCTTGGCAACCGTGATCGGGTGCTGGCCTGTTCCTCACCCACCGGGCCGGCGTTTGAAGGGGCGCAGATCAGCGCAGGCCAGCGCGCCGCCCCCGGCGCAATCGAACGTGCCGAGATTGACCCCGTAACGAAGGAGCCCCGCTTTCGCGTCATCGGATCAGAGCTGTGGTCCGATGAGGACGGGTTTGCAGAGGCCATCGCCACAACCGGGATCACAGGGATTTGCGGCTCGGGCATTATCGAGTTGCTGGCGGAAATGCGCATGGCCGGGCTGCTTGATGCGTCGGGGCTGATCGGATCTGCCGAACAAACCGGCACACAAAGATGTTTTGCCGATGGGCGCACCCATTCCTATCTTGTCTGGGATGGCACTGCGGATGGCGGGCCAAAAATAGCCGTCACCAACCCGGATGTGCGCGCCATTCAGATGGCCAAGGCGGCGCTTTATTCCGGCGCGCGGCTGCTGATGGACAAGCTCGATGTTGACACGGTGGACCGTGTGGTGCTCGCCGGGGCTTTTGGCGCGCATATTTCACCGAAACATGCGATGGTGCTGGGTATGATCCCCGATTGCCCGATCGAAAAAGTCACCAGTGCCGGCAACGCCGCCGGAACCGGCGCGCGTATTGCCCTGCTGAACACAAAGGCGCGCGATGAGATTGAGGCGACCGTGCGCAATATCGAAAAGATCGAAACTGCGGTGGAGCCCCGTTTTCAGGAGCATTTCGTCAATGCCTCCGCCATCCCAAACGCGGTGGAACCCTTCCCGCTGCTTCTGTCCCATACCCCCCTGCCCGACGTGAGCTTCAACACCGGGGCGGATTCGGGGGGCGATACACCACGCCGACGGCGCCGAAGACGGGGCTAGATTTGCCGATCGCTTTGGGCAATGCTGCGCCATGATCCTGACGAATGAAACCCTGCGCGCCCGCGCCACCCAATTTGTGCGCGACTGGAAAGACGCCCATTACGAGCGCGGCGAAACACAATCGTTCTACAATGACTTCTTCGACATCTTTGACATGCCACGCCGCCGCGTTGCAGTGTTTGAGAAATCCGTCAAGAAACTTGGTGACCGACAGGGTTTTGTCGATCTCTTCTGGCCCGGCACTTTTCTGGTCGAACAGAAATCCGCCGGCCGTGACCTGATCGCGGCAGAGGCGCAGGCGCTCGACTATACCCACGGGTTAAGCGATGCGGAACTGCCGCGCTATATCCTGACCTGTGATTTCCAGAACTGGCGGCTGGTTGACCTCAGGCTCAATGAAACCTTCACCTTCACCCTTGCCGAGCTGCCGGATAATATCCACCACTTCAGCTTTATCCTTGGCCGTCAGCGGACAAAATTCAAGGATCAGGATCCGGTCAATATCAAAGCGGCGGAGCTTGTCGGCCACCTTCACGACACGCTGGAGGACGCAGGATACACGGGCCATGACCTTGAACAATTCCTTGTGCGTATCGTGTTCTGCCTGTTTGCCGATGACACCGGGATCTTTGACCCCAAGGACATCCTGTGGGACTTCCTTGAAACGCAGACGCGGCCGGACGGGTCTGAAACCGGTCCAAAGCTTGCCAAGATATTTGAGGTGCTGAACACGGCAGAGGCCGACCGCTCCGCCAGTCTGGCTGAGGAATACGCGCAGTTTCCGCATGTGAATGGCGCGCTGTTTGCCAAGCCGATCCGCATCCCGGACTTTGACGCCGAAATGCATGCGGCCCTTCTCAATGCCTGCCGTTTTGACTGGACCCCGATCAGCACGGCGATTTTCGGGTCGCTGTTCCAATCGGTGATGGACCCGAAGGAGCGGCGCGAAAAAGGTGCCCATTACACCACCGAAAAGAACATCATGAAGGTGATCGAGCCGCTGTTTCTGGATGACCTCAAGGCAGAACTTCGCCGGATCAAACGCCTCAGAACTGGCCGCCGTCAGCAGCTGGAACGGTTCCAGGCGCGGCTCAGCACGCTCACCTTCTTTGATCCGGCCTGCGGCTGCGGCAACTTTCTGATCATCGCCTACCGTGAATTGCGCCTGCTGGAAATTGAGGTGATGCAGGCGATCAAGGATATGGGCCAGCTTGCGCTGTTGCAATCGGTGATCGACGTCGATCAGTTCTATGGCATCGAGTATGAGGAATTCCCCGCCCGCATCGCCGAAACCGCGCTGTGGATGATGGATCACATCATGAACCGCCGCCTGTCAGAGGAATTCGGAGAGCTGTTCACCCGCATCCCGCTGCAAAAGAAAGCGACGATTGTGCATGGCGACGCGCTTGAGGTGGACTGGGAAGATGTGCTGCCCGCCGCCCGCTGTTCCTACGTGCTGGGCAATCCACCGTTTGTGGGTAAAAAAGAACAGAAATCCGTTCAAAAGGAACAGGTGGTTCGCATCGCACGTGATTGCGAGAAACCCAAAGTCCTTGATTATGTCTGCGCCTGGTTCATCAAGGCTGGGAATTATGCGAGCAATAGAAACCCCGATGGGACGCGTCTGCCCGAGGGGGGTGCGGAACGCGCCCGCCTGGGGGCGGGCGGACACGTCCCATCGCTGCGCGATGGGGGAAATGGGCCACGCATCGCTTTTGTCTCAACCAATTCGATCACCCAGGGCGAACAGGTGGCGCAGCTCTGGCCCATCCTGTTTGACCGCTGCGGGCTGGAAATCGCCTTTGCCCACCGCACCTTCGCCTGGGGGTCAGAGGCCCGCGGCAAAGCCCATGTGCATGTGGTGATCATCGGTCTCGACCGGGCGGAGAATAAGAGGTCAGAGGTGCGTCTGTTTTCCTATACCGATGTGAAAGGCGAGCCAGAGGAAAGCCCCCATAAGGTGCTGTCGCCCTATCTGTTTGATGCAAGTGGTCTGACCGACCCGCATCTGGTGGTGCGTGAGGAAAGCAAGCCAATAAATGGGTTGGGAAAAATCAGCATTGGCTCCAAACCCATTGATGGCGGGCATTTCATTTTTTCCGAAGAGGAACGCGAACATCTGCTTTCTGTAGAACCCGACGCCGCAGCCTATCTGCATCCTTACATCGGCGCGCGGGAGTTCCTACAGGGCGGCATCCGATACATTCTCCATCTGGCGGAGGCATCGCCGTCTGATCTGGCCAAACTGCCGAAAATTCGGGAGGTTATCCGCAATGTGCGGGCATATCGACAAGGGGAGATTCCTGCAAAAGGTAAATCGCCAGATAGCATTCGCAAACCCGGTATCTCAGCCCTGCAACTGGCGGAAACGCCAACCGCTTACCATGTGACTGTTGTGCCGGAAGCGCCATTTCTATGCCTGCCGGAGGTCAGCTCCGAAAACAGGACATACGCGCCTATTGGTTGGCTGGAGCCACCTATTATTCCCAGTAATTTGGTTCGCGTAAACACAAACGCCACCCTCCCCGACTTCGCCCTGCTCACCTCCAACATGCATATGGCCTGGCTGCGCCATATCGGCGGGCGGTTGAAATCCGACTATCGCTATTCCATCGGCCTCGTCTACAACACCTTCCCCCTGCCCAAGGGCGACCTGACAAAGCTTGCCCCGCTTGCGCAAGCGGTGCTCGACGCCCGCGACAATCATCCCGGTGCCACGCTGGCCGATCTTTATGACCCGGACCTCATGCCCGCTGATCTGCGCCGTGCGCATA
>CAYTUW010000133.1:0-8242 GCA_964441435.1 uncultured Rhodobacterales bacterium
CCTGCCATTGCATCGTCCCCTCGCCTTCGGAGCCGACGGTAGCATTGAGTGAGGCATCCCCACCGGACAGGCGGCGATTCATCGACACAACTTCGTCTTCGGTCACCGAAAGGTCATGGGCAATTTTGGCCACGTGGTCGGGATGCAGGTCACCCTCTTCAAGCGCGCCAATCCGCGCCTTGGCTTTCCGAAGGTTGAAGAACAGCTTTTTCTGGGCACTCGTTGTGCCAAGCTTTACCAACGACCAGGACCGCAGGATATATTCCTGAATGCTCGCCCGGATCCACCACATCGCATAGGTCGCCAGACGGAAGCCTTTTTCCGGATCAAAGCGTTTCACCGCCTGCATGAGCCCGACGTTGGCCTCTGAAATCACTTCGGCCTGGGGCAGGCCATAGCCGCGATACCCCATGGCGATCTTTGCCGCGAGCCTGAGGTGTGAGGTCACCATTTTATGCGCCGCTTCACTGTCCTCATGATCGACCCAGCGTTTGGCAAGCATATATTCCTCTTCCGGTTCAAGTAGCGGGAACTTGCGGATTTCCTGCAGATACCGGTTCAAGCCCTGTTCCGGGCTTGGAGCGGGAAGATTGGTATAGTTGCTCATCTCGTTTCCTCAGTCCTGCTGGCGATGTGCCAATGCGCGTGACAGGGCCTGTTATGTTTAGCCCTTTAACATGATCTCGAATTATGCACCAAACATTAAGGTTTCAAGGGGCGCATCTACGGTATTTTTGTTAACCCAATGTGAAGAATTGCACAGATTATCCGGCATCGGCGGCTTCACGGTGCAGCCCTGTAAGCGGCTTTCCGGTGGAATATCAGCGATTGCAAAGCCTTAGCGGGTTGCTATGGTAGCGCGAACTCGCGGGAGGACGCTTCATGCGCCTGATAATGGTAGCGGCTTTAGCCGGGCTGATGGCCTTGCCGATACGCGCGGCAGAAATTGCCGGTGCGGGCGCCGCTGCGTTTCAAGAGGCGGTTGCCACCTGGTTGACCGGTAATGACCGTGAGAGTCTGCCAAAGCTGGCGATGCTGGCAGCCGAGGGCAATACGGCAGCGCGGTTGCTGATCGCGCGCATCGAACATTTTGACCGCGGCCCATCCCCCTGGCGCGCGGCACTGGGCCCGGAGCGGCACAAGGAACTGTTTCGCGTGCCGATCGACTGGTCACCGCTCAGGCCAAGCTGGCTGCGCCTTGAGGCGGAAAGCGGCAATGAGCTTGCCCAAAATCTGCTGGCTGCCCGCGGCACCGAAGCTGACCCCGCACTGATATATGCGCTGGCGATGGCCGGGGAGTATCAGGCCACTGATCATCCAACGCGGATTCTGGCGCTTTATGGCAGCGATGAACAACGTGAGACCCTGCTCGAACAGGATTGGCTGCTAGAGGGGCTGCGCCCCTATGTGGCCTATAACCTCGGCACACCGGAGCCGCGTGGTGACGGTCTGGCTGCCCTGCGCCATATCAGCGGGCAAGGCAGGCAGGACGTGGCTGCCGACGACCCCGACACGCTGGATATGGCCGGGCTGCTGGCGCTTGGATGGGGGTTTGGCCCCCTGGACCCCGACAGCCGCTGGTATAGCGCTGTGGCCAACTGGGTTTTGACAGCGGAAGCGACCCAGCCAATCGCCGATGCCTGCGCGCCCTGCGGTGACGAAATTGCAGCCTGCGCCATGACGTTACTGGCCCTTACGGGCGGTTACTACGAGGTGATCCGGCTCGATTCCCCGCTTGAATCCATCGTTCCACAGGCTGATTTCCTCGCCTCACCCCGGGCCCGTCTGATGGCGCTGCGCCGTGCCGCACTCACACGGGCGGAAACCGATGAGTTGCTCGCCACAGAGGCTGAAATCGCCGCGGTTTCCGCCTGCGCCGCGCGGATGATGGCAGAGACAAGGGCGGAATATGAGGCTGCGGAGAAGGGTTTTCGAAAACCCTTCAACCAAGCTGTTGCAACAGCTTGGGAACGCGGTTCCGTAACCGCGTTGAAGCGCCTTGAAGGCGCTTTAACAAGCCGCTTCGAAGCGGCTTCACCCACGCAAGGTTGCAACAAGCGCTGCCATATCCTGCGGCATGTCGGCCTGAAATCGCAGCGGTTCCCCGCTTTCGGGGTGTATAAATCCAAGCTCCGCCGCATGAAGCGCCTGGCGCGGAAACGCCCGCGCCGCCGCGATTGCCGCCTCCGGCAGGGCTTTTGCGGCCAGTTTCCGTTTGCCGCCATAGGTCGGATCACCAATCAAGCCGTGACCGGCATGCGCCATATGAACACGGATCTGATGGGTTCGCCCGGTTTCAAGCCGACAGGTCACATGGGCGGCGACCGCAGGGCTGCCGAAGGATTCGACCACCTTCGCCCGTGTCACCGCATGGCGCCCGCCCGAAAACAGCACCGCCTGTTTCTGACGATCCGTCTTGTGGCGGGCAAGTTGGGTAGTGATCTTCATCACATTGCCCGGCTCAAAACTGATACCCCTGAGGCCCCGAAGGCGTGGATCAGCAGCATCGGGACAGCCGTAAACGATCGCGTCATAACGCCTTTCTGCGCTATGCGCTTCAAACTGTGCCGCAAGCCCGTGGTGCGCCGCATCGGTTTTGGCGACAACCAATAGGCCCGAAGTATCCTTGTCGATCCGATGCACGATACCGGGGCGTTTCTGCCCACCGACGCCGGACAGGCTGTCGCCGCAGTGGTGGAGCAGCGCATTAACCAGCGTGCCTGAAGGCGTGCCGGGCGCCGGATGGACCACCATGCCAGCAGGCTTGTTCACAACGATCAGGTGGCCATCCTCATAGACCACATCAAGCGGGATATCCTCGGGCAGCATATGGGTTTCCGCCGCCGCCTCCAGTGCGATGTCGATCACGTCACCTTCGGACACTCGTGCCTTTTGATCGACAACCGGCACCCCATTCACCGCGACCTTCCCATCAGCGATCAACCGGGCAAGACGTGACCGGCTCAGCGCCGCCGCCTCTGGCACATCGCGCGCAAGCGCCTTATCAAGGCGCCTGGGCGGATCAGCCATGATCACGACCCGAAGGATGCTGGCAGTGGACGCTGACATGAACAATACCCCTGAACCGCAGGATTTACCTGCGAACTTACGCCTGTTGCGCATCTTGGTCACGGCCCTGATGGCGGTGATGATTCTGGGCTTTCTAGTGATCGTCGGCCTGTTTGTCATCCGGCTCAGTGGTGACGGGGTGCCCCTGCCCGCCGAAATCACCCTGCCCGAAGGCGACTCCGCGCAGGCTGTGACCTACGGAGAAGGCTGGTATGGCGTGGTCACAGAAGGTGGCACATTCCTGATTTTCGGCACCGATGGCACGCTCCGTCAACGCGTTGAAATCAATGCGGAATGACAGCAGCCTGAGTTGTTAGGGAGGTGGTACCGCCTTCCCGGTTCGAACGGGAGACCTCTTGATCCACAATCAAGCGCTCTAACCTACTGAGCTAAGGCGGCACGCAGGCGGGATTTATCCGCCCAGCCCACCGAATGCAAGAGGTTTTGCCCCAGCGGCTTGCCAAGCAAAACCCCTGACGCTAGGGCTAATTCAAAGGAGATTGCCATGGGTATCAACAGCGAAAGTGACATCGCCGCCAATCTGCAGATCGGGCCGACGACACAAGGAATGGTTCGCATATATATAGAGGCCGACGGCCTTGAACTGCCATTGGATTTCGACCCAGAAGAAGCACGCGAAATCGCTGAGGAAATCCTTGCCGCAGCAGCAAGCGTATCAGCCAATACACAATAGGCAGAGCCAAAGCACAGGCAGCGCATCTGACGGGAAATTACACCCCGATATCTGGTCCCATGCAATAAAGCGGCTCTGAACTGCGTTCCACTTCGTAAAGCGGCGCATTTTCCGGATCACCTTCAAACCGTGCGGCCAGCGCATCACCGTCAAGAAAAAACTCCCAGCAATGCTGGTCGGGATCGCCCTCATAGGCAAAACAGATCAGGCCGCGCTCAACAAACCAGGTGCCGTCGACACAACGTCCATCCAGAAACGACCAGCGCACCCGCCGCCCTGGCAGATATTCTTCGGCACCATAGGCTGAGCGCCCCGTCCCGAACGTAAAAGTTTTCCCACGGGTTATCCGGTCAAAAGCGTCCGGGCTGATCGGAGTTTCCGCCAATGCCGGTAAGGCGGCAAATAAAGATATCAGAAGCGCGCGTATCCCCATGTCCAACACCCTGCCAGACTTCATTCGCCTGATCCAGACCGCGCCGCGATTTCCCGCCTTCCAAGCTCATTCCAGCGCTCGGCACGCCGATCCATCAGACGGCGCCAGCGCCGCGGATAAAACGCAATCGCCGCCATAATGGGAATCGAGCGCGGCAGAGTCGGCATCCGCTCCTCATCCACAGCTGAAAGCGCAGGAAAGGCGCGTGTCGGGCTCATATGATGTTCCGAATGGCGCGGTGCATGCAGCATCAGCATGGCGCTGAACCAGTGCGGGGCATTCCAGCTGTGACGTGCGGCCACGGGTTCAATCTTGCCCCCGGGCAATCTGTGGCGCTGCAAGCCATAGTGCTGCACATAGTCTGACAGGAGTAGTTGCATCTGCGCATATCCCGCCAGCCCCAGCAGGGCCACCACGCCGCCCCAGCCGCCGATCAGACCCGCCGCGATGGCTGTCACGGCTGCCCCGCCGATATAGGCCAGATAGGGATGGCGAGGCAGGTCCAATCGCCCGTTACGCTGCCTTTGCCGTGCATTCTCATGTGCCAACCCGGCCCGGAAACTACCGATCCAGGCCCGGGGAGCGAAACGATAGAAACTTTCACCGAGTGCTGCGGTGTTCGGGTCATCCGGCGTGCCAACTGCGCTGTGATGCACCAGCCGATGGGCGGAGGTGTGATGCCCGAACAACAGGCTCACAAACATGTACTTTCCAAGTAAAAACAGTATTTTGTCCGTTTTGTGGATCAACTCATGCGCCGTCGAATTGCTGATCTGGCCAAAAAACAGGCCAAAGGCAAAGAACAGCCCGATCCGGTCCGGGACGCTCAGGTGGTCTGCTGCCGAAAGCGCCCAGACAGCCAGCAGAAGCAGCGCAAAATGGCACCCCGCCAACAGGATGGTCAACCGCGTTGCCATCTGGCGGAGGCATGGCGAGGTATCACCTTCGAACACCGGCGACAGTGCCTCATCCAGGGCAAAAGCAAAGGCGGTGATATATAGAACAACCAGCCACGGCCAGACCCCGCCAAAAGCAACCGCAAACGACAACAGCACAACCGGCAGCAGGGTCACAATGCCAAAGGCCGGGATCGGGTTTCGCATGGCTGTTTCTCCTTTCGCGCCATGCTACATCGCCGATCCGACCTACGGAAGCCGAACAGCGCGCCAATCCCGCTGGAAAGCGTCGCTTTTTGGGCTGGCAAGCCGCGCCTGCCGGGCTATGGTACACAGCGGAATGACAGGGGAAACCAATGGCAGGCAAAGAGGAAAAAGGCATCTGGAAATCCGGGCGCGGCAAGGGGCGCAGAACACCAAAGGGCCGCCAGCTTGACGATCAGGCGATGCTGGACGTCGCGGCCCTGCTTGGCGACCGCCCGCGCCGCCGCGACCTTCTGATTGAATTCCTGCACCTTGTTCAGGACCGCTACGGCCATATTTCAGCCGCCCATCTGCGCGCGCTTGCCGAAGAACTGCGCATCGGCCAGGCCGAGGCCTATGAGGTCGCCTCCTTCTATGCGCATTTTGACGTTGTGAAAGAAGGCGAAGCCCCGCCCCCGGCGCTGACAATCCGCGTTTGCGACAGCCTGTCCTGCGAACTGGCGGGGGCGCAGGATCTGATGGCGGCGCTCAAGGATGGGCTGAACCCTGATGAGGTTCGGGTGGTCCGCGCGCCCTGCATGGGGCGCTGCGACACAGCGCCTGTGCTTGAACTGGGTCACAATCACATCGACCACGCCACACCGGATAAGGTAAAGGCTGCCATCACCGCTGATGAGACGCACACCCATATCCCGGAATATGAAGGTTTCACCGCCTATGTTGCGGATGGTGGTTATGGAACACTGAAATCCCTGCGCGCTGACGGCGACTGGGAAGAGGTGCAGGCAAAAGTCAAAGACAGCGGGCTGCGTGGCCTTGGCGGGGCCGGGTTTCCATCGGGCACCAAATGGGGGTTCGTGCGCGCCAATGAAGGGCCGCGATACCTTGCCGTCAACGGCGATGAGGGGGAGCCGGGCACGTTCAAGGACCGATATTAGCTGGAACGCACCCCGCATCTGTTTCTCGAAGGGATGCTGATCGCCGCCTGGGCAGTCGAAGCGGAGTGCTGTTTCATCTATATGCGTGACGAATATCCCGCTGTGCTAGAGATTTTGCGCCGTGAAATCAAAACCCTGGAGGATGAAGGTATCGTGCCCGCAGGCTACATTGATCTGCGTCGCGGCGCAGGCGCCTATATCTGTGGCGAGGAAAGCGCGATGATCGAGAGCATCGAAGGCAAACGCGGTATGCCACGCCATCGCCCGCCGTTCGTGGCGCAGGTTGGCATTTTTGATCGCCCGACGCTGGTTCACAATGTTGAAACGCTCCTTTGGGTGGCGCGCGTCTGTCGGGAAGGGCCGGAAGTCCTGAACGCAGTCGAAAAGAATGGCCGCAAGGGGCTGCGCAGCTATTCCGTGTCTGGCCGGGTGCAGAACCCCGGTGTTCACCTGCTGCCCGCCGGGTCCACGATGGAGGACATCATAGAAGCCGCAGGCGGCATGCTGGAAGGGCACCGGTTCAAAGCCTATCAACCAGGCGGCCCGTCTGCCGGGTTGTTGCCCGCATCCATGGCGGATATTCCAATGGATTTTGATGTGCTGCAGGAACACGGCACCTTTATCGGTTCCGCTGCAATCGTGGTGCTGTCCGATCAGGATTCCGCCCGAGCTGCGGCGCTTAACATGTTGAAATTCTTCGAAGATGAAAGCTGCGGCCAATGCACCCCCTGCCGTGTCGGCTGCGAAAAAGCGGTCAAGCTGATGCAGGCAGACCACTGGGATCAGGACCTGCTCGAAGAGCTGTGCCAGGCGATGGGGGATGCGTCGATCTGTGGCCTTGGACAGGCTGCACCCAATCCGATCCGGCTGACGATGAAGCATTTCCCCGGCGAGATCTGAGGCAGGCGGTCCCGCAGCTTAACCGGCTTTGAGGGCGGCGAAGGTCAACGGGATCGCCTTGAATTCACGCGCGCCACGGCGTTTCATCTGCACCGGTCTGGTCAGCCAGTTCACCCAACGCAGGCGGCGGCCGAGCCGCTGGGCTTCTGCCCAGACGTTTTGCGTGTCATTTTCCCTGTATCCGGCAATCACCGCGTCGATTTCTGGCCGCCGTTCCAGCGTCATGGAAAAGGCGTTGAGCAACAGCATCACCACGTCCTGCGCCGGGCCTTTGGGCGCGGGCCGCTTCCAATCGAAGCGCTCAAAGTCGATGAAGGAAATGCGCGATCCATTCCAGCAGATATCTCGCAGGCTGGGTCGGCCGTGGCTCAGACCCCGCATATGCAAATCGGCAAGTGCCACACCTGCGCGGCCAAAGATATGGGTACGTTCGTCCATTGGGAGGTTGGCTTCGGACAGCACCAGATTGAGACTGCTTCCGCAATCGGAAATCGCAAAATATTCCGGCCCCTCCGCCACGATTTCCGGTACCGGAACGCCTATATCCCCCAACTGATGCAGCGCAGCGCGTTCACGTTCAAACGCCTTTTGCGGATCACCTTTTTGCAGCCGCAGGACCGCCCGCCCATAGCGTTCTGGCTGTTTGACCCAGATGAACTGACCACGGTGGTTCAACTGCGCAATCCGCGCGTCAGAGTGATTGAGATGGCTCTCGATCAACTGCCGCAGTTCAGCGTCAGGCGGGCTATCGGATGTGTCGCGTGCAGTCATTTCGACGAGATAGCCATGTTGCCGATCCGTTGCAATCGCCAGGGGCCGATTTCCCTTCCCCCCTTCCATCCCGCGCGCCCATGGATTAACTGCGGGAGGTATGTTTTTCCGGGGTGACAAATGTCATTTTTCAAAAAGCTGAAGGATCGGCTGTTCAAATCCTCCTCAAAGATTGAGGAAGGGCTGGACGCCATTGTCGAGGACGGCGGTGTAGAGGAAGAGATCGAGACCCCTGCCACCGCAGTGGACGACACCCCGCCCCTCCCGGAAACAGTGCCAGCACCTGAGCCTGAGCCTGAGCCTGAGCCTGAGCCTGAGCCTGAGCCTGAGCCTGAGC
>CAYTUW010000134.1:0-8227 GCA_964441435.1 uncultured Rhodobacterales bacterium
TTCCGCACCAGAGATGGAGGCATTGGTTTTGACCAGCCCGCCAATCGCCGCCGCTGTCAGCAGGAAATCCCCGACCCCGGTGATGGTGGCCCCCGGCACATGATCCAGCCAATATCGGATGACCGCTGGCACCACGCCCGCCGCGCCGTTGGTTGGGGCGGTTACAACCTGCCCGCCGGCGGCGTTTTCCTCATTCACCGCCATCGCATAGACGCTCATCCAGTCATTGACGGTGTGCGGGGCAGACAGGTTCAGCCCGCTTTCCGCCTCAAGCGCCTCATGGATCGCCTTTGCGCGGCGTTTGACTTGCAGGCCGCCGGGCAGAATACCTTCGCTTGTCAGTCCCCGGTCGATACAGGCTGCCATCACCTGCCAGATGCGGTTCATATCATGGTCAAGTTCGGAATGGCTGCGATGGATCAGTTCATTGGCGCGTTTCATTTCGGCAATGGAAAGCCCGGACTTCGCAGCCATATCCAGCATTTCGACCGAGGTGCGGAAGGGATATGGGTATTCAGCGCGCGGCAGAGAGTCTGCCTTGGGATCAGCGAGTTCGGCTTCGGTCAGGACAAAACCGCCACCGATGGAATAATAGGTTTCGCTTAAGATCACATCGCCCTGGCTGTCGGTGGCGGACAGGATCATACCGTTGGCGTGACCGGGCAAGGCGGGGCCGTAATCGAAGGTGAGGTCGGCCTTGGGATCAAAAGCGAGTTCCGGAAGGGCGTCCGGGGCCACCCGTTTTCGCGCCTTGATATCAGCCAGCGCCTCTTCGGCGCGGTCGTGGTCATAGCTTTCGGGCAGGAACCCGGCAAGACCAAGAATAGTGGCCCGGTCGGTCGCGTGGCCAACGCCGGTGAAGGCAAGTGAACCGTGTAATGACGCCTTGAGCCCCGTGGGCTGAAACGGGCTGTTGCGCAGGCTGTCCAGAAACCGTGCCGCGGCCACCATCGGCCCCATCGTATGGGACGAGGAGGGACCAACCCCGATTTTGAACATATCGAAGACAGAGAGGAACATCATATGTCCTTACGTGGCAGAGCCAACCAGCGGCGTCGCGCGCCGTGGGGCTGTGAAAATGGTGGGCCCAAGCCCTTCGACTTCGGCAACGGCTAGGGCGGCAGGGCGTCGTTCAAGTGTTGCGGCCAGGTGGTGGAGCACGGGCCATTCGCTGAGGTCGAACCAGTCGTTCCGGTCATCGGGATAAATCGCAAGCCAACGCAGAAAAGCACAGACATACCAATCCGT
This sequence comes from uncultured Rhodobacterales bacterium, assembly GCA_964441435.1. GTDB lineage: Bacteria > Pseudomonadota > Alphaproteobacteria > Rhodobacterales > Rhodobacteraceae > CAYTUW01. The sequence goes on from CAYTUW010000134.1 coordinate 1,249, forward strand.
GACAGGCACGTCAGCGCCGCCACGCCAATCACCCCGACCGGTGAGCGCATCAGCGAAAAGTCCGACATGTTTTAGCAGCCGTGCACGGGTCAGGCGGCGTTGTGCCTCAAGCCCGGTGCTGTCACCACGATCGACATATCGGTGGGTGTAGAACAAGCGGATCATATCGGGATGAATGGCGTTGGAGAGAAAAAAGAGCCAGCGCAGAAACTGCGGACGTTCGGGCGCGCGCGGCGCCGGTGCACCCTTGCCTTCGCGATCCGCCAGCCAGAGCAAAATCGCAGCGGTTTCCGACATCGGCCCGTGTTCGGTGATCAGCGTGGGGATCAAGCCCTGCGGGTTCAGTGCGCGATATGCTTCCCCGTGCTGTTCCCCTGCGCCCCGGTCGATCAGGGCCGGCTCATAGGGCACACCCCAATCCTCCAGCACCAGCCGGATAATCAGGGAGGCATTGTCATGCGCATAGTATAGCTTCAGCATTGAGCATGTTGTCCTTTGCGTCTTTGATAGGGGCTTCGCGTCGGGATTACAGCCTGAAAGCGACGCGGCGGCGGGATTTTGCGCCCGGGCAGGCGATGTGCCCGGCTTTTGGTAACGATTGGGGTGTCCAAATTGTTTGCAAATCCGGCTCGCCACATCCGCTGCGGTTTCGTATACCTCTGCTGGCATCTAGGGGAGTCGCGCATATGTCCGGGGAACTGTCACCGATCGACAAGGCCAAATTTGTTGCTGCCAAACAGGCGGTCGAATTTGTCGAAAGTGGAATGAAAGTTGGACTTGGTACCGGGTCTACAGCAGCGTGGATGGTGCGCTGCCTGGGCGAAAAGGTGCGCGAGGAGGGGCTAAGAATAACGGGTGTTCCAACCAGTACCCGAACCGCTGAACTTGCACATCAGGTTGGCATTAGCGTCACCACCCTGGATGAGGTGCGCTGGCTGGATATGACGATTGACGGTGCCGATGAATACGACCCCGCCCTGAATCTTATTAAAGGCGGAGGCGGGGCGCTTTTGCAGGAAAAAATCGTAGCAACGGCATCTGACCAGATGGTTGTCATTGCCGACATCGGCAAAAAGGTCGATACGCTGGGGGCGTTTCCTCTCCCGGTGGAGGTGGTTCCTTTTGGCTGGCAAACCACCAAGGCGCTGATTGAGGAAACACTTGTCGGCCTTGACGTGCTGGGCCGCGAAACTTCACAGCGCATGAATGGTGACGCCCCATTTGTGACGGATGAGGGGAACTACATCATTGACCTCCACCTGAAACGTATCGGGAATGCGCGCCAGTTGTCGCTTGTGCTCAACCAGATTCCGGGTGTGGTTGAAAACGGGCTGTTCGTCGATATCTGTGACACTGTTGTGATCGGATACGGCGATGGAAAGGTCGAGGTGCGTGACATAAATGCAGGTACGATTGAGGAAAGCCAGATCGAGTTTCGTGAAAGCGAAAACATGTTTGCAGATATCTGAACAGGCACCGAGGGTACTCCATGACATTTGACTACGATCTCTTTGTGATCGGCGGCGGCTCCGGCGGGGTGCGTGCAGCACGGCTGGCGGCGGGGCAATATGGTGCGCGCGTGGGCCTGGCAGAGGAATACCGCCTGGGCGGCACCTGCGTAATCCGCGGCTGCGTGCCAAAAAAGATCATGGTTTATGCGTCTGGTTTTGGAGAACAGATCGCTGATGCACGCGCCTTTGGATGGCAGGCTGAAGCAGGCGATTTTGACTGGGATGTCTTCCATCCGAAACTCAGGGCGGAGCTGGACCGTCTCGAAGGGATCTACGGCAACATCCTGAAATCCAACGGGGTGGAGACCTTCGCAACCCGTGCCGAGATTGCCGATCCGCACAGCATCCGCCTGTCGTCTGGTGAAACCGTCACCGCCAAACACATCCTTGTGGCAACCGGTGGCCGCCCCTTCGTGCCTGACTTTGAGGGTGCCGAACATGTCATCACCTCAAATGAGATATTTCTCTGGGACAGCCTGCCCAAACGTGTGCTCATTGTCGGCGGGGGCTTCATCGCGTCAGAGTTTGCGGGCATCCTGCACGGGCTTGGCGTTTCGGTCACACAGTTTTATCGCGGTGACATGATCCTTCGGGGGTTCGACCGGGAAAGCGCATCCCATATCGCCACGGCAATGCAGGACCGCGGGATTGACCTCAGGCTCAACAGCGATGTGGAGCGCATCGTGAAACAGGGTGATGGCCTGATGGTGACCGATAAATCCGGCAGTACGCTGGAGGTGGATGCGGTAATCTACGCAACAGGACGCATGCCCAACACCACGGGCATGGGGTTGAAAGAGGCCGGGGTCACCCTTGGCCAAAAGGGTGAAATCCTGGTTGATGACTATTCGCAGACGGTTGTGCCGTCGATCTTTGCGATTGGCGATGTGACGGACCGGGTCAATCTTACCCCTGTGGCGATCCGCGAAGGAGCCGCCTTCGTTGATACCGTATTTGGCGGCGTGCCGACACCGGTGGATCATGATCTTGTGCCCTCTGCTGTCTTTACCCAGCCGGAATTCGGAACTGTCGGTATGACAGAGGAAGAGGCCGCTGATCACGGCCCGGTGGAAATCTATACGACGGCTTTCAAGCCGATGAACCTTGCCTTTGCCGGGCGCGAGGACAAAGTGTTCATGAAGCTGATCGTCGACAAGGCGGATCGCCGTGTGCTCGGCTGCCATATCGTCGCGGACCACGCCGGCGAAATGATCCAGCTTGCCGGGATCGCGGTCAAAATGGGCGCCACGAAAGAGGATTTCGACCGCACCTGCGCCGTGCATCCGGTCATGGCCGAAGAACTTGTCACGATGAAAGAACCAACGCGTGAAACTTGAACTTTCGCGCATTTGCGTCCACTTAGGGACTAACGAAGATTTTGACCACAAAGGGGGAAATTTCCCGAATGTCAGGTAACTCAGGCGGCCCATGGGGCGGCGGTGGTTCCGGCGGCGATGATGGCAACCGCAACGGCGGGCGTGGCGGCAATGGCCGCAGACCCGGCAATGACGGGCCGCAAATCCCGGAAATTGATGAAATTGTCAGCAAGGGGCGCGAACAGATCCGCGTTCTGATGGGCGGCCGTGGGGGCCGCGGTGGCGCAACAGGTGGTGGCGAAGGGCCAGGCTTTGGCCGTGGCACCGTTTTGCTTGGCCTGCTTGCCGTTGTTGCCCTGTGGCTGTTTGCCTCGGTCTATACCGTCAAACCCGAAGAACAATCTGTTGAACTGTTCCTGGGCGAATATTCCTCGACCGGCAATCCGGGCCTGAACTTTGCGCCCTGGCCAGTGGTGACCTACACCAAATTCGCCGTGACCCGCGAACAGACCATTGACATCGGTGTCGGTGGGCGCGGGACAGAGGCGGGTCTGATGCTGACCGGTGACGAAAATATTGTCGATATCGACTTTCAGGTCGTCTGGAACATCAACGATCCGGCGCAGTTCATGTTCAACCTGCGTGATCCCAACCTGACGATTGAGGCGGTATCGGAATCCGCCATGCGGGAAATCATTGCGCAATCTGAACTTGCGCCGATCCTGAACCGGGATCGTGAATCCATCGCGACACGGCTGCTCGATCTCATTCAGACCACGCTCGACAGCTATAATTCCGGCGTGAATATCGTGCGCGTGAACTTTGACCGTGCTGACCCGCCGGAAAGCGTGATTGACGCCTTCCGTGATGTTCAGGCAGCGGAACAGGAACGCGACCAGCGCCAGAAAGAGGCAGACGCCTACGCCAACCGCGTGCTGGCCGAAGCCCGTGGTGAAGCGGCGCAGGTGCTCGAACAGGCCGAAGGCTATCGCGCCCGCGTGGTGAATGAGGCCGAAGGTGAGGCGAGCCGTTTTACCGCCGTGCTTGAGGAATACCTCAAAGCACCGGAGGTCACGCGCCGCAGGCTGTATCTCGAAACGATGGAAAGCGTGCTTGGCGATGTCGACAAGATCATCCTTGACGGCAATGCGACCGGATCAGGCGGGCAGGGGGTTGTGCCTTACCTGCCGCTCAATGAATTGCGCCGCAGCCCGGCCCCAACCGCAGGGGGGAACAACTGATGCGTAAATCAACCCTGATACTGCCGCTGATTGCGGTTTTGATTTTCGTCGGCCTCAGTTCCGTCTTTATCGTGACTGAGGTGGAAAAGGCGCTGGTTCTGCGCTTTGGCCGGGTGGTTGCGGTGAAATCTGAACCGGGTCTTGCGTTCAAGGCACCCTTCATTGACGAAGTTGTGCGCTATGACGACCGCATCCTCAGCCGCGACATCGACCCGCTTGAGGTCACGCCGCTGGATGACCGTCGTCTGGTTGTGGATGCCTTTGCGCGCTACCGGATCACCGATGTCGAAAAATTCCGGCTTGCCGTTGGCGTTGGCGGGATTGCGGCGGCGGAAACGCGGCTCGATTCCATCCTGCGATCCAAAACGCGGGAAATCCTCGGCTCCGTCAGCTCCAATGACATCCTGAGTTCCGACCGGGCCGCGCTGATGCTGCGCATACGCAATGCGGCGATTGCCGAGGCAGAGGCGCTGGGCCTTGAGGTCATCGACGTGCGGTTGAAACGCACCGACCTGCCGCGTGAAAACCTGCAGGCAACCTTTGACCGGATGCGCGCCGAAAGGGTGCGGGAGGCGACCGACGAACGCGCCCGTGGCCGCGAAGCTGCACAGCGCATCACCGCGCAGGCCGACCGGACGGTGGTGGAGCTTGTCTCCGACGCCAATCGGCAGAGCGAAATCATCCGTGGTGAGGCAGACGCCCGCCGCAACGCAATCTTTGCCGAAGCCTATGGTGCGGACGCGGAATTCTTTGAATTCTACCGTTCGCTTGAGGCCTATCGCAACGCGCTCCGGGGCAATAACTCCACCCTGGTGCTGTCGCCTGACAGTGACTTCTTCAACTACCTCGAAAGCGATATCGGGGCTGAAGCGAGCCGGGCGGCGGAGTGATTGCAACGCTGATACTTGCCGCAGGCCTTGTGCTTGCGTTTGAGGGGCTGGTGCTTGCACTGGCCCCTTCGCGCATAGAGGATCTGTTGGCGGCTTTTATCCGAATGCCGGTCGAAACCCGCCGTCTGATCGGTATGGGTGCGCTTGCCGGTGGGGTGTTCCTGATCTGGATCGCCAGAAGTTTTGGCGCTGTCTGAGGCCACATTTTGCCGTGTCTGTCACGACCATGTGAAAAATCATGATGCCTTCCCGCTTGAACATTGCGGGTAAGTGACAAAATATGCCCCAAGACGGCCGCATCACGTGGCCGCCAGATTGTAAGTAAGACCTGGAAAGGAGTTCTAAAGTGAAACCTCAGGCAATCGCAATTCCGCAAATATTCGAACATCGTGTCAGGCTGACCTGGTTGATGCTGCTGAGTGTCGCGCTGCTGATCGCGCAAACTCTGATGGCGACGGCGCGGCCCGACAGTTTTGCCGACCTGGCTGAACGCGTCAGCCCGGCGGTGGTCAACATCACCACAACCACTACCGTTTCCGCCCGTGGTGGTCCGGGGCCGATCGTGCCGGAAGGGTCCCCGTTCGAGGATTTCTTCCGCGACTTCAACGAGCGGACGAATCCCGACCGCGCCCCGCGGCGGACGCAGGCGCTTGGCTCTGGTTTCGTGATCTCCGAAGACGGCTATATCGTCACGAACAATCACGTGATCGAAGGCGCCGATGAAATCCTTATTGAATTTTTTGACGGTGATGAACTGCCCGCCACGGTGATCGGAACTGATCCAAACACCGACATTGCCCTGCTGAAGATCGACGGGGATGAGGCGCTGCCCTTTGTGCCCTTTGGTGACAGTGACATCATGCGCGTCGGTGACTGGGTGATGGCCGTTGGCAACCCGCTGGGCCAGGGGTTTTCCGTCAGCGCGGGCATCGTTTCGGCGCGCAACCGCGCCCTGTCCGGCACCTATGATGATTACATCCAGACCGATGCAGCCATTAACCGGGGGAACTCCGGCGGTCCGTTGTTTAATCTTGAAGGCGAGGTGATCGGTGTGAATACCGCAATCCTCAGCCCGAATGGCGGCTCCATCGGGATCGGCTTTGCCATGTCATCTGCCGTGGTGACCCGTGTGGTCGATCAGCTGAAGGAGTTCGGTGAAACCCGTCGGGGATGGCTTGGCGTGCGTATTCAGGATGTGACCGACGATGTCGCAGAGGCTTTGGGACTGGATAAGGTCGCAGGCGCGCTTGTCACCGATGTGCCGGAAGGCCCGGCGATGGACGCTGGTATGGAAAGCGGTGACGTGATCCTCAGCTTTGACGGCAGCGATGTTGACGATACCCGCGATCTGGTGCGCCAGGTCGGCAATACAGAGGTGGGCAAAGCGGTGCGTGTGGTTGTCTACCGGGACGGTGGCACCCAGACTCTGCGTGTGACCCTTGGTCGCCGTGAAACCGCCGAAGGTGCGGTTCCCGCCAGTGCCACACAGGATACAGGTCCGGTGACCAGTGACATGCTCGGGATGAGCCTCTCTACAATCACGCAGGAATTGCGCGAACAACTGGGCCTTTCCGATAGCGCAGAGGGGCTGGTCATTACGGATGTTGCAGGCGATTCCGGTGCCTATTCCAAAGGTATCCGGGCCGGTGATCTGGTCTCCGAAGCTGGCCAGACCCAGGTGCGCACAGTTGGCGATCTGGAAAACCAGATTGAGGCCGCGCGCGACGCAGGACGCAAATCCATCCTGCTGTTGATCCGGCGTGGGGGTGAGCCACGCTTTGTCGCACTGCCGCTCTCGGAATGACCTAAGGCAGTCACTCTCCAGAAACGCCCCGTTCCGGCGGGGCGTTTTTGCTTGAGAGGCATGCACGGCGAAGCTAAGGACAGCCAGGCAACAGACGATCAGGAGCAGGCAGATGGCAAAAATCACCTATATCGAACACAATGGCACGGAACATCAGGTGGAGGTCGCCAACGGGCTGACCGTGATGGAAGGTGCACGCGACAACAATATTCCGGGG
>CAYTUW010000135.1:0-8130 GCA_964441435.1 uncultured Rhodobacterales bacterium
CGTGGGGCAGGGGGATCTGGTGGTTGCGCTGATTTCCGGTGGCGGGTCCGCCTTATTGTCCTTGCCGGTGCCTGCGGTCAGTGCCGAGGTCAAACAGCAGGTCAACCGCGCCCTTTTGGAATCTGGCGCGCCGATTGGTGTCATGAACCTCATCCGCAAGCATCTGTCACAGGTGAAGGGCGGGCAACTGGCCGCTGCCGCATTTCCTGCCCGAATGGTTTCGCTGTTGATTTCGGATGTTCCCGGTGACGACCCGGCGCAGATTGCATCCGGCCCAACCGTGGGAGAAAGACAGAGCGCCACCGACGCCCTGAAACTGATCCGCAAGCTGGACATCGGCCTTGCGCCGCAGGCATTGGCGGCGCTTGTGGCAGGCAGCGGCGTTTTGCATCCGGCAGACAAGCGTCTGTCACGCGTCACCAACCACATAATTGCCGCCCCGTCCCAAAGCCTTGCCGCCGCTGCGGCACTGGCGCGGGGCAGGGGGATCACGGTGGAAATCCTGGGCGATACGCTCGAAGGTGAGGCCGAGCAGATGGGGCGCGATCAGGCGCGAATGGCAAAACGTGTGCAGGCGCGCCTTTGCCCAGGCGACGCGCCGCGGCTGATATTGTCGGGCGGGGAATGTACAGTGACCGGTCGTGGAGACGGCATTGGCGGCCCAAACGCGGAGTTTGCGTTGGCAGCTTTGACAGAACTGCAGGGGCAGGAGGGGATACATCTGATCGCCTGCGATACCGACGGGATCGACGGGGCAGCCGATGTTGCTGGCGCGGTCGTCACCCCGGAAACCTTTGCACGGATGCGCCAAGCGGGCATTGACCCGCAGGATGCCCTGGGACGGCATGACAGCCATGGTTTTTTTGCCAGGGTTGGCGGGCAGGTCGTTACCGGGCCAACTCATACCAATGTAAATGATTTTCGGGCTATTCTGGTCCAGCCAGCCCCTCGATAAAAGAACGAGGTTCTTGATTTGCCGGGCAAGGTGCAGATTGCCGATGCTTGCTCTATGCTCGGCGCAACGATTCGCGGGGAATAGCTGGCGTGAACGCAGAGGGGACAGTCAGGCTCAGGACATCTGTCGAACTGATGGCGGCCAGCTACGCTGTTGGCGGGAAGCCGATCCTTCAGCCGTTGACGATGCGCCTGACCGAACAGCGCATCGGGATCATCGGGCGTAATGGCAGTGGCAAGACCACATTGGCCCGGATGATCGCCGGGTTGATCACGCCCGACAGCGGGAAGGTTCGCGTTGCCGGACTCAACGTGGCGCAGGATCGCAGGCAAGCGATTTCTGCGGTTGGTATTCTCTTTCAGAACCCGGATCATCAGATTATTTTCCCAACCGTCAAAGAAGAGTTGGCTTTCGGCCTCTCGCAACTTGGCCTGCTGAGGGACGAAGCGGAAACCGGGGCGGTAGATATGCTTGACCGCTTTGGCCGGGCCGCCTGGGCCGATCGGCCAGTGCATCAGCTAAGCCAGGGGCAGCGGCACCTCGTCTGCCTGATGGCGGTTCTGGCCATGGGGCCGCAGACAATCATCCTGGATGAACCTTTCGCCGGGCTTGATATCCCGACGACAAACAGCCTGTTCCGGGAACTCATGGCGCTTGACCAGCAAATCCTTCTGATTACCCATATGGCAGAAATGCTTGTAGATTTCGATCGTGTGATCTGGATCGAAGGCGGCGCGATCGCCGCCGATGGCAGCCCGGAAACAGTGGTTCCGACCTATCAGAAAGCAATGATGAGGGAGGGGATGGATGATCTCTCTGACCTCTGAGGAACAGACACTTTGGCACCGCGTGCGCGCCGGCCCGAAGTTGTTTTCCGTTTGTGTGTTCACTATCGTTGTGTTCAGCACGGCCGATTTGCTGTGGATGTGTGGGTATGCGGGCCTGGTTGTGATTGGCTATCTTGCTGGGGGGCTTCGGTTTGCGACGGAAGGGGCGCGGGCGCTCAGGCCTTTGCTGTTTTTCATGGCTGTCCTTGGACTATGGCATGGTATCACAAGCACCTATGCGGATGGCGCGCAAATTGCGCTACGGCTGGTCGCTGCTGTTGGTGCCGCAAACCTGCTTACGATGACGACACGGCTTTCGGATATGCTGGCGTTGCTGAACTGGCTTTTGACACCGCTGCGCCGTCTTGGTGTTTCGACTCGAAAGCTTGAGATTGCGATCGCCATGGTCATCCGTTTCACACCAGTTCTGGCCCAGAAGGGGCGGCAGCTCAGCGAAAGCTGGCGTGCCCGATCACCACGCCGACCAGGCTGGCGAACGGTTATCCCCCTTGTTGTCCTGGCTCTGGATGATGCAGATCACGTCGCAGAAGCTTTACGCGCCCGTGGCGGGGTGGGCGGTGTAAATGAACCAAACCTCTAACCTCCCTAATAATGGAATGACATATGGAACGTAACCTGACACTTATCGCGCTGTTTGCCGCCCTGATTGCGGCGCTGGGAATGATCCCGCAGATCATGCTTGCAACAGGTGTCCCAATCACCGCCCAAAGCCTTGGGATCATGCTTTGTGGCACTGTTCTCGGGGCAAAACGCGGGGCGCTTGCGGTTCTTTTGTTCCTGCTGCTTGTCCTGCTTGGCTTGCCGCTACTGTCCGGCGGGCGAGGCGGTATCGGTGTCCTGAGCGGCCCAACGGTTGGTTTCATTGTCGGCTTTCCGATTGCCGCATTTGTGACCGGCTGGATCGTTGAAAAGCTGAACCGCATTCCACTGCTCGTTGCGTCAATCCTGGCCGCTGCGATTGGTGGCATTCTGATACTGTATATCCCCGGCATTATCGGGCTTTCCGTTGTGCTCGACAAAACTATCAGCGAAGCGGCTGCAATCGTCACGGTTTATCTGCCGGGGGATGCGATCAAGGCTGCGCTGGCAGGGTTTATCACGGTTGCCCTGGCCAAAGCGCGCCCAAACAGCGTTCTGTCACGCAGCCAGCCGTAAATGCTGAACGCCGCAGAAAAGGCAAAAGGCCCCGCGGGGCCTTTTGCTGGATATAAAACCTTCTGCGAAGGAAAGCGAATATGCGACAAAGTTTAAGGACATATCTCATAATCAATATTATGTAACATTGCTGATAATCGTCACATATAGGCAAACAATGCCAATGCCCTCGACAAACCCCTGATCTCGCGGCTAAAACACCACAACTTGAGGATATAGCCGTGCGTATTTTACTTTTGAATGGACCAAATTTGAACCTACTGGGCAGTCGGCAAACCGATATCTATGGGTCAACGACGCTTGAAGAAATTGTGGAAACACTTACCAGCCACGCCAAAACCCTCGGGGTTGAGCTGATTGCGCGGCAAAGCAATCATGAGGGTCAGCTGATCGACGAAATTCATGCCGTAAAGGACAGCTGTGGCGGCATTATAATCAATGCCGGTGCTTTCACCCACACATCCATCGCCCTGATGGACGCGGTTGCCTCGGTGAAACTGCCCGTGGTTGAGGTGCACCTGTCAAATATCCACGCGCGCGAAAGCTTTCGCCATAACTCTTATCTCGCGCCTGTTGCCCTGGGGCAGATTTGCGGCTTTGGCCCATTGGGGTACCGATTTGCGCTAGAGGCGCTCTATGCACATCTCAAAGGTGTCTAATGTTACATTCGGATGCCATTCTTGGTGACCTTTTCGCCCTGACGGAGGCGGCAAGCGTCGAAGAAGTCTGGTCACTTTATGTGAAGCAGATGGCGCAATATGATTTTGACCGCATCCTTTACGGATTTACCCACTACCGGACGGCAAATTCGCTTGGCGCACCAGAAGATCTGTTTGTACTGACAAACCATGAAAGCGCGTATCTTGATCGGTTTCTTGGCGAAAAGCTCTACTATCATGCTCCGATGGTGCGCTGGTCGCTAGAAAATACCGGGGCTTGTTCCTGGCGCTGGATGGAAGAACAGCTTGGTGCAGGCGGGTTTACCCCATCTGAACTGAAGGTGGTTGAGTTCAATCTTTCAATGGATGTCAAAGCCGGTTATTCGCTGAGCTTTAAGTCCTATTCCCACCGTACCGCAGCAGGAATGGCGCTGACATCCAAACGCGGCATTTCACAACATGAAACGGATCAGATGTGGGACGAGCACGGCCGCGACATAATGCTGATTAGCAACATCGTTCACTTGAAGCTGATAACCTTCCCATTCGTCGGGAAACGCCGTGCCCTGACCCCACGTCAGCGCGAAGTTCTGGAATGGGTCGGCGATGGCAAGACCACACAGGACATCGCAACCATCATGGGGCTGACCCCGGCAACCGTTGAAAAACATCTGCGGTTGGCACGCGAGGTTCTGGATGTCGAAACCACTGCCCAGGCCGTGCTAAAAGCGTCCTTTCAGAACCAGATGTTTGTCGTCGATGCATGACACTCATAAGGTAAGGAATACCATACTTTTATTACTTTCAGTTTAGCTTCATCACTACGGCGTTCCGTGAGTGGTGGCATTTTATGCCTTGGAACATGAGGCGGCGATGGACCAATATTTCGGGTCGTCGCCGCCTCAGCCAACGCCCCTCAGTCCATGTGCAGATTCCAGGTCGCAGGCTCACTTTCCCGGGCGGATCAACCCGGGTATTTCCAGCCCCCTGCCCCAAAATGGTCCTCAATCATGATCCATTGGGGGCCGTGGAACCTGTCAAAAAGGGGACCTTCGCTATAGCGAGGTATTGGCAGAAAAAAGCCCCGCGGAAAGCGGGGCTTAGATCATCTACATATTGTCGGGATCAGCCCTGGGCTGCCTTCGCAACCTCGGCTGCAAAATCCTCTTCTTTTTTCTCAATACCTTCGCCGACTTCCATACGGACAAAGCCAGTGATTTCGACGCCGGCTTCTTTGGCCGCAGCCTCGACCGTCAGATCGGGATTGATGACGAAAGCCTGATTGAGAAGCGTGATCTCAGCCAGATACTTTTTCATCCGGCCTTCGATCATTTTTTCAATCACCTGTTCCGGCTTGCCGCTTTCGCGCGCAATATCAATCTGGATCTGGCGCTCTTTCTCCACGACGGCAGGGTCAAGGTCATCCGCGGTCAGCGCCTGCGGGCGTGGGTCAGCGGCGGCAACATGCATAGCAACCTGCTTGCCAAAGGCTTCGTTATCGCCCTTGAGGCCAACCAGCACGCCGATCTTGCCCATGCCCTCCGCCGCAGCATTGTGGATGTAGGACACAACAGTATCCCCTTCCACAGCAGCCATGCGCCGCAGGGACATGTTTTCACCAATAGTTGCAATCGCGTCGGTCAGGGTTGCCTCAACGGATTTGCCGTCAATGTCAGCAGCAGCAAGCGATTCGACGTCTGAAACCCCAAGGGCTGCGCCGGCAATCTTGCCAACCATGCCTTGAAAATCAGCGTTCTTGGCCACGAAGTCGGTTTCGGAATTCACCTCAACGGCAACGCCTTTGCCGCCGTCCACGGCAACCGCTACAAGCCCCTCAGCGGCGGTGCGGCCGGATTTTTTGGCGGCTTTGGCAAGCCCCTTGGTGCGCAGCCAGTCGACAGCGGCTTCCATGTCGCCATCGGTTTCGGTCAGCGCTTTCTTTGCGTCCATCATGCCTGCGCCTGTGCTGTCGCGCAGTTCTTTTACCAATGCTGCGGTAATCGCCATATCGGCTCTCCTTCGGTATCGGAATGTCGGGGCAGGCCTACCCTGCCCCGGTGTCAGTTATGCGACGATCAGCCTTCGGCTTTCTCTTCTGCCTTGGCTTCCTCTTCAGCTTTCGGCTCTTCGGCGGGGGCTTCTTCAGCCTTCGCCTCTTCTGCCGGGGCCTCCTCGGCAACCACCTCTTCGACGGCTTCTTCCATTGCGCCAAGGTCAACGCCGGCCGCACCCAGCTGCGCGCTCATGCCGTCAAGGGCCGCACGTGCTGCAAGATCGCAGTACAGTGCAATCGCACGCGCCGCATCATCATTGCCCGGAATGATGTAATCAACGCCATCGGGCGAACAGTTGGTATCCACCACAGCCACAACCGGAATGCCCAGTTTCTTGGCTTCGGCCACAGCCAAATCTTCGCGGTTGACGTCGATCACGAACAACAGGTCCGGTACGCCGCCCATTTCACGGATCCCACCGAGTGAGGCCTGCAGTTTACCCTGCTCACGCTCCATACCGAGGCGTTCCTTCTTGGTCAGCCCTTCGGCGGAACCGTCAACCAGCGCCTCATCCAGCGCCTTCAGACGGTTGATGGAGTTAGATACCGTTTTCCAGTTGGTCAGCGTGCCGCCAAGCCAACGGTGGTTCATATAGTATTGTGCACATTTTTCTGCCGCTTCGGCGATCGGTTTCGCCGCCTGGCGTTTGGTGCCGACAAACAGCACACGGCCGCCTTTGGCCACAGTTTCGCGGATCGCGTTCAGTGCCGCATCAAGCATCGGCACCGTCTGGGTCAGATCCATGATGTGGATACCGTTGCGGTCACCATAGATGAATTCACCCATCCGCGGATTCCAGCGTTGGGTCTGGTGACCAAAGTGAACGCCAGCTTCCAGAAGCTGACGCATAGAAAATTCAGGGAGCGCCATGTCCAATATCCTTTTCCGGTTTCGCGCCTCGGTGCAGCCATTGAGGGCAACTGCCCAACCGGCGGACCTTTGGGGATGTCTCCCCCATCGGCCCAGGCCACACCTGTGAAGTGATCGCGCGTTTACAGAAGGCAAATGAGGAACGCAAGCCTCTAGGGGGAGTTTTTCTCCATGCGGGCTGCATCCATCATATGAAAAAACATTTCCTCCGCTGCAGTGAGAATTGCGCGCTGGCGATCGGTAGACAGATTTGCCTGCGCCTGAGCGACGGCACCAATCGCCAGCGTGACGGCAGATGTAACGCTTGGATGACCCGGTCGGATATTCAGCCCGCGGATGACTTCGATTTCGATCGCGTTCAGAACCACCTCATAAGCCGCTTTTGTCGCCGGACCAGCGCGTGCTACATCGCGATGCAGGGTTGCAAGTGAACAGGCCGCCCAGATCTCCTGTCGATTGTTGAAGTCGAGGTAGTAGCCCATAACGCGTTTCAGACCGGACCATAGTGCCTCCTCTCCCTGCCCCGTGCGAGCCTGCAATTTTCGCAAAAGTGGGTGTTCGCTTTCCATGACGGCAGCGAAGAGTGATTCTTTTGATTGGAAATGTGCGTAGAAGGCACCGCGCGTCAGTCCGGCGGCCTCCATCAGTGCGTTGATCCCAACCCCGTCGTAGCCATGGCGACGGAATTCCATGCCCGCCGCCGCAATAACTCGTGCGCGCACTTCCTGATTATGTTTTTTCTTGCGGCTCACTCTGTATCCATGTCAAATGTCATATATATGATGAATATCATAGATTCATCATTAGACCAAACAAGTTGACCAAACCTGGCCTGACAGAAAGGAATTCATTCATGAGCATTGTCATGATCACCCCGATTTATGCCGCGCTAATTGCCATTTTGATGGCGATTCTTGCGACCATTGCGTCCTTGCAACGTGGGCGATTAAACATTGCGCTCGGAGATGGCGGAAGCCCTGAAATGCTGTTGGCTAGTCGGCGCTTTGGTAATCTTTCGGAATATGCTGCGATGGTTCTGTTCATGATGATGCTTCTTGAGCTCCGGGGGATGAACGCGCTGTCTCTGCATTTGTTTGGCAGCACACTCGTAGCATTGCGCATCCTTCATCCGATCGTGCTATTCTCAAAGATGGACAGCCCCATGTGGAAAAAGGTCGGGCGCTTTATCGCCGGCGCAGGAACAGCTGTTCTATTGATAATCGCCGCAGTTGTGCTTTTGTTCTTCTGAATGTGCTCGATCAGCCTTGCACGGTACCCGCCTTACGGCCAATAAGGTGGACATGTCTGCGAAACCCGAAATCCTCTGCATCGGTGCAATCCTCTGGGATGTGATCGGGCGCACCGCAAGCCATATGCGGGTGGGCTCCGATGTGCCGGGCCGTATCCTGCGCCTGCCGGGTGGGGTGGCGATGAATATCGCCATGACTTTCACGCGATTTCAGCTGACACCGGTTTTGCTTGGCGCGGTCGGGCGTGACGAACAGGGGGAGGAACTGCTTAAGGCTGCCCGTGCCATGGGTATGGTCGCCGAACACCTGTATCGGTCCGATGACCTGCCAACCGATATT
>CAYTUW010000136.1:0-8127 GCA_964441435.1 uncultured Rhodobacterales bacterium
ATGTCTTCGATGGTGATGGCGCCGATGCCTTCCAGTTCGACCGCGGAAAAATTGGGCTGCGTACCATATGCAATCGCGGCGAGCAGGGCCAGTTTGTGGGCTGCATCAATCCCGCCGACATCAAGCGTCGGGTCCGCTTCGAGATAGCCAAGCTCATCTGCTTCGGCAAACACTTCGTCATAGGACAGGCCGGAGCTTTCCATACGGGTAAGAATGTAGTTGCAGGTGCCGTTCATCACACCCATGACGCGCTGAATGTCGTTTCCGGCCAGGCCTTCGGTCAGGGCCTTGATCACTGGAATACCACCGGCCACGGCGGCCTCGAACCGCAAAATTCCGCCTTTTTCCTCTGCACGTTCTGCCAGCTCTTGCCCGTGAAGCGCCAGAAGCGCCTTATTGGCGGTGACAACATCCTTACCCGCGTTCAACGCGGCCTCTGTTGCGTCTTTTGCCGGGCCAGACTCGCCGCCCATCAGTTCGACAAAGACATCTACGTCGTCGCGCTGGGCCAGGGCGACGGGGTCGTCTTCCCATTCATAGGCGGTCAGGTTGACCCCGCGGTCCTTTTCGCGTGACCTGGCAGAAACAGCGGTGATTACGATCGGGCGCCCGGAGCGCAGCGTCAGTGCATTGGCCTTCTGTCGCAGAATCTTTACCACGCCGATGCCAACTGTGCCCAATCCGGCAATGCCGAGACGCAGGGGGTCAGTCATGTGGAGGCTCCGTTTTCAGACGCGTTTCCGCGTGTTATCCGGTATTTGAACAGCGCGCAACGTATCTTACTGCCGCCGGGCGAGCGCCCGGTTCATGCGATTTCTGATGTCTTGTTCAATGATCGGCAAGGCCCGAAGGCGGCGTGCGCGGTCCCGCAGCCCGTAAGATCGGGAAATCGTTCGTTCGGCCGCATCCGCAGGGACCGGTTCGGTCTGAGCCCTGCCTTGTAGCTGATCCATCGGCAGCAGGGTCGGCCAGGGCGCGTTGCGGGCGCTGTCGCTGGGCTGAATGTCGGGATCGGGCAGGGCTGCGCAGGCCGCCAGTAGCATGGCAGCCACGAGACCTCCGATTCCTGCAACTGGTTTCATACGACTCCCCCGGCGATCTGTGGTCCAGATTACCGAGGTAAACCCGGACAGCACAAGCAGGTTCAATCACGGGATTGAAATGAACGAATGTTCATATACGGTGCGGATATGGCGCGAAAGACAGGTTCTCATTCTGAAATCACAGGCCCACGTGTGCGGGAGGCGGCGCTCCGGCTGTTTGCGCGCCACGGGTTTGCGGCGGTTTCGATGCGTCGGATCGCCTCTGAGGTTGGCGTTCAGGCGGGCGCACTTTACCTTTATACGCCGGACAAGCAGACGCTGCTGTTTGACCTGATGGAAGCGCACCTCGATGCGTTGCTGAATGCCTGGAACGGTGCCGATACAGGGCACGCCGTGCCGGATCGTCTGGAATCCTTCGTCCGGTTTCATATCAGGTTCAATCTCGAGCGGCAGGACGCTGTTTTTGTTTCATATATGGAACTGCGGAACCTCACCCCGGAGAACCTGGAAAAGATCAGCGCCAAGCGAAAGCTCTATGAGCTTATCCCCGAAACAATACTTCGTGACGGATTGAAATCAGGTGACTTTACGTTGGTCGATCCGCAACTGTCGGCGATGGCCATAATTGCGATGCTGACCGGCGTAAACACCTGGTTCCGGGAAGGTGGACGGCTGAGCCGTGCTGAGGTCGAGGACATCTATTGGGATATGGTCAGGCGCTCGGTGGCGGCGTGAATGCGGATGCGTTTCATACGCAACGCCTGACACTGGGCGCATGGCAAACGGTGGAGCGGGAAGCGCTTGAAGCGATGTTCAGACCGGAGGTAACGCGTGCGCTGCCGCCTTTGTTTCATGGGGTGGGGGATGATGCAGCGCGGCGGTCGGTGCTTCGGCAAATGGAAGCAGAGGCAGACGTGCATGCCATATTTGAAGCCGCCGAGCCCATTGGGTTGCTGCTCCTGTCCACGGCGGGATCTGATCGGCATATCGGGTATTTGTTGCGCGAAACAGCCTGGGGGCGCGGGCTCGCCGGAGAGTTGATCGCGGGGGTGCAGCGCGCCCTGGCGTCAGAGCCAGAGATCACAGGTCTGATCGCCGGGGTCACACATGACAACCCTGCCTCGGCGCGTGTGCTGGAACGTGCCGGGTTCAAAGTGATCGAAAAGCGCTCTGAAGAACGGATTTTGCGCTGGATCAATGCTGCGGCTGGATGAAGGTGCCGTTTCTGAGGTCGGCCAGGGCGGTACGCAATTCTTCCTGGGTGTTCATTACGATTGGTCCGTGCCAGGCCACGGGTTCTTCAATCGGGGCACCAGAAATCAGTAGGAATCGCACGCCTTCTTCGCCCGCCTGAACGGTGATTTCATCACCGGAGCCAAACCGGATCAAGGTGCGGTTGCCTGACATGTCGCGGATGTTGAGTTCTTGCCCCGCGACTTCCTTTTCCAGAAGCACCCCCATGGGCGCTGAGGCATCGACAAAGGCCCCCGAACCGGCAAAGACATAGGCGAAGGAACGACGGTAAGTATCTACCGTAAAAGTCTTTTTCACGCCTGGCGGCACGGAGATATCAAGGAATTGAGGATCCGCTGCAATACCATCCACCGGGCCACGCTTGCCCCAAAAATCACCGATTACCACACGCACTTTGGTGCCGTCATCGTCGATGACTTCGGGGATATCTGTCCCGGTTACATCCTGATACCGCGGTGCGGTCATCTTGAGGCTTGAGGGCAGATTTGCCCAAAGCTGGAAACCGTGCATCTGACCTTTTGCATTTCCGCGCGGCATTTCCTGATGCAGGATGCCTGATCCGGCGGTCATCCACTGGACGTCACCGGCGCCAAGTGTGCCCGTGTTGCCAAGGCTGTCGCCGTGGTCCACTTCCCCAGCCAGCACATAGGTGATGGTTTCGATACCCCGGTGCGGGTGCCAGGGGAACCCCGCAGTGTAATCGGCGGGGTTGTCGTTGCGAAAATCGTCAAACAGCAGGAATGGGTCGAGTTCCTGTGGATCATGAAAGCCAAAGGCGCGGTGAAGATTGACGCCGGCACCTTCGCGGGTCGGACGGGCAAGGCGGGTTTCGAGGATGGGGCGGATCGACATCGGTGTACTCCTTTGTCGTCTATCTGGGGTGGTGCGCCACAGATTGAAAGCCCGCAAATGCACAGGCTATGTGCAGGATCGCGGAGCGCCTGACCAAAAAGCGGCATCTTTGGCTGGGCCAGGCACTGAAGGCTTGTGGATTGATGCGCTGACACTTATCCAGCCAGCATGTCGGATAGATCAGATACCACAGCGGCCATCGTTACACTCAAGGCATCGCGTGTTCGCCGCCTCTTTGCGCTGGTGGTGCTGCTTGTGCTGGCCTTTATGCTGCTGTGGATTGGAGCGGCGCGACCGCCTGTACATGCGGGATGGCGGATATTTTTGCTGGTGGATGGGTTTCTTATGCTCTGGCTGGCGGAAATGCTGCGGCAGGCCACACGGCTAGAGCTTCACCTGTCGGAGGATGCGCTGCGTGACAGCAACGGGCGTATTCTGGCGCGGGTTGACCAAATTACAGCGGTTGAACGCGGCCTTTTTGCGTTTAAACCGTCAAATGGGTTTCTGTTGCGGTTGAATGTGCCGGTGCGCAGGGGCTGGGCGCCTGGGGTCTATTGGTCAGTTGGGCGGCGGGTCGGTGTGGGCGGGGTTACCTCCGCATCAGACGCCAAGGCGATGGCCGAGGTCATATCGGCCATGCTGGCAAGGCGCGCGGCAGGGGGGGAATAGTCAGATCAGCGGGACCGTCGTTCCGGGTTCAGCTTTCCAGGCAGGTTTCCCAGCACAGGCGCGGCGCAAACCGCGGGCTGGTGAAGATGAAATTGTTGAAATCCATCTCTGTAAAGCCGACGTTGAACACCGGAATGTAGGTTGTGTTGGCCTCCACCAGAATCCCGGTATCGCCATTGGCCAGAACCGGGATGCGATCCTCAACCGATGCAAATGTCTCTGTCGTCCAGGGGGACAGACCATTGGTCGTCTGGGACCATTCCACAACATATTCATTAGCGTCCTCATCCCAACGCACAACGGTGACACGCATTGATGTCGGGTTGCGGGGCTTGAACACTAGGAAATCATACATCCGCTGAAGGCCGTCAATATAATCCGCCGTGATCGGGTCGGTTTCCCGGCTCAACATATCGCTGATCGTATAGGCAGCCTTCATGTTCGAGTTCTGGGCGCGGAACGCATCGAAGAAGACGAAACTTCCGACATAGGCCCAGACGAGGAACGGGAACACGATGACCGCCTCCAGCGACATGCTGGCGCTGGTATCGGCAAGGAATTCCTTGAGGCGGGATTTTGCTGTTTCAATCAACATGGCATAGCTCACGAAGGTTCATTCACAAAGGCAGTCGTCGCCAGCAGCGCGTAATCGCCGTTGCCGTCTTTGGGCAGGCGCATGCCAAGGCCCGTGCTTGGAAAGACCGGTTCAAAAACGCTGCAGGCGCGCAGGATCATCATTTCATTCTGGGCACCAGCGCGGAACACTGTTGCCGGCTGG
The DNA here is from genome assembly GCA_964441435.1 of uncultured Rhodobacterales bacterium. Lineage (GTDB taxonomy): Bacteria > Pseudomonadota > Alphaproteobacteria > Rhodobacterales > Rhodobacteraceae > CAYTUW01. The sequence goes on from CAYTUW010000136.1 coordinate 4,597, forward strand.
ACGCTTTCGCTGCGGTCAACACAGGTCGCGACATTGTTGAGCGGTTCCCAGGTGAGACGGCTGACAGGGCGCATTTCCAGCAGAATCGCGTTGCCACAGTCAGGAATGATGAGGCTGCGGGAGCAGATAGTCGCTTTGAGCTCCAAATGGGCCTCTGCCTCGCTCAACCCCGGTGTCGGTAAGAAGCCGAGCCTCAGATCGCGCACCGTGATATCAAGCGCGCGTTCCAGCATCACCTGGCGCGTCATCAGGATTCCTGCTTCGAAGGCGGACAGGAAGATGATCAGGAACACCGGGAACACCAGCACGAATTCGATGGTGACGTTGCCATCATCGCCGCGGCGCATCCACTGGCGGATATGTTTGATGAAATGCATCATTGTGTCAGCTTCAGGCGGGTGATTTCATTGGCGATCGCGTCAAAAGCGTCGGCGATATCCGTTCCCTCCACATCGAAGTAATGGGATGGGGAACTGGCGCAATCCAGCAACGCGGTCTGGCCAGCTGTTGGTGCCTCAAACGCGATGGTGAAAACAAGCACCTGAGAGCTTCTGGCAACGCCACAGATCGTCGACAGGCGGGCATCTGCCTGGCTGCTGTTCACAATCGTTTCACGCGCATAGTCGGGCGAACGATAGTAGTTATAGCTGATGTAGCCGTTGTCATAAGGTTCGCGCAGAACGGCGTAGTTCACGTAACGCTCTTCCCAGATGGCAAAGAAGTCCTGCCAGGAGATGCGTGTGACAAGATCGTCACTACTGTTGTCGGCTGTGACCACGTCGTCATCATAGGCATCATAGCCATAGGGATGGGTTAGCTGACGCTGCCAGGAACCGACGTTGTAGCGCATGAACTGGTCATCGGTGTGATCGCTCGGGGTTCCGCCGTCATTGTAGCGGATGGACCAGCGGCTGCGTTTTGAACTGCTGATGAGCTGGATCAACGGCTGCCCTGCGTATTCACGGCGCACCCAGATATCGGACATGCCGCTTTTGAACGGTTCGCGCAGGTCGTATTCCTGGGTATTGGCCCCGTCAGACATCAGAACAATCACTTTCAGCCCGTCGCCATCGGTGTAGTCGACCGGGCGTCCTGTGGCGCTGCTGTCGACCAGGCCATCATCCATCAGGTTTTCCATGATGGGACGGAAGCTCGGGTCAATCAGGGCCACACCCCATTTCATGCCAAGGTCAATCGCTGTGTTGCCATAAGCATCAAGCCCGGTGATTGCGGCTTGCAGATCGGGAATGTCGGACGAATGAACGACGATCCGGTTGTCACGATAGGTTTCTGTCGGGCACCACGGAACATTGATCGGTGCTGAAGAACGGTCACCGTATTCAAAATGGGATACAAGTTCGAGCGGTGTCGCCGTGCTGATCGCGGCGCTGGAAAATGTGCTTGTTGGAAGGCGTGGGCACCAGGAATAGCCATGGGTGTTGGTGAGCGTATATTCCTGCGCAAGCCGCGGGCCAAGGTTCACCGTCGCATTATAAGGAACGATGGACACTGTGGTAACGCCTGCGTCCTCGCCATCGCGGGTGACGATGGTGTCAATAAATTCACGTGCGGCGACCTTCAGATTTTGAATTCTGCTGCTGCTGTTCATCGAACCGGAAACGTCAAGAACCAGCGAAACTTCGATGTCGTAGTATTTTTCTTCGGCCCGGCCGTTGGCAACCGCCGGCAGCGAACGGGCACCCATGCGCTTCATCCAATAGGCCATGCGGCGGCGCACAGGATCGGCATCCGCGGGCGGATCATCCGGGTTTGTCATCATGAAGAAAGTGTTTACATTCGCCAGCGTCGTTGCCTCTACCATGCGGGAGTTCAGCGAGTTTTCGACATTCACGTCGACGAGGAACTGCTCCATGTTCGCTTTGGTGAAGTAATCGACAACAACGGCTTCGGGGTCGAGCATCTGGTCGAGGTCAGCCGCCGCGAGGACCGCGCGGTCGAGCGTGTTTTGCAATTTGGTTCGGGTGTTTTCATGACGCATGATGTCGATCGCCAATCCGGTGATCATGATCATCATCACAAACATGAACAACGCAAAGATGATGAGAGATCCCCCCTCATCCTTGCGGAAGCTTTGCAGTTTTCGGCGCAGTCTGCGGGTTGCTGTCCGCCCGTCACCATTTACCAACGCACCGTCAACACGGGATCCGTCAATCCGATCGTGCCACATATCACATACCCTTTTCCCAGCGCCCCTGGGCGCCTCGCCCCCGAGCCGGGCCGCCGGAAAACTCCGGCAACACCTGCTACAAATGACATATGGCGTGAAACATGTGGCCAAAATTGGGCGTTGCATCGGTTAATTGCGCTTAATACACCGGTTTCAGGAAACATTATCGCCAGTAGTGATCGTTTGTTTCCGAGACCGGCATTATTGGGTGAATTGCCAACCACAGGACATTTCACCGCACAATTCCTGGTTAATCGCCAAAGCGGCGTGGTTTGCATACATTTCATACCCGCGCATCGTCATTTCCGACCAGCAATGATTTGATCCGTCCGAGGTATCCGGGGCTGCTGATTTTTCGTGCGGGATTAACCAAACCGTCATAGTGTCGATGCAAGACCTGATAAACAGGCGATTCTGTTAAACTGCCACGGGAGAGATCACTATGGCCAATATTGCAGAGCCGAGTTTCCGGCAATCCGTTGATCTGATGTTCAACCGAGCCGTTCAGCTTATGGACCTCCCGCCGGGGCTGGAAGAAAAAATCAGGGTCTGTAATGCAACCTATACCGTGCGTTTTGGGGTGCGTCTGCGTGGGCAGATACAGACATTTGTTGGCTATCGTTCGGTGCATTCGGAACATATGGAGCCGGTCAAAGGCGGCATTCGCTATGCAACCGGTGTGAACCAGGATGAGGTGGAGGCGCTGGCGGCGCTGATGACCTATAAATGCGCGCTGGTGGAGGCCCCCTTTGGTGGCTCAAAGGGCGGCTTGTGCATTGACCCGCGAGAATGGGACGAACATGAGCTGGAACAGATCACCCGGCGGTTTGCCTATGAACTGGCAAAACGCGATCTGATCCATCCGTCCCAGAACGTGCCTGCCCCGGATATGGGGACAGGCGAACGCGAAATGGCGTGGATCGCTGACCAGTACAGACGTATGAACACGACCGATATCAACAGCGCCGCCTGCGTGACGGGCAAGCCGACCAATGCCGGCGGTATCCAGGGCCGGACGGAGGCAACGGGACGTGGTGTGCAATATGCACTGCAGGAATTTTTCCGCCATGCCGAGGATATCAAGGCGGCGGGGTTGAAGGGTAAGTTGGATGGTAAGCGCATCATCGTCCAGGGGCTTGGCAACGTGGGGTATCACGCCGCGAAATTCCTGAGCGAGGAGGACGGTGCCAAGATCACCGGCATTATCGAGCGTGACGGTGCGCTCTTTAACGAAGACGGGCTTGATGTGGAGTCGGTGCGCGACTGGTTGATGAAACATGGCGGTATCAAGGGCTACCCCAATGCGCGCCACACCGCAGATGGCGCAAAGGTGCTGGAGGAGG
>CAYTUW010000137.1:0-1580 GCA_964441435.1 uncultured Rhodobacterales bacterium
GTTCACATGCATGCCCGTGCCGTTATCGCCGGAAATCGGCTTGGGCATGAAGGTCGCGGATTTGCCATAGGCGTGTGCGACATTATGGATCACATATTTATATTTCTGCAGCTCATCGGCCTGTTTGGTCAGGCTGTCAAAAATCAGGCCCAGTTCGTGCTGGCAGGAGGCGACCTCGTGGTGATGTTTGTCGACCTTCATGCCAAGTGATTTCATCGTCGACAGCATCTCGGACCGGATGTCCTGTGCGTCGTCAATCGGGTTGACCGGGAAATAGCCGCCCTTGATGCCCGGACGGTGGCCCATATTGCCCATTTCATATTCGGTGTCGGTGTTCCAGGAGGCATCCTGTGCGTCGACCTCATAAGACACTTTGTTCATCTCGACGCTGAAACGCACATCGTCAAAGAGGAAAAATTCCGCCTCCGGTCCCATATAGGCGACATCGCCAATCCCGGTGGATTTGAGATAGGCTTCGGCCTTTTCAGCGGTGCCACGCGGGTCGCGGTCATAGGGCTCATTGGTGTCGGGTTCGACCACGGAGCAATGCACGGCAAGTGTTTTTTCCGCGTAGAACGGATCCACATAGGCGGAGGCCGGATCAAGCATCAGCTTCATGTCCGAGGCTTCGATCGACTTCCATCCTGCAATGGAAGACCCGTCAAACATGAACCCTTCTTCCAGGAAATCCTCATCCACCTGATCGGCGATGATCGTGACATGCTGGAGCTTGCCGCGCGGGTCGGTGAAGCGCACATCGACATAGGCGATGTCCTCATCCTTGATGAGTTTCAGAACATCTTTGTTGTTCATCTGGGTGTCCTCTTGGTCTGAAATGCGGGCAGCGCCGCTGTGTTTGGATTAGGGGGTGCCGGGATCAAAGCGCGTCTTCGCCGGTCTCTCCGGTGCGGATGCGGAGCGCCTGTTCGCAAGGGTAGACGAAGATCTTGCCGTCGCCGATCTTGTCGGTCTTGGCGGCCTCAACAATCGCCTCGATCGCGCTATCGACCTGATCATCAGCGAGCACGACCTCGATCTTCACCTTGGGCAGGAAATCGACGACATATTCGGCGCCGCGATAGAGTTCCGTGTGGCCCTTCTGACGGCCAAACCCTTTGACCTCCACCACCGACAGGCCCTGAACGCCGACATCCTGTAGCGCCTCTTTGACCTCGTCGAGTTTGAACGGCTTGATGATGGCTTCGATCTTTTTCATCGCCCGACTCCCTTTGGCATTCCCCTGCGGTCAGACCACGTTCCCTTCGCGCTCACAATTCGCTAGGGTTTTCGGGCGGGCAGATGCCGGATGAATTTCTGGCAGTTGCCTATTTTTTGTGCGCCATGCCTGAATAACGGGCATACTGCGAAGATTGAGGGCGATTGGTCATGGCAGAACTCCTGACAGCAGCGCAGATGCGGGCGATTGAACAGGCAGCGATCGACAGCGGCGAAGTCACCGGGCTCGAGCTGATGGAGCGCGCCGGGCGAGGCGTGGTCGAGGCGATTTTCGAGGAATGGCCGGAGCTAAAGAAAACGTCCCACCGGGCTGTGGTTCTCTGTGGCCCGGGCAACAACGGCGG
>CAYTUW010000137.1:1590-6033 GCA_964441435.1 uncultured Rhodobacterales bacterium
CTGAGCCGGTCAGGAGCGAGGGGCCAGCCCCTCGCGCTCCCCGGGATATTTCCGGAACAAAAATGAAGCGATCTGTGGTGCTCTGTGGCCCCGGCAACAATGGTGGTGACGGGTTTGTGGTGGCGCGGCTGCTAAAGGCGCGCGGTTGGGCGGTTGAGGTGTTCCTTTATGGAGCGCCGGAAAAGCTGCCACCGGATGCGAAGGTGAATTATGAGCGGTGGTGTGAGATGGGGGAGGTTCAGAACACTCAGGTGCTGTCTGGCTGGACCGGAAGATGTTCGGACTTGGTTGTTGATGCCCTTTTTGGGACTGGGCTTACACGGCAGCTCGATTCCGAGGCCTGTGATCTCACTAAATTTCTCGTTAGCCACCCGCTTGGAAAAACCGTCTCAGTTGATGCGATTTCTGGCGTCGAGATGGATAGTGGTCGCGAACTGGTGGAGAATGGGAATGCATTCTTTTGTTCAAGCGATCTTGTCGTTTCATTTCACAAGGAAAAAGTGGGGCATCGCTTAGGTGAGCGCACACTGGATGTTGAGAAGGTTCGAGTAGTGGATATCGGATTGGCAGAGTTCGCTGATCCGACCGATCAGGTTGAGTTGATCGAACTTGATGATTGGGAAACTGGTCTTAGCAAAGGCGATGTTTGGCGTGGGCAAACAAACAAATACACCCACGGCCACGCCCTGATCCTCTCCGGTCCGCCCGGCCACACCGGTGCTGCCCGCCTCGCAGCGAGGGGCGCACTCAGGATCGGGGCAGGGCTCGTCACACTAGGCGTGCCGCCCGAGGCGCAGGTCGAAGTCGCAAGCCAGATCACGGCGATCATGATGCGGCAGGTCGGTGAGGTCCGGGCGTTTGAAGCGCTGCTGGAGGATGAGCGCCTGAACGCCCTCTGCATCGGGCCGGGGTTTGGGTTTGGCGATGAAAGCCGGGGCCTCATCGAGGCCGGATTGAAGAGCCGCCGGGCAATCGTCCTGGATGCTGACGCCTTAACGCTCATCGGCCGCGAGGCGACACTCTTCGCAGGCCTCCACGAAAACTGCGTGCTCACCCCCCATGCGGGCGAATTTGCCCGGCTGTTCCCTGACATTGCGGAGAAACTGAACGCCCCCGCCACCAAGGGTCCGGCCTATTCCAAGGTGGACGCCACCCGTGAAGCCGCCGCGCGTGCAGGTTGCGTGGTGCTGTTCAAAGGCCCTGACACCGTGATTGCAGCACCGGATGGCCGCTGTTCCATCAACTCTGCCCATTATGACCGCGCCGCCCCCTGGCTCGCCACAGCAGGGTCGGGCGATGTGCTCGCCGGGTTCATCACCGGGCTGCTGGCGCGCGGCTTTCCCCCTATGCAGGCCGCAGAAACCGCTGCCTGGCTGCATGTCGAATGTGCGCTATCCTTCGGTCCCGGTCTGATCGCCGAAGACATCCCCGAAGAATTGCCAAAAGTGTTTCGCTCGTTGGGGATGGCGTAAACATCGCAAGAACCCGATGTGACTGAATTTGGCGTCTGAACAGCAACGAGATGCGAATTTACCATTTGTTTACCCGCGCTTCTTTACTGCACAACACTCTCGCCGGAGGCATTCACACCCGCAAGCCACGCGATCAGTGGGTCAAACATAAAAACCCCCGGCGCTCTCTGCTTCGCCGGGGGCCGTAGTCCTGCGATGTGCACCGCACCGCGAGGTGTGCTCGAAGCAATAGGGTGCGCTGTGGACGTCCGATTTTCGTTTAACGGAGAAGCGTTCTGCAGCGCTTCATCGTTTGTCCTTGCGAGTGTTCCCGTTTATGCCTTCAACAAGAGTGCAAATCAAATTATGGCGATTTTTCGTTAAGGCAGAGGCGATTTGTTGGCGGCGATCAGGATCGCGCGTGTTTTTGGTGCTGTGCCCCCTTACATCGGAAAAATTCCGCTCGCATTCCCTTAGATCCTTTGTTAGAGAATCGCGGCCTTCGGGTCGTGCGGGTGTGGCGAAATTGGTAGACGCACCAGATTTAGGTTCTGGCGCCGCAAGGCGTGGGGGTTCAAGTCCCTCCACCCGCACCACAAACGTTTCGATAGAAACGCGCAACTTTCGAACACTGTGCTGGGCGGCAGTCGTTTCGCAGAAACGATGAGAGCTTTGAAGGTTCTGGTTCGCCCCTTTCAGTGGCACCAACAACCTTCGTTCAGATGTGGTTCTCTTTGCGCTATTTGCCCTTGGACAAGCGGTGGTGGCGGTTTCACCGATGGCCGGAAACGTGACCCAAAAATCGGATCGGGCTTCCTGGCCTTGCTCTGTGCCGATTGTTTGCCGCGTTCCCCGCGATCTTCACTGGTGCCTGACATGTGCTGCGGCTAGGGTCAGGCCATGACGACACCACAGCTCGTATTTTCAGATGATCAGGCCGAAGCCTATGATCGGATCGCGGCCCTGCTGAAAACAGCTGGTGTCGATGTTCTCGAAAACATCACAACGCCGCAGAGCGAGGGCAAAACCCGGGTTTTGGCAGTGACGGGCAAGGCTGGGTCGGGCAAAACCATGTTGCTGGCCGATCTTTACCGGGCGATTGAAGAGGCGGGTGTTGACATCGTGTCCGGTGACTATGAGGGCCGCGCGCGCGCCGACCGACGAACGCTCGCGATTCTTGCACCGACCAACAAAGCTGCGTCCGTGTTGCGCAATCGTGGGGTGCCGGCAACCACCATTCACCGCATCATCTACACCCCGGTCTATGACCCGGAATATGAAAAGATCGCCGATTGGCTGGCCGGGCAGGGGGAACGGCCGACGATCGAGGGGCTTACGGATGCCGCTCTGGACCGGGCATTGGCCTTCTTTGAGGCCCATAAATCCATTCCCGGTGCACTGGCAGCGGCGGGGCTCAGGGGGTCGGACTTCATCACCGGTTGGAAACGGCGCGAGGATCCGCTTGATATTGGGTTTGTCGATGAGAGCTCCATGCTGGACGACAAACAATTTGAGGATTTGAAAGAGATATTTTCAACGCTTGTACTGTTTGGCGATCCTGCGCAGCTTGCCCCGGTTGGTCAAAGCGGTGAGATGATATTTGATCGTCTGCCAGAGAAGCGCAAACTCAACCTGCACCGCATTCACCGCCAGACCGCTGATAACCCGATCCTCGACCTTGCCCATGCGCTTGGTGACGATGATCTGACCTTTGAACAATTTGAACGCCGTGTGGGGGAGGTCGCCGCGCGCGACGACCGCGTGGTTTTTGCGCAGCGGGTGGAAAGCGACCTGATGGCGCGTTCGCCGGTGCTGGTCTGGCGCAATGTGACGCGGGTGAAGCTGATCCAGGCCTTTCGCGGTGCCTATGCTGCGCCGCCTGATGCGCTGCTGCCGGGGGAACCGCTGATCTGTGATGGGATCGAGCTGCCGGTGAAACACCGCAAGAAACGCATTGATCTGGAGGCGCGTGGCCTGATCAAAGGGGCGCAGGTGGTTTACCTTGGTCCCGGTAAGAACCCCGGATTTTCCCGCCTGCATGTGATAGGGGCAGAAGATCCGCGTGTTTCCGCAGCCTCCATCGTTAAGATCGAAATCCCGGATGAGGAAGAGCCTTTCATCCCTTACGCCGCACGTATGGGGGCGGCGTTCCTGCATGGTGCGGCGGTGACAATTCACAAGGCGCAGGGCTCGCAGTGGGAAAACGTGCAGGTCTTTGCGCCAGATTTGTTTGTGGCGGCTCGCATGGGCCGGGTTGAGGCGGGTCAGCCCTTGTGGAAACGTCTGGCCTATGTGGCAATCACGCGGGCGCAGGAACGGCTGTTCTGGGTGGTGCGGAATCGGCTTGCGCGGCCGACGGGTGACCTTGTCACGGATGATCTGGTGGCCAAGCCCCCAGCTTTGGAGCTCACGAGGGGATAGGCGATGTTGCAGTCGATTATGATCACCGGCGCAAGTTCAGGTATTGGTCGCGCCACGGCGGAGATGTTTCTGGCCGCCGGTTGGCAGGTCGGGCTGATGGCGCGGCGCGCGGGCAAGCTGTTAGAGATGGCAGGTGGCCAGGCCAATGCCCATAGCTATGTAGCGGATGTAACGGATCCGGCGGCGGTGGAGGCGGCGATTGCAGAATTTGCAGCGACCGTGGGCCGCCTCGATGTTCTGTTTAACAACGCCGGTATTTTTGGCCCCTCTGGTCCGATCGACGAAGTGCCGCTGGACGGCTGGCTTGAGGTGATGAACACCAATATCAACGGTATGTTTATTGCGGCGCGCGCGGCTTTTTCCCAGATGCGGCGGCAGGTTCCGCAGGGCGGGCGGATCATCAACAATGGTTCGCTTTCCGCCCATGTGCCGCGTGCCGGGTCCGTGTGCTACACGACCTCGAAACACGCGGTAACGGGCCTGACCAAGGCGTTGTCGCTGGATGGGCGCCCCTTTGATATCGCCTGCGGGCAGATTGACATCGGCAACGCCCGCACGGAGTTGGTGGAAG
>CAYTUW010000137.1:6043-8045 GCA_964441435.1 uncultured Rhodobacterales bacterium
CAATCCCGACGCCGAGCTACAGCCGACAATGGATGTGGAGGCGGCGGCGCGTGCGGTTTTTCATATGGCAAGCCTGCCCGCAGAAGCCAACGTACAGTCCATGACCGTGATGGCAACCAAAATGCCCTATATCGGGCGTGGCTAGCAGACAATCTTCAATCCCTGACGGGCTTTCATCGTGAAGAAAGCCCGTCAGGGATTGATGAACACTCAGCCCCGCACGTAGCGGAAGGCGGCCGAGGCACCCCAGCCTGCCACAATCGCAATGAACAGCGACAGCAGCCCGTAGATGAGCGGCTTTTCATGCGCCAGCGTGTAAATCCAGCGCTCAAGCCCGACCTTCCGAACCGCGATCTGTGTTTCATAGGAATCCACCACGGTTCCGTTACGTGTCAAAAATATCCGTGTGGTGTAGTCGCCTTCCGTCAGGTTTGCAGGCAGTCCGATGGAGGTGTTGAAAAGGGTTTCCTCGGTCAACTCCACCTGGCCGACCAACGTCTGGTAAAGCCCCTCGGACGTCCTGATGCGCATCAGGGCCCGGCTGAAGGCGCTGGGATCGTCGACCAACCCGGCCTGGCCGACATTTCGGATCATGTGCGGCACCGAGATGCGGTGACGCAAATCTTCAACCTCGCTCAGGATGTCAGCAAGCGGTGCGGTTGTCGCAACCGCGTAAAAGCTTGGTGCCGCGCTGATATGGATGGCATCGGTGTTGACCCAGATGCCGTAGCGACGATCTTTGCGCCGGACCGTGACAGGCTCCGATGGGCCGGTGACGGCAACGATGACCTCGAGCGGGCCATCTCCAGGAATGGGCGCTTCTCGCTTGACGGCGCCATAGATCAGGATTTCCGAGCCGACAAAGGTTGCATCGATTTGGACACGGGTCTGGCTTAGCCCGGCGATGACCTGTTCGGCGCGGGCTGGCAGGGCCACACAGAGCAAAAGCAGCAGCAGGCGGATCATCCGTGCCCTCCTTCGCCGATCGAATAAATCTCCCCCGGTTCGATCAGAAGGTCGAGCCCCAGCTTCACGCAGACCGCCAGCACCAGGATCGCAAGCAGAATACGCAGTTGCTCCGCTTTTAGCCGTGTGCCGACACGCGTGCCGACCTGTGCACCAACCACCCCGCCGATCAAGAGCAGGACGGCGAGCGCCATATCGACCGTGTAGTTGGTGGTCGCATGCAGCAGCGTGGTGAAGGCGGTGACAAAGATGATCTGGAACAACGAGGTGCCAACCACAACCTTGGTCGGCATACCCAAAAGGTAGATCATTGCAGGCACCATGATGAACCCGCCGCCAACCCCCATGATTGCTGCCAGAACACCAACCAGAACGCCGACGATCAGCGGTGGAATGACGGAGATATAAAGCCCTGAGGTGCGGAACTTCATCTTGAAAGGCAGCGCATGAATCCAGTTGTGTTTCTTACGCTGGGGCACGGCCCCCGGTGTACGGGCGCGGCGGATTGCCCTGAGGGATTCGATGAACATCAACCCGCCAATCACGCCGAGGAAAACGACGTAGCAAAGCTTCACCAGCAGATCGACCTGGCCCTGGCTTTTCAGCAAGTTGAACAGTTGCACGCCCAGTGCTGCCCCTAATAACCCCCCAATGAGCAGTACCGTTCCCATTTTCAGATCGACGGTTCGTCGCTTCAGATGCGCCAGAACGCCGGAAAAGGAGGAGGCAACAATCTGGTTCGCTTCGGTCGCAACGGCGACAGCGGGCGGAATACCAATAAAGAACAGAAGTGGCGTCATCAGAAAGCCGCCGCCAACCCCGAACATGCCCGACAGCATGCCAACAAGCCCCCCGAGCCCCAGAAGCAGGAAGGCGTTGACCGATACCTCGGCAATGGGGAGGTAAATCTGCATGGGCTTCTTATGCAGGCTTCGCCGGGAGTTTCAACGGGGGCGCGCCAATTTGAAGCGAAAAAGGGCCATGCGGCCCGTTTTTTGGCTGTTTTGGTTAGCGTTCTTTCACATAGGGTTCTCCG
>CAYTUW010000138.1:0-8001 GCA_964441435.1 uncultured Rhodobacterales bacterium
CGACAAATCCATCGACATCGGCGCGGTGGTGGACCCTGTGCAGCTTAAGACGATCACCGAAATGGTCGACACATACGGCCATGAGGGGGATATTCACCGCGCGGCAATCAAACTGCCGGAACAGGGCTGTTTCTACCCGCCGACACTGATTTCCAACATGCACCCGGCGGCGACCCTGATGCAGGAGGAAATTTTTGGCCCCGTGCTGGTTGGGACCACCTTCCGCACCCCCGCAGAGGCCGTGGAGCTTGCCAATAACACCCGCTATGGCCTCGCCGCCTCCGTCTGGACGGAAAACATCAACCTCGCGCTTGATATTGCGCCGAAACTGAAGGCTGGCGTTGTCTGGACGAACGCCACCAACCTCTTTGATGCGGCGGCCGGATTTGGCGGTGTGCGCGAAAGCGGCTTTGGCCGTGAAGGCGGCTGGGAAGGGCTGACCGCCTATACCAAACCACGCGGCAAGGCGAAGGCGCTGCACCCGGTCGCGGCGATCGCGGCCCCCAGGGATGCTGCCCCGGCTGATCCGCTGGATCGGACCGCCAAATTCTATATCGGCGGCAAGCAGGCGCGGCCCGATGGTGGCTATGTGCGCGGCGTCTACAGCCCCAAAGGCGCGCTGCTCGGCCAGGTTGGCATTGGCAACCGCAAAGATATCCGAAACGCCGTTGAAGCCGCCGCCAAGGCGCGTGGATCATGGGGTAAAACCACCGGACATCTCAGGGCGCAGATCCTCTATTATATCGGGGAAAACCTGTCGGCCCGCGCCGATGAATTTGCTGCTCGCATCGACGCGATGACCGGCAAAAAAGGCGGCAAAGCAGAGGTTGAGGCATCAATCAATACGCTCTTCACCGCCGCCGCATGGGCCGACAAATATGATGGCCAGGCGCATGGCGCACCGATCCGGGGCGTTGCGCTGGCGATGAAGGAAGCGGTTGGAACCATTGGCATTCTTGCCGATGACAGCGCCCCCCTGATGGGTCTGGTCGGCGCGATGGCGCCTGCAATGGCCATGGGCAATACATCGGTCATTGTGGCGTCTCAGCCTTACCCGCTGGCGGCAACGGATTTCTATCAGGTGCTCGAAACCTCCGACGTGCCGGGTGGTGTGGTGAACATCCTGACAGGCGATCACGCGGAACTGGCGAAAACACTGGCCGATCACCTTGACGTAGATGCGGTCTGGAGCTTTTCCTCCTCCGATATTTCGGGGGATATCGAACGCCGTTCCGCCGGGACCTGAAACGCACCTGGGTCAACAACGGCCAAACGCGGGATTGGGGCAATCCGGACATGCGCGAAGCACTTTCCCAGGCCACCGAGGTCAAGAACATCTGGGTGCCCTACGGGGAGTGAGCGCCATCGGCGGGCCGGGGTGCGGCGATCTGATTGCCGAGCTCGGCGCTTTATCCCCGCCAAACCTGCGCGACCTCAGAGCGACATTCTGTTGTCACCAAATCGCCGTGCCGCCGGACGGCCCGTCGATGGCGCGGCGGGCTGACGCCCTTGATTCCGCGCTTTGAGGTCGCGGTCCATAAGGCTGCCTAAACCCGCGGCTTGCCGCGCCATGTGCCAAGCCAGGCCCTGAACCGCCCCCAGACACCGCGCGCCTTATCCGCCGCCGCATCCGCATGGCCATCCACCACATCCCATTTTTCCGCCGCGACATCGAGCGCGGGGTCAATGGACCGTTCCCGGAATTGCCGCCATGCCGCACGCAGGAACAGATAGGCGATGATCAGGAATATGAAAAAGAAGATGTTGAACCACGGGATCACAGTAACATCCGGCCCGTCCACCTTTCGGACCCCAATGGCATTGGGATAGATCGAAAAGAACTTATTCCGCCAGCCGTAGTGGGTGATCACGACCCATTGTTCCTGCGCATTGTCGATTGCAGCGGCGGCTTCGGCCTGCAGGTCAGAACTGTCAAACTTAAAATACGGTGGCCAGATCCAGCCCGTATCCTCATTGCGGTAAACCATGATCCCCGTGGCTTCACGCTGGAAAAAACCCAGAATCCAGGTCTTGCGCCGCTCCGTATTGATCAGCCGCAGATCACGGTTTGCGGCCTCTACATTGCCACTGTCGGCCTGGGCGTAAAACAGGCGGTTATACCAGCTGAAATCGGTTCGGATCACCTCTGTCGAAGTCACGCGCACCACGTCATGTTGCGGCAGAATGTAATGGAAGAATCCGAACACAAAGAGGAACAGAATGACCCGGAAAGCGATTTTGACGCGGCGCATGATGCCCCCTCAGTTGGTATTGGTGACGTAAACGGCAAGCGCAACCAGCGCCGCCGGGATGACATACACGAGCAGGATCAGTTTTTTCCGGAACCCGCTTTCATAATCCGCCATGCCCTTTTCGATGAAGGCATCGCGCGCGGCCTTCCCGGGTTCAAGCGGGTTTGCATCCCATTCTTTTTCCAGTTTTTCGCGCCGGACGGACCGCGAATAAACCGACACCAGAAAATATATTGCCGTCAGCACAATCGCACCAATGACGATAAGCCGGATCAATCCCATTTCTAACGCCTCCCGCGCATGACGCTGCCCCAGGGGCCAACGAGGTCGACAATATCAACCTCTCGGTGATGTGTCGCCTCTTCCATCGGGGCCTCATGACCAAAGAGTGCTGCCCGTGCGCCCGCCTTGTCCACCTGATATTCCGCCTGAAGAAAATCAGCGACATATTCCTTTTTCTGGTCAGGCCATTTGGAATAGGCACGATAAAACCGTTCCTTATGGCAGATGAAAAGCTGGCGAATGTCCTTCGGGCTGAGTTCCGCCAGCAACATATTGATCAGGTCGCGGTCGGCGTGATCGGTCGAACGCAGGGAATAGAAATAGGCCGGATGATCCGACGTGATCTTTGGCCAGTCCCCGGCGCCATCTGCCCAACGCTTCAGCGCAGCAAGACCATGAAACTCTTCAGGCAGTTCACGTGCGTAGCGGCGGGCGAGCTGGCGGATGTCACGCCGGGTTGCGCCATCGAGGTCAGCACCCTTGTCGGCCGCCACATCGACAACGATGAAATCCATCTTTTGTTGCAGGATCGCGGCGGCATCAACACCGCGCGCCTTCACAATCGGTTCGACCAGATTGTTGTAATCGAGGAATTTGGCAATCTGGTTTCTGTCAGTGAAATCAAACTGATACTTGATCGGCAGCTTTCCGAGTTCGGCCTTATCCCCGCTGGAAATCAACGCGGGGTGTTCCATCCCGCGAAACAGGTACAGCCCGCCAAAATGCGCCGTCCAGAAATTTTCCTGGATAAATGTTGGCGTCTTCAGGGTAATCGGCTGGCGCGTCACATCGCCGGTTTTCTTGGCGAGCGTGATCATGTCGGCGATCAGCACGTCATCCCACCAGCCGTCCTCCTCACCCCGAAAGCGGGTAATGAGGTCTTCGAGCTTTTGCGCCTCCGCGACATGGGCTTCTGTTGTGTCGGCTTCAATCGTCACCTGACGCAGATCGAACAGCCGTTCCGGGGAGGACACATCATAGACGGAATTCAAAAGCTCCCCTGCGACCGCGTCGCGCGCCGTAAGGGCAAAAAGCTGGCTTTCATTTTCCTCAATGAACTGGCGCAGAATACCGCGCGAGGTCGAGAATTGCACATTGAGCAGCGGCGCGGTTTTCTGCTCCGTCGTCAGCAGGATGAACTGCCGATTGACGCCCGCGTGGTTCAAGTAGAGGTGGTCGCCAAGCTCATCCCCGATCTCCGGGGAATAGCCGGAAATGTCGATGTGGAAATCCTTGAGTTTGGTCTCTTTGCCTGTCAGGTTTTTCAGCGCCCGGTTGTAGCGCGCGATAAGGGCGGGGGAGGACACCTCGATCAGATTGCCAAACATGAGACCGCGGGAGATGAGGCGTTTCATGATGTGGGCCTCCCTGCACAGACAGAAGGGAGTGACCGACACGCGGGGTGGGCGAGAAGCGCCCGCCCCGGGGGGGCGTGTCGGGCGCTGCCCGGGCCGCAGGCGACCCGGGTGGACATTTTCCCTCCCCGGAGTTGATCCGGAGTCCTAAGGTGCCAAGAGGCCCCGGATCGGGGTCCGAGACTGCGCTCGATGAGGTTGCCGAAGATGAACCCACGGGAAATGAGACGTTTCATGCCGTGCCTCCATCCCGTTCAATTTCCACCCGCATCATATCCTCACCCCGCAGGCGTTCCACCCGCTGCGCAATGTAAAACCAGCTGAGGAGCAGCGTTGGCACCCAGAGGATCATGCTGAGATCCGCCAGATCAGCGAAATAAAGGAGCGTACCCCAGGGGTTTTGCTCGATCTGATAGGCCACGTCAAACCCGGCATCGGCGTAGAGATAGCCAAAAATCAGCATCGCGAGCAGCTGAACCGTGCCGCCCGCGCTGATAACGGCGATTGCCGTGACCTTCTGCGACCGCGTTTCACGCGGCACGTAGAGCCACGGCAACACATATGCCGCCGCGCAGAGGAGTGCGGAGGGAAGCAGCGTGTTCATGAAGGTGACAGATTCATTCATGTGGGGTCTCGCACCTTGGTCGCGTCGAACACAGGTTCGCGCCCGGCACCGAGGGTGGGCGTATTTCACGCCCGCCCTGGGGGGCGGGGTCGGGCGTGAACCGGATCGCAAGCGATCCGGGGTGTATGTGGCGAAACGTGTTCACCCCTTCCCCTCAATATACCGCCGTTTCGCCTCTGCCATCCGGCCCATTTCGCGCACCGCGTTTTCAATCGCGACCTCATCGGACTTATCCGCATAGCGGAACTCTGAATCCGCGTAGCGGTTGATTTCCTGGATCACCATTTCGACCGTGATCGGCTGGCGCATATCTTTGATCATCGCAAGTTTCGTGTCGTAGTCTTTGAACAGGAACAGCTCCGGCTCTTCCATCCATTCATCGGGCAGTTCGAAATCCATCGCGCGGACTTTTACCGCATCGGTAATGTTCTTGATCGCGCGGCCCGTAAACCGTTCATCGGCCTGCTGGATGCCTTTCAGATAGGTCCCGAGCTTCGCAATCGTGTCGAGTTCACCGATGTCGCCAACGGTCTGTTCCCAAACCTTCAGCAACCCATCCTCATGCGGCTTGCCGTGGCTTTCGAAACTGGCCGCGACGGCCTTTTTAATCTCCTGCGCGGCGTAGGCCTCGTGGTCGCCTAGTGGAATGTCATGGTTTTTGCCCATCAGCAGGTACAGGATGTCAATATAGTCATCCCGCGTGATCGGCCCGTCGACAAGGAAACGTGCCCCTGCCCGCTGACGCAGTGCGTCATCGACGTTTTCCGGGTAGTTCGAAAACATTCCAAAGGTGCAGTTGCCCCGCACGACCGTATTTGCCCCCGCGAAACTTTCCATCAGCACGGCGGTGATTTCGAGCTGCCCGGCGGAGGATTGGCGATCCCCGCGTTTGCCTGCAAGCTGATCAATATCGTCAATCGTGCCAAAGCCGATGACATTCGGGTCAATCACATTGTTGATAAACGCCTTCGCGTTCTGGCCGGATTTACCCTGATAAGAGTCGATATTGTCCGTCGACAGGTTCTGATAGCGGAACGGATAGCCAGCAACCTGACAGTATTCATTGATCAGCCCGGCCATCATCTGGATCAGCGTGGTTTTCCCGGTGCCCGGCTTGCCATCGCCCATGAAGGTAAAGATGAACCCACCAAGATCGGCAAAGGGGTTTAGTTTACGCTCAAAATCATAGGCCATCAGCATCTTGGAAAGCTTCATCGCCTGGTATTTTGCAATATGGTTGCCGACCACCTCATTCGGTTTTTTGAAGGTCATCGTCAGGGTGCTGCCCCTGGCCGCGCGCGCCGGGGTGAACCCGTTGATCGTCAGGTCGTCGGCCTCCACCCGGTAGGCGGCAGATGTGAACGGATCAAGGCGGCCTGCGTTCTGGGCGCGCAAGGACACCTTCTCCATCAGTTTTTCGGCGTAGGCCATGACGGTTGCGACGAGCTTTTCCTCATCGGCAAAACTGGCAAGATCCTGATCCAGCTCCCAAAGTGCGCCGTGAAGGGCAAGCTGGCCGTTGTCGGTCAAAACCTCCTCAACCTCGCCAATATCGGCGGTGACTTCGGTTGCGTGTGGGGCCAGAAGAAAGGCGGTCGCATTGGCAAAAACCGCCAGCGATACCAGCGCCTCCGCCGTCAGCAGCTCGCTGAATTCGTTTTTCTTTCCGGCCGCAAGATTGCCTTCGAGGTTCGCGCGTTTCAGCGCCGCAAGCCCCGTCTGTTCGCCATATTGTTCCGCCACCGCGAGCGCAATCGCCAGCGCCCGGCGCAGGGACGACAGAACCGTTGCCTCCTGCGGCGAAGTGATCGGATCATCGCCGCCCAGCCCCTCGATCCGTTCGATCAGCCGCACCCCTTCGGGGCGTGCTGTGGATTTTGTCACCAGCCCCGGCGTGGTGCTGCGAAACCGCCGCCGCGTGCCGATGCCAGCCGAACGCTCCTGTGCGGGCGCTTCCTTCCCCTTGGCGATACGCGGGGTATGATCAAGTCCCAGCAGCATATGCGCCGCGGCCTCGTAATGCTTGGTGATGTCCTCCTCCCGGAGTTCCATCTGATCGGCGGATTGGCTCATTTCAAATCCTCAAACTCTAACGATAACTCAACACCCGCCCCTTGGGGCTGACGACAAATTTCCGCACAGCGCGGAACCCCGGCGGGTTCATTTCTTCAAGCGCCTGATAAGGGCGTTCGGGCATGATAATGGCGCGTTCGGTGCGGGTCGCGCCGGTATCAACACCGCGGCCTGAAAACGGATCCAAAGCAAAGATTTCCCGCTCTACCGTCGAAAACCAGCCGGATTTTTCATGCGTCACACGTTCGCTTTCCAGCTCCTCCACTGTCCAGGCGAGCGCCCAATCTTCGCCCACGGGCGCGCGCGCCTTGTCGAGCACTTCGCGGATCGGCCCCGATTGCTGCGTAAAGGCAGAGGAATACATCGGCCCCACATGAATACGGCGCAGGCGTTTGGGGTGGAGGTCATCAAAATCCGTGTCAAACCCCTTGGCAATCGTCACGAGTTTCAGGCCCCCCACTGATTGCGCCATCAGATGGGCCTGCGCCTCTGGCCAGCGGCGCTGATCCTTCGGCAGCGCGGTGCGACCCGTGTCATCAAGTTCCATCAGATAGATCGTCGGCAGGTTGAGCTGGCTGTCATAGACCGCCCAATGGATCAGGAAATTGCGCCGCTCTTGGTCAATATTGCGCTGCCAGAGCGCTTCGGGATCATTTTGCGGCCAAAACAACTCGCCCTTCAGAAGTTCCTCATAATAAAGCCTCTGGGAGAGGGCAAATTGTAACTCTGTCGGGATCGAAAGCTCCCCAACGATCTGGCGGATCA
This sequence comes from uncultured Rhodobacterales bacterium, assembly GCA_964441435.1. Taxonomy (GTDB): domain Bacteria; phylum Pseudomonadota; class Alphaproteobacteria; order Rhodobacterales; family Rhodobacteraceae; genus CAYTUW01. The sequence goes on from CAYTUW010000138.1 coordinate 7,353, forward strand.
TCTGATCCTTGAGCTGATCCTGATCGGGCATATTGCGCAGGTGGCGTTCGGCCTGCTGGGCGTCATTGGCCATGCGCATGAGTTCTGCATAAGCCGGAAAGCCACTTTCATGCCGGTCGATGGTCATGGCAGCCGATAGCGGCCCCTCGACGCGCCCCGTCATCAGGTATTTGTTGGCAAGCGCCTGAAAGGTCCAGCTGATCCCGCGCAGGTAGCGGGTAATGATGGTGAGTTCGGCCTTGCTGTAGCCCCGTTCCTGCTGCATGGCGGCGGCGACGCGCCCCAGATGCCGCGTGATCGTGTCGAACTTCGCAAAATAGCGCCGGGCGAGGAGGCCATCCTCCAGCGGGGCGTGGTCGCGGGTAAGGTCAGTTGCGGTCATTTACGTTTTGCGATCCATTTTCTGATTAGGACGCCCACACCCGCGAGGACGCCAGCTCCACCCAATAGATAGATGGCTTCCTTTGAAAGGGCGCTTTGCGCCGAAATAGATTCATAAAAAATAAGTGCTACAACCCCGGTCCATACAACGACCCACGCCCACCATTTGTCTGCGCGGCCAGTCACGAATGCCATGTTGGTTTCCAGAAACATCAAGATCGGCCTCAACCAGTTGTATATGGTCCGCAACATCTCACGCGGCTCGGAA
>CAYTUW010000139.1:0-5493 GCA_964441435.1 uncultured Rhodobacterales bacterium
CTTGTCCCCATCGCATATTGGTTGTTCTCGATGACAAAGATCACTGGCAGCTTCCAGAGCGACGCCATGTTGAAGGTTTCATAAATCTGGCCCTGGTTCGCCGCGCCATCCCCAAAATAGGCAAAACTCACACGGTCATTGCCAAGGTATTTGTCGGCAAAGGCAAGGCCCGCGCCGATAGGCACCTGCGCGCCAACAATGCCATGGCCGCCGTAAAAATGCTTTTCCTTGGAGAACATATGCATGGAGCCACCCTTGCCGCGTGAATAGCCCCCCTCGCGTCCGGTGAGCTCGGCCATCACACCCTTGGGATCCATCCCACAGGCGAGCATATGACCATGATCCCGGTAAGAGGTAACGCGCTTGTCCCCCTCGTCCGCCGCAGCCTCCAGGCCGACAACGACGGCTTCCTGGCCAATGTAGAGGTGACAGAAACCGCCGATCAGGCCCATGCCATAAAGCTGGCCGGCCTTTTCCTCGAATCGGCGGATCAGCAACATCTCGCGGTAATATTCGAGGAGTTCCTCTTTCGAAACATTTGATTTCTTTGCGGTTTTCCTGGCGGCCATGTGGGCTCCTCCACGTCGGGACGTGTATAGTTTAGTATTAAACTATATGATAGCACAGTTCCCTTATGCCATGCGAGCGCTAATTCCGCCCAAACGTCGCCACTAATTGGGGATGATAATTTCGTCCGGGTGGATCATGCCAAGTACATCGCGTGCCTGTTCATCAAGCAGATCAAGGTCAAGAAAATCGTCCGACAGACGCCGGGTCTTATTGTCAAGCCGTGCGACCTCCAGGCGATATGCCGCCAATTCAGCACGTAGCTCGTCCGCCTCCACCTCGGCGCGCAGGCGCTGAAACAAACCGGAATCCCCCTGAACTGCAACAAAGGCAAAATATGCTCCCGCACAGAGACAGGCACCCAGAAAGGCGAGCATGCCGAAAGTTGGTGTGGTCTGTTTCATTCTGCCTCACTCCGCAGTTTGCGGCGGCCTCTTGATGGGCCTGAGACGAGTTATGACACAGCTGATTCGCTTTGTGAATCCCGTAAAACCATTTGATTCGTTTTTGTGAACCGGGCCTTGGTTCATCGTCATTTAGGACTATTATCAGGTAATGAACGACAGCTTGCTCAATCAACCTGATCTCAGGGGGGATCGTGACCTGTTTCAGGGTGACGTTCTGTTACGGTCTTTCATCAATGATACACAGGTTGCTGATTTCGGTGCGACCCTTGGAACAGTCGAGATGCGTGAACATGGCCGCCTGGCCAACCGATACCCGCCTGAACTGCGCCAGTTTGACCGGGGTGGGCGGCGGCTTGACCTGGTGGATTTTCATCCCTCCTACCACCGGTTCCTGCAGCTTGGACTGGCTGCCGGATATGCCGCAGCCCCCTGGGAAAAAAACAGTGGGGGAGGGCATCTCTCCCATGCCGCGATGGTCTATCTGCAAAGCCAGGTTGAACCCGGCGCTGCCTGTCCGATGACGATGACCTATGCTGCCTATCCGTCTCTTACCGGGCAATTTGCTGGCCTGTGGCGCGAAAAGATCACAAGCCGCGAGTACGACCCGCGTCCGCGGTCCTTTGGCAAAAAGAAGGGGCTGACCCTTGGCATGGCGATGACCGAAAAACAGGGTGGGTCCGATCTGCGAAGCAACACGACACGGGCCGAACGAGATGGTGACGCCTATCGGTTGTTCGGCCATAAGTGGTTTTGTTCTGCACCAATGTCTGACGGGTTTCTGACACTGGCCCAGGCACCGGGGGGGCTGACTTGCTTTCTCGTGCCGCGTTGGTTGCCCGACGGCACGACAAACCAGATTAATCTTATGCGATTAAAGGAAAAAATGGGCAACCGTTCGAATGCATCCGCTGAAATCGAATATCACGGTGCCTGGGCGGAACAGCTAGGCGAACAAGGCGACGGCATACGTCAGATCATTCGCATGGTGCATCATACGCGACTTGACACGGCCATGGCGCCCGCCGGGCTGATGCGAGCGGCGTTGGAGGAAGCGCACCATTGGTGCACCCACCGGACCGTTTTCCAGAAGCGTTTGATCGACCAACCGCTTATGCGGGGCGTTCTTGCAGATCTGGCGCTGGATTGGGAAGGGGCCACTTTGTTAGGGTTCCATGTTGCGTGCGCCATGGATGAAGGTGCACCACTGGCGCGCATCGCAGTTGCGCTGGCCAAATTCCTGTCAAACAAGCTTTGCCCGAATGTGGTTTACGAAGCGATGGAATGCCTGGGGGGCATGGGTTACACCGACGACACACCGATGCCGATGCTGTTCAGGGAGTCCCCGCTGAATTCGATTTGGGAAGGGTCGGGGAATGTCATCTGCCTTGATATTCTGCGCAGTTATTCCCGCGATCCACAATCTGCAGAAGCATTGACGCAAGAACTGGAACAGGCAGATGGTGCAGATCGACGTTTTGACGCCGCGCGAACGGAATTTCTGACCAGATGGGGCGGCGCGGTTTCTGAAGAAGACGCACGGCTTTTTGCTGAACAGGCCGCAACATTGCTGACGGCATCCATTCTGTTGCGAAAGGCACCTACAGCGGTTGCTGACGCCTATGTCGCAACGCGGGTGGTTGCGGGCGCCCGCGGTCGGATTGCCGGGGCGGTTTCCGGCCTGGATACCGCTGCGATAGTTTCGCGTTTAGGTGAGTGAAGCCTCGTAGATCGACTGAATGGACGCATCCAGAACAGCATTGAATTCGGCATCTTTCTGCGACACCGACAACCCCTCTGACAGGGCGCGCGAAAAACTGGCGATCATCCCAGCGTTCTGGCCGAGGAGCGTGTTGGCTTCCTCCCTGCTGTAGCCGCCCGACAGCGCCACCACACGCATGACTTTGGGGCTGGCAATCAGCTCTGCATATTGGTTTGCCTTGCTGGGGGGGGACAGCTTCAGCATGACCTCCGCGCCATCGGGCAGTTTTGCAAGCTCTGCGGTTATTGCGTCACGCAGCAGATCTTCGGCATCTGCCTTATCTTCAATCGTAATCGTCACCTCAGGTTCGATGATCGGCATAAGCCCGTGGTCCAAAACCACCTGCGCGACCTCGAATTGCTGCGCAACATTGGCCGCGATCCCTGATGGTGACGCAGCGTTGATCACGGAACGCATCTTTGTTCCGAATATCCCTTTATTCTTCGCCCGGATGAGTGTTTCGCCCAGGCCGCCGATCGGTTTCATCAGTTGCACACCATCGGTTTCAGCCTCCAGCCCCTTGTCGATCTTAAGGAAGGGGACAACGCCGCGCTCTTCCCACAGATATTGGGCGGAGGGTTTGCCCTCAATCTCGCGGTCCATCGTCATCTCAAACAGGATAGCGCCGATGACGCGACGGCCGTCAAAAGCAGGCGACGTCGCAATCCGGCTGCGCATGGCATGGATCAGGTCGAACATCTCGGAGTCTGTGGAATACTGATCCTCATTAACACCATAAAGGCGCAGCGCTTTGGGGGTCGATCCACCGCTTTGATCCAGCGCGGCAACGAACCCTTTGCCGTTGCGCATCTGAATGGCCATTTTATCCTGTGACATGAAAACTCCACCGTTGAAACCCGTTTCACCCCGCTTCTAGGGAAGGGGGGGGCAGGATGCAATTCTGGTGGCGCTAACTGTCAACCAAGTGCAGCAACACCGGGCAGGGTCTTGCCCTCCATCCATTCCAGGAAGGCGCCGCCCGCCGTCGAAATATAGGTGAAATCCTGAGCGACGTCAGCGTGGTTCAGCGCAGCGACGGTATCACCACCGCCGGCCACTGACACCAGATCGCTGGTGCTGCTCAGCTCTGCAACCTTCCGGGCTGCCGCTGTGGTTGCCATGTCAAATGGCGGAATTTCAAAGGCACCAAGGGGGCCATTCCAGAGTATAGTCTTGCACTTTTCGAACATTTTACAGAGGTCTTCAACCGTTTCACGGCCTGAATCGAGTATCATTCCATCATCCGGGCATTTGTCCGCGGGCAAGGTCTGATGCGTCGCACCCGCGGCGAATTTTTTAGCCACAACAATATCGACCGGTAGATAAATCCGGCATCCTGCCGTTTTGGCTGCGATAAGAATTTCGTTGGCGGTATTCTTCAGATCATGTTCACAAAGTGATGTGCCAACATTCAGACCCTGAGCCGCCATGAAGGTATTGGCCATACCGCCACCGATGACCAGATTGTCCACGCGTTTGACAAGATTCTTCAACAGGTCGAGCTTTGTTGATACCTTCGCCCCGCCGACAACCGCGGCAACCGGGCGCGCCGGATTGCCAAGGGCGCTTTCCAGCGCCGACAGTTCGGCCTGCATCAGGCGCCCGGCGCAGCTTGGCAACAGACGAGCGATGCCTTCGGTCGAGGCATGCGCGCGATGCGCCGCTGAAAACGCATCGTTGCAATAGAGATCACCAAGTGCTGCGAGGGAAGCAGCGAACTGTGCATCGTTGGTTGTTTCCTCCGGGTGAAAGCGGGTGTTTTCCAACAACAGGACCTGATCCGTTCCCAAAGCTGCAACAGCTTTTTTCGCTGCCGCACCGATGCAATCCTCAGCAAAGGCGACAGGCTTTCCCAGCGTCGCTTCCAGCGCGGGTTGGACCAGTTTCAGCGACATGTCGGCGCGCACCTCCCCTTTGGGGCGACCAAAATGTGCGAGCAGCACCGGCTTGCCACCACGTGAAAGGATATCGTGCACCGTGGGAATGATCCGCTCGATCCGAGTGGTGTCGGTGACGGTGCCTCCTTCCATGGGCACATTGATATCAACCCGCGTCAGGACGACCTTGCCCTTGAGGTCCATGTCATCGAGTGTTTTCCAGGTCATGTGGTGCCCTCCGCTGTTTCTGCCCTTAGTCACCGCAATCGCGTGGAAAGGTCAATTCCGCTTTTCCTTCACGTGGCGTTTCAGTAGGGTCCGCGCAACAAAACACACCACACAGGAGGCCCAGATGGCCGAAATCAAAGATCCCGAAAACACCATCGTCATGGAAACCACCAAAGGCACCGTGACGATTGCCCTGCTTCCAGACGTGGCCCCCGAACACACCACCCGGATGAAGGAACTGGCCCGTGCCGGGGCCTATGACGGTGTGGTGTTCCACCGGGTCATTGACGGCTTCATGGCGCAGACCGGGGATGTCGCGCATGGCAATTTTGACAAGGAGTTCAATCTTGGGCGTGCCGGTACCGGTGGTTCTGATCTGCCGGACCTTCCAGCGGAATTTTCCAAGGTGCCACATGCGCGCGGTTCGCTTGGCGCGGCGCGGTCGCAAAACCCGAACTCCGCCAACAGCCAGTTCTTCATCAACTTCAAGGACAATGATTTCCTGAACGGGCAATACACGGTCTATGGCCAGGTGATTGAAGGCATGGATGTGGTCGATCAGATTCAGCGCGGCGAACCCCCGATGAACCCGGATCGCATGACCTCGGTCAAGGTGGCGGCGGATGTCTAACAGCAACCTTCTCACCGGAGCGAT
>CAYTUW010000139.1:5503-7986 GCA_964441435.1 uncultured Rhodobacterales bacterium
ATTTTTTTATTGGAGCGATTGCGGCACTTGGTTTGGCGTTTCTGGCGGCCTATTACATGATGACGCGCCCGGAACCCGCGCCGATGATTGTGGACAACGCCGAAACCGCCAATCTGGTGATAGAGGTCGCCGGCCAGGCGGAGGGCCAGATCGTAATCGACCTCGCCACGGATATCGCGCCGAACCATGTTGCGCGCATTACAGAACTTGCAGAGGGCGGCGCCTATGATGGCGTTGTCTTTCACCGGGTGATCGACGGGTTCATGGCGCAGACCGGGGACGTGGAAAACGGCCGATTTGGCGGTGATACATCGCAGGCGGGCACTGGCGGGTCAGATATGCCGGACCTTGTGGCGGAGTTTTCAGACCGCCCATTTTTGCGCGGCACCGTTGGCATGGCGCGCACCGCAAGCCCGAATACGGCCAACAGCCAGTTCTTCATTATGTTCGCCCCGGCGCCGCATCTTGACGGGCAGTACACCGTCATTGGCCAGGTTATCGAAGGTATGGAGGTTGTGGACGCCATCAAGCGCGGCGAAGGCGGCAACGGCGAAGTCACCACCCCGGACCGGATGGAGCGTGTCACCATCCAGACGGGCAGCTAGCGGCGCATCAAACCCGCGTGAGGGGGGCTATGCGTTGCGCCACCTTCCTGTCAGGCTAAGCCGGATAGGGAGGTGCCGATGTTCTTGCGTTCCATTTTGGCAGGGATTGTGGTTTTCGGGGCTGTGGGCGCTGCATGGTCAAGCCCGGAATTCTGGCGAGCCGAATGGCCAAACACAGATTTTGAACGCAGCGCGGTTGAGGACTGGCGCGAAATAATGTCCGGTGGGCCGCCAAAAGATGGCATCCCGGCGCTTTCAGACCCGAATTTCATTGCCGCAAGCGAAGAAACCCGGATTGGCGATCGTGAACCTGTCATCACAGTAGAGATTGCGGGCCAGACGCCGCGCGCCTATCCGATCCGCTACCTGACCTGGCATGAGATCGTGAATGATACGGTCGGTGATGTGCCCATTGCCGTGACCTTCTGCCCGCTGTGCAACTCCGGCATCGTGTTTGACCGTCGAGTCAACGGCGAACTGCGGAGCTTTGGTGTGACTGGCAAGCTGCGCAGCTCTGACATGGTGATGTATGACCGCGAAACCGAAAGCTGGTGGCAGCAGGCCATTGGCACAGGGATCGTCGGGCAACACACAGGCGATGAGCTAACGCAACTTCCGGCCTGGATGGAAAGCTGGGCGGAATTCACATCCCGTAATCCCGATGGTGCGGTGATGGCGGAGCCTGCGTTTAACCGCCCCTACGGGCAAAACCCCTATGTGCGCTATGACAGTTCGGCGCGCCCCTTCCTTTATGCAGGCGAAATGCCACCGCATGGTATTCCGCCCCTGATGCGGGTTGTGCGGGTCGGCAACCGGGCATGGCCTATGAACCGCCTCTCCGACGAGGGTGAGGTGAACGAGGCCGGTGTCACTCTCAGCTGGGCGTCAGGTCAGGCCTCTGCCCTTGATGTGGCGCAGATCAGCAACGGTCGGGATGTCGGCACAGTCCGGGTGCGTGATGGGCAGGGCAGGGATCTGCCCCATGATGTGATGTTTGCCTTCGCTTTCCACGCGTTTTTCCCGGATGGGGAATGGATGCTGGCGGAATGACGGCTGAAATGTCAGCCTATTGAGTATTTATACAGAAAAGAAGGGCGCGTTTACCCTTTGTTAACCACGCTTCTTTTCTGCGAAAATACTCCCGCCGGAGGCATAGATATTACTATTCAGACTGTGCAAGTGTCACAAGCGCATGGCGCTTTTTACCTGCCGAAAGTTTCACGGGTTCCGCCAGTGCTGCGGCATCGAGCATCAAACCAGCATCCGTCAGCGGTTCATCATTGAGGCGTGCGCCGTTTTCGGCAATCAGGCGTTTGGCTTCCTTGCCCGATTTCACAAGCCCCGAACGCACCAGCACCTGCACAATCGAAATCCCATCGCCGAACTCCTCCGCGCTGAGCGTCAGCGTCGGCAAATCGTCCCCAACGCCACCTTTTTCAAAAACCTCACGCGCGGTCGCCTCTGCGGCAGCAGCGGCCTCCGCCCCGTGGCACAGGGTTGTCACCTCATTGGCGAGCCTGATTTTCGCCGCGTTGATTTCGGAACCTTCCAGCGCCCCAAGGCGGTCACATTCCTCAATCGGCAATTCGGTGTAAAGCTTCAGGAACCGCCCGACATCGGCGTCGGTGGTATTGCGCCAGAATTGCCAGAACTCGTAAGGCGCGCGCATGTCGGCATTCAGCCAAACCGCCCCATCCTGCGATTTGCCCATTTTCTTGCCGTCGCTGGTCGTCAAAAGCGGTGAGGTCAGGCCAAAAATTTCATTGTCGAGCACCCGGCGCGTCAAGTCGATCCCGTTGACGATATTGCCCCATTGATCCGATCCGCCCATCTGCAAAAGGCAGCCATAGCGGCGGTTCAGTTCGAGGAAGTCGTAGG
>CAYTUW010000140.1:0-7914 GCA_964441435.1 uncultured Rhodobacterales bacterium
AAGCGTTTTGGCAGGGGCTGGATGGGTAGAACCGCGCGGATTCAACCTGCCCGCAGCATTCGAAAAACGCAAGAAGGCCGGGCGACGGGAGTATCTGCGAGCGCGAATTAATGAAGATGGCCGTACGGAGGTGTTTCCATCCGAAGGATCGGGCAGGATTTCAGGGCTGAGCTGGGCTGATGGGTTGGTCGAACTTGAAGACGGCGCGCGCCATGTGAAACCAGGCGATCCAGTGCGTTTTCTGCCTTACGGCAGCTTTGGGATTTAGTCGAAGGTTCCCGTCACCCGCCCCAGCAGCATGAAAGCGCGCGCGCTGCGTGTGTCGGACAAGGCTATGATATCCTGATCGGTTGCGTTGGCAGCAAAAACCGCAAGTGTCTTGTCAAATTCGCGCAGGAAATGGTGCACCGCATCGCGGAAAATCTGATCCTGCTTCATCCGCCCCGAGGTCAGCGCAAGCGACGAACGATCCCGCACACCGCCAAGCCCGGAAATCGCCCCGCCGCGCAGACCTTCGGCGAATTTTCGCCAGATTTCAGGCCGTGCGCGATCGGGCTTCAAATCATCCATATAGATGCCTTCCTGGCTCAGCAGAGTCAGAACATCCTGACTGGCCTGGATAAGCTTGGCTGTCTGGCGGTCCGCCAGCGCGCGACGCAGGGCGCTGAAGCCGTCCTTGTCATCCACATTTTCAGGAAAGTTGAGCGCGCGAATGAAATCAGGGACAGAAACCGGTGGCAGCATGTCATCAGCAAGCGTGCCCAGCGCAAGCGCCGTCTGTCCCTGTTCATCCGCCGGCGGCAAAGGCTGGGCCACGGCGGGTTTTGAATCGTCGCTTGTCCGATCACTGCGCGTAGTGGCAAAGGTGGCAACCGCATTTTCCGTCTGTTTGGCGGCGGCGGCGATCTCATTCAGTTTCTGTTCCATAGTTTCCCGCACGCCCATACCCGCCGTCTGCGACTGCGCCACATAGCTATGCCGCATCGCGTCGATGGCATTTTCCAGCCGCTGCGCTTCGGCACGCATAATGCGGGCGCTGCGGGCAGCAACGGCCCCGATCCAGATCACGGCAACCGGCAGAAAAATTGCAAGCAGCGTCATGACGAAGGTCAAGCTGTCAACTTTGCCAGCGGCGCTATCCCTGTCCGCGAAAACAAAAAACAGCGCAACCGCAGCAAGCCAGAGCACCGACAGCGCAATGGCAATCAGTTCCGCCGCGCTGATGCCGCGATTACCTGCTTTGTCATAAATGCCAAGGTTTATCGGCTGTTCTTTTGTCGGCTCGCCCATGTCGCTTTCTGCGTGTGTCTATTCAAATGCTATCTTTAAAATCTCATAGGATCGTTCCCCGCCGGGGGTCCGCACTTCGACGCTGTCGCCCTCATCCTTGCCGATCAGTGCCCGGGCCAGGGGGGATTTGATATTCAGCAGGCCCGCTTCGATGTCCGCTTCGGGTTCACCCACGATCTGATAGGTGATTTCCTTGTCCGTATCCTCATCAACCAGCGTGACGGTCGCGCCGAACTTGATCGCGCCGGACAGCGCCTTGGGGTCGATCACCTCTGCAAGAGAAAGGATCGCCTCGACCTCCTTGATCCGGCCCTCGATAAAGCTCTGCTTTTCGCGGGCCGAATGATATTCGGCATTTTCCGACAGATCGCCATGTTCCCGCGCCTCCGCAATCGCTCGGATGATTGCCGGGCGTTCGACAGATTTGAGCGTCTTAAGTTCACCTTCTAGCGCGGCGTGGCCAGCGCGGGTCATCGGTATCTTTTCCATGCGGCGTCTTTATTTCGTAGGGATTGAGCAACAAGCAATCCTTAACTCAGGGCTGGGGTCGAAAGTCAATAGCCGGGATGATCCTCCGCCGATATAGGCAATCTGGGAACCACATGGGAACAGCCTACATGATCCTTCTGTTGAGATTTAGCATTGGATATCTCATTCTTTCGATCTTGGTTGTGCTGCTCTTCCGGGAAAATGTGGCAGAATTGCTGATTAACGCCCTGGCGACAACAGGCTATCTGTTGCCAGGCTTTGCTCTGGTAACCGGGGCGTTACTTTTGCTTATTTTTGGCCTCACGCTTTTACGGTTTGTAACCGCATGGCGCCCGGTTGTTGAACAGGTAATTATCGCGCTTGTCGGGATGATCATGTTTCAACTGGCACTAACGCTGATGAAATCATCCATCCCATATATAATACCGTTTTATGCCGACCCCTATTTTGCACCGGTAGACAGGTTACTTCACCTGGGAACCGACCCTTGGGTCGCGGTTCACGGCTGGGATGCATATTTGCCCCTGCGCGAATTCGTACCAGCCTATTTCAGCCTCTGGGCAATTCCGGCGGTCTGCCTGCCGGTCATCATTGCCGCGACGGACCGTGACCCGGGCAGGATCAGGCGTTTCATCATACTTTACCTGATTTCCTGGGCCGTCGTGGGCAATTTTCTGGCACTTTGTTTCAGTTCCGTCGGACCTGTCTATTTTGATCGGTTCTATGGTGGCGAACGCTTCGCTGATTTAATTCACATCCTGGACTCTTCAGATCTGAAACACAGCGCGTTCAGGGTTCTGCAGGAAAGGCTGTGGGATGTCTATGAGGCAGAAGGGCAAGCGGTCGGATCAGGAATATCGGCCTTTCCATCCGTCCATGTTTCACTTGCAACCCTCACCGCGATTTACACATGGGAACGGTCGTTCCTGCTGTTCGTGCCGACGTTTCTGTTCGCTGCGGCGGTGATGATCCTCTCTGTTTACACCGGCTACCATTACGCGATTGACGGATATTTCTCGATCCTGTTTGTGACCGGGTGCTGGTGGTGGTTGCGCCGCCGTTCGGCCGATTGGCGTGGTTCTGACGCCATGTCTTGATTGACCGGGCGGGGGCGTTCCGGGTAACGCTTGGCGAAACTTTATTGCGCAGCGAACAGGCAACGCCGAGGGGACCGAGATGGCCGATATTGAACGCGAGTCGATGGAATATGATGTGGTGATCGTGGGTGCAGGGCCTGCGGGGCTGTCGGCGGCGATCCGGTTAAAACAGCTTGACGCCGATCTTCAGGTTGTTGTGCTTGAAAAAGGTTCAGAGGTTGGCGCCCATATCCTGTCGGGCGCCGTGCTTGATCCGTCGGGCCTTTCGCGCCTGATCCCGGACTGGAAGGCAAAGGGCGCGCCGCTCAACGTACCGGTGAAAGAAGATAACTTCTACGTCCTGGGAGAGGCTGGTCAGGTGCGTTTGCCCAATTTCATCATGCCCCCTCTGATGAACAACCACGGAAATTACATCGTTTCGATGGGCAATGTCTGCCGCTGGATGGCGGAATATGCCGAAGGGCTGGGTGTAGAGGTTTTCCCCGGCATGGCCTGTTCAGAACTTGTTTACCGCGCGGACGGATCGCTGAAAGGCGTGGTTGCTGGTGAGTTTGGCAAGAACGCGGATGGCACGCCATCTGACGCCTATGAGCCGGGGATGGAACTGCACGGCAAATATGTCTTTCTGTCCGAAGGGGTGCGCGGGTCACTCAGCAAGGAGGTGATCGCCAAATACAACCTTGATGCGGATTGTGACGTGCCGAAATTTGGCATCGGCATGAAAGAGATCTGGGAGGTCGCCCCGGAAAAGCACAACGAAGGTGAAGTCACCCATACGATGGGCTGGCCGCTCGGCTTTAAAAACTCCGGCGGGTCATTCGTTTATCACCTTGATAATAATCAGGTTTACGTTGGCTACATCGTTGACCTTAACTACAAGAATCCGCATCTGTTTCCTTACATGGAATTCCAGCGGTTCAAACACCACCCCAAGATCGCAAGGCTGCTGGAGGGCGGCAAACGTGTCGCCTATGGTGCCCGTGCGGTGACGAAGGGCGGGTTTCAGTCCATGCCACAGGCGGCGTTTCCGGGCGGCGCGCTTCTGGGCTGTTCCGTTGGCCTCGTGAACCTGCCGCGGATCAAGGGCAACCATAACGCCATGCATTCCGGCATAGAGGCGGCAGAGGCCGCGCATGCGGCGCTGAAAGCAGGGCGATCCGGTGACCGGCTGGAGGCATATGACACTTCCCTGCGTGCCGGCCCCGTTGGTAAGGACCTGAAAAAAGTGCGTAATGTAGCGCCCCTGAACGGCAGGTTCGGCCCCCTGGGTGGATTGGCACTTGGCGGGTTCGACATGTGGTTTCAAACGATCTTTGGCGGATTTTCGCTGTTTGGCACGCTGAAACACGGCAAGAATGACGCAGAGGCGACCGAGGAAGCCAGCAAACACAAGCCGATCGACTATCCGAAGCCCGATGGCAGGCTCAGCTTTGATCGGCTGACCAATGTATCTTTCTCCATGACCAACCATGAGGAAACCCAGCCTTGCCACCTGCAACTGACGGATCCCTCGATCCCGATGGCGGTAAACATGCCAAAGTTCGCAGAACCTGCGCAGCGTTACTGCCCTGCTGGCGTCTATGAGGTGGTGGACGGCAAATTTGTCATCAACTTTCAGAACTGCGTCCATTGCAAAACCTGTGACATCAAGGATCCAAGCCAGAACATCACCTGGGTCACCCCGCAAGGCGGCGATGGGCCGAATTACCCGAATATGTGATGGAAACCGGGCGGCGGAATTTCCCGCCCCGCATTGCTTTGTCCGCCAGGAACCCTTAGCTTTCAGGCGCTGAGGCAAAATAAAAGGGCGGAGAGATGAAGCGTTACATAAGAACCCTTGCGGCGGGCTTGCTCATCGCGCAGGCGGTGCCGGCGGGTGCCCAGGACGGGCTGTCAGGGGCCTATCTTGCCGCGCGGCAAGCAGGGTTGCATGCTGATTTTGAAGAGGCCGCAAAACACTTCGGTCGCGCCCTTCAGCATGACCCTGACAATCTGATGCTGATGGATGGGGCGCTGATTTCCTATATCGGCCTCGCCGATTTTGACAGCGCCACCCCTGTTGCTGAACACCTCCGATCTGAAGGTTATCAAAGCCAGCTGGCCGATATTGTGGTGCTGGCAGATCTGGCCGCGCGGGAAGAGTATTCCGCCGTTATGGAGGCTTACGAGGGATCACTTGAGGTTGGCCCGCTGGTCGATAATCTGGTCCTTGCCTGGACCCATGTCGGCCTTGGACAGATGACCGATGCGCTGGCGGTGTTTGATGAGGTCAGCGAAAACACTGGGACACGCAGTTTCGGCCTCTATCACAAGGCGATGGCGCTGGCACTGGTTGGCGACTATGAAGGCGCTGATCACATCCTGTCCGGCGCTGCTGCTGGCCCGCTGCCTGCGACGATTCACGGTGTTATCACCCATGCGCAGGTATTGAGCCAGCTTGAAAGGCAGGCTGATGCGGTCGAGATGATCGACACAGTCATAGGCCCCACAAGTGACCCGCAAATTATGGCGCTGCGGGCAGAGCTGGAGGCGGGCCAAGTCATCCCGCTGTCCTTGATCCGAAACGCGCGCGAAGGGCTGGCAGAGGTGTTCTTTTCGGTCGCCGGTGTCCTGAGAGGGGAGGCCGACCCGGCCTATACACTCAGTTATTCCCGTGTTGCCGAACATCTGAACCCGGCGCATGTTCCGGCGATTTTGCTATCAGCGGCGTTGCTCGAAGAACTTGAAAGATACGAGTTGGTGACCGCAACCTATGACCGCGTCCCGCGCGATCATCCGTCGTTCTACCTTGCGGAAATTGGCCGCGCAGAAGCGCTTCGTCATTCGGGGCGCCCCGACGCGGCAGTGGAAGCACTGACACAGCTGGCCAAAAGCCATGGTCAATATGCGCAGGTACAGTCCGCCCTGGGTGATACGCTGCGATCCCTTGAACGCTACGATGAAGCGGCAGCGGCCTACGACCGGACGCTTGCCCTGACGGATTCACAGGATGCAAGCCAGTGGGTGACCTACTACGCCCGCGGCATCTGTCATGAACGCGAAGGGCGAATGGACGCGATGGAGGCGGACTTTCGGCGTGCGCTCGACCTCAACCCCGGCCAGCCCTATGTGCTGAACTATCTGGGTTACGCCCTGGTCGAACAGCAACAGAAGCTCGACGAAGCGCTCGCCATGATCGAGGAGGCCGTCGCCGCCCGCCCGGATGACGGTTACATAACGGATTCCCTTGGCTGGGTGCTTTACCGTCTTGGCCGCTACGACGAAGCAATCTTGCATATGGAACGTGCGGCGGAACTGATGCCTGTCGATCCCGTTGTGAACGACCACCTGGGGGATGTGCTGTGGGCGGTGGGTCGCACCCGCGAAGCGGTGTTCCAGTGGAAACGCGCCCTGTCATTTGTTGACCCGAGTGAAGAAAACCCGGAGGCCGATCCCGATCGCATGCGCCGCAAGCTTGAAGTCGGGCTGGATATGGTGCTCGAAGAAGAAGGTGCAGAACCTCTTTCCGTGGCGAGTGACGGTGGCTAAGCCTGATCCGGGGTTCGCCCCGGCCAAAGTTAATTTAACGCTGCATGTGACAGGGCAGCGGGCGGATGGATACCATTTGCTCGACTCTCTGGTGGTGTTTGTCGATCGAGGGGACCGCGTCAGCCTGTCGCCACACGGCAATGGGTTTACCGTTTCCGGCCCTTTTGGCAGCTTTGTTCCAACGGGCGCCGACAACTTGGTCAACCGTGCCAAAGCGCTGATCGCGCCGGACACGAACATTGGTATTCACCTCGAAAAAAACCTGCCTCCGGCGTCCGGTATTGGTGGCGGATCATCTGATGCGGCAGCCACGCTGCACCTGTTGGCACAGGGGCTGGACCTGCCGCTGCCATCGGCTGATCGGCTGCTTTCACTTGGCGCTGACCTGCCCGTCTGTGTGGCGGCGCGCACCTGCCGAATGTCCGGTGTGGGGGAGGCCGTCATCCCCGTTCAGACCTTGCCAGATCTTCACCTCGTGCTGGTTAATCCTGGTGTTAAGGTCAGCACACCGGCGGTGTTCAGCGCATTGCGGCAAAAGAACAACCCCCCGATGTCAGGCCTGCCCACGGAACCCGACTTGTCAGCTTTCTGCGGCTGGCTTGGGGATCAGCGCAATGATCTGGAAGCGCCGGCAATCGCGCTTGAGCCGAGCATTGCCGCCACGCTTGACGTCCTGTCTGCAACAGGCCCGTTATGCGCCCGCATGTCAGGCTCCGGCGCGACCTGTTTTGGGGTTTACGCGGATGCCGGGCAGGCGCGCCAGGCGGCGGGACACATCGCGGCCACCGCACCTGGTTGGTGGGTCACTGCGACAACATCTATCTGAGTACACAAGACTGTTATTGCCTAGCTCAACCGGGCGACAACGAAATCCGCTATCTCACCCAGCATCTCGCGTACCGGGTGATCTGGCAGTGTTTCAAGTGTTGCTTTCGCCTTCGCCGACCAGGCAAGCGCCTCTTCCCGCGTGGCCTCCATCGCGTTGTGTTTCTTGAGCAGGCCCAGCGCGGAATCCAGATCACCATCCCGCTGGTCGCCCTGTTCGATCACCCGCTCCCAGAAGCGGCGTTCGACATCATCGGCCTGGGCCACAGCCTTGATCACGGGCAGCGTCAGCTTGCGTTCGCGGAAGTCATCCCCGATATCCTTGCCGGTGGCATCGCCACCCCAGTAATCCAGCAAATCGTCAACAACCTGAAACGCCATGCCAAGCGCATCGCCATATGCAAACAGTGCGCGAATGTCATCCTCCGGCGCCCCGGCAATCACGCCGCCCACTTCTGTAGCCGCACTGAACAGTGCCGCTGTCTTACCCCGGATCACCTGCGCATAGATCGCCTCATCCGTGCTTAGATCCTGCGCTGCGGTCAGTTGCAGAACCTCACCTTCGGCAATCGTCGCGGATGCATTGGCAAGGATGTCAAGCACGCGCAGGCTCCCTGTTTCAACCATCAGCTGGAAACTGCGTGAAAACAGATAATCCCCGACAAGCACTGATGACTTGTTGTCC
>CAYTUW010000141.1:0-7830 GCA_964441435.1 uncultured Rhodobacterales bacterium
AGATCATCCAGGCGCTGAAGAAGGCCAAGACGACCAATCCGCTGATCCTGCTCGATGAGATTGACAAGATGGGGCAGGATTTCCGTGGTGACCCAGCGAGCGCGATGCTCGAAGTGCTTGATCCGGAACAGAATTCAACCTTTGTCGATCATTACCTTGAGGTTGAATATGACCTCTCGAACGTCATGTTCCTGACCACTGCCAACAGCTATAACATGCCGGGGCCGCTTTTGGATCGGATGGAAATCATCCCGCTTGCCGGTTACACCGAGGACGAAAAGACGGAGATCGCCAAGCGTCATCTGATCGGCAAGCAGGTGAAGAATCACGGCCTCAAAAAGAATGAATTCGAGATCACCGATGGCGCCCTGCAGGAGATGATCCGCACCTACACCCGCGAAGCCGGGGTGCGTAACCTGGAACGCGAAATTGCCAAGCTTGCGCGCAAGGCAGTGACGACGCTGGTCAAGAAAGAGGCCGAGAAGGTCGTGGTGACGCCGGACAACCTCGATGAATTCCTTGGGGTGAAGAAGTTCCGCTACGGCCTTGCCGAGAAGGACGATCAGATCGGCGTTGTGACCGGGCTTGCCTGGACGTCCGTCGGCGGTGACCTTCTGTCGATTGAGGCGCTCAAGCTGCCGGGTAAGGGCCGCATGAAAACCACCGGGAAGCTGGGCGATGTCATGAAGGAATCGATTGATGCAGCGTCAAGCTTTGTGCGCTCGATCAGCCCGCAGATCGGGGTGAAGCCGCCGGCATTCGAAAAATTCGATATCCACGTTCATGTGCCCGAAGGCGCAACCCCGAAAGACGGGCCAAGCGCGGGTGTTGGCATGGTGACGTCCATTGTGTCGGTGCTGACCAGAATCCCGGTCAAAAAGGACATTGCCATGACTGGCGAAGTCACCCTGCGCGGCAATGTGCTTGCGATTGGCGGCCTGAAGGAAAAACTGCTCGCAGCCCTGCGCGGCGGCATCAAAACCGTGTTGATCCCCGAAGAAAACGCCAAGGACCTGCCTGAAATCCCCGACAATGTGAAGGATGGGCTGACAATCATCCCCGTCGCACATGTCACGGATGTTCTGGAACATGCGCTGGTAACAAAACCCGAACCCATTGAATGGGACGAAGCGGCGGCGGAGGCCGAGGCCCTGCGCAGCCAGCTCTCTGGCGAAAAGAGCACTGGCGCCACGGCGCATTAACAGGAACGTACCGGTAACATTACAGACGGCGCGGCCAAGGTCGCGCCGTTTTCGTTTCCTCTGAAACTGGTGGAGTGGAATCCTTATCTGCGTTACGCTTCCGCCAGAGCAGCAAAGGGGGGGGCCGCCACAGCGGCATGGTCTATGGCGACAGCTAAGAAAGCAACAAAAACCGCAGCACAGCAAAAACCTACAAGACCACGTAAGCCCCTGGTTCCTGCCCCGGATGTGGTTCCGCCCAGAACAGGTTCCGCCCCGCAAGCCGTGGAAAAGGGAAACCGGGTCAATACCAACAGTCTGGTGGATGCGATCTGTGCGCGAACCGGCCAGAAACGTAAGGATGTGAAACCCGTGGTCGAGGCGATGTTGAAAGAGCTGGGTGAAACCCTGCTGCGTGGCGATCAGCTGAACCTTCCGCCGATGGGCAAGATCATCGTAAAGCGCGAAAAAGAGGTCGGTTCGGCCCATGTCCTGAACTGCAAGATTCGCATAAACCGCCCGGATTGACCCTTGCGCCAAAAAACCTACTTTTGTAAGGACAGCCCCTGGAACGGGTGATTAGCTCAGTGGTAGAGCGCTTCGTTCACATCGAAGATGTCAGCAGTTCGAATCTGTTATCACCCACCATCTCCTTGCCGTGTTGCGTGGTTTTGGCCGATGGCTCACAGCCGGAACAGCAACGCCCGGGCCACCGAAAACCGCGCCTGAAAGGTGACGATGCCATGCCCCTTCCCCCGCTTTATGTTCTGCGCCACGGCCAAACCGAATGGAACCGAGAGGGCCGCTTTCAGGGGGTTCATGATTCCCCTCTGACGGATAAGGGGCGTGCGCAGGCCATGGCAATGGGGACATTGATCGCGGCAGAGGGGATCACCGCGCAATCCCATGAATTCCTTGTCAGCCCTCAGGGGCGCGCGCAGGAAACCGCACGGCTGGCGCTGCTTCCGATTGGTGCGGCGGCGCGACAGGTCGACGCCTTGCGCGAAATCAGTGTTGGCACATGGAACGGAATGCTGCGCTCTGAAATCGCGGAGCGCTGGCCCGCACCTGACCCAGCTGAAACCGAACTCGAAAGCTATGCCCGCGCGCCCGGGGGCGAAAGTTTCGACGATATGTGGCTGCGCACCGGTGATGTGCTGGCCAGTCTGACCCGGCCAACCGTGATTGTCACCCATGGTATAACAAGCCGTTTCCTGCGCACCCGCGCAATGGGCTGGGGCCTTGACCGGATCGAAGAGCTTCCCGGCGGGCAAGGCGTGATCCACGTAGTTCAAGATGGTGTGCATCAGACGCTTGCACCCGCGTCAGACATTCGCTAAAGACGCTCCCGGACGGGTCGTTAGCTCAGTTGGTAGAGCGCTTCGTTTACACCGAAGATGTCGGGAGTTCGAGCCTCTCACGACCCACCACTTCCGCCCAAATCGATATTGCTTGAACGCCAATACTCCGGCCCCTCAAAGCCTGGGGCTGTGGCAACACAACCAGGGTTACAGCGGTTCGATATCTCCGGCGGCACGCTGGCTGTGAAAATCGGCTTCCCAGGCTGCAAACCGACCTGCGGCAATCGCAGCACGCATGTCGGCCATCAGGTCCTGATAGTAATGCAGATTATGCCAGGTCAGCAGCATCGAAGAGATGATTTCCTGGCTGCGAAACACGTGATGCAGATACGCACGGGAATAATTTGAACAGGCCGGGCATGTGCAGGCGTCATCCAGAGGGCGCGGATCGTCCTGGTGGCGCGCGTTCTTGATGTTTAAGACACCGAGGCGCGTAAAAACCTGCCCCGTACGGCCCGAGCGGCTGGGCAGCACGCAATCCATCATGTCGATCCCGCGCTTCACCGCGCCAACGATATCATCGGGTTTGCCAACCCCCATCAGGTAGCGGGGTTTATCTTCGGGCAGCATATCCGGCGCGGAATCAAGTACATCGAACATCGCTTCCTGCCCCTCACCCACTGCAAGGCCGCCGACGGCATAACCGCTAAAACCAATCTCGCACAGGGCTTCGGCGCTTTCGGCCCTGAGATCACGCTCCAGCCCACCTTGCTGGATTCCAAAGAGCGCATGCCCCGGCCGGTCCCCAAAAGCTTCTTTTGATCGCTTGGCCCATCGCATCGACAGGCGCATGCTTTCGGCAATCCGGTCGCGATCGGCAGGAAGTGCCGGGCATTCGTCAAAGCACATCACAATATCGGACCCCAGCAGGCGCTGAATTTCCATCGACCGTTCCGGCGTCAGCATATGTTTGGAGCCATCGATATGCGACTTGAAGGAAACCCCCTCTTCCGTCAGTTTGCGCAACGAAGCCAGGCTCATCACCTGAAATCCGCCGCTGTCCGTCAGGATTGGCTTGTCCCAATTCATGAACCGGTGCAACCCACCGAGCCGGTCAATTCGTTCGGCGGTTGGGCGCAGCATCAGATGATAAGTATTGCCAAGCAGAATATCCGCCCCGGTCGCGGCGACGCTGCCAGGCAGCATCGCCTTGACAGTGGCCGCTGTGCCGACGGGCATGAAAGCGGGGGTGCGAATATCACCGCGCGGCGTCGAAATGACCCCGCTGCGGGCTTTGCCATCGGTGGCACCAAGAGAAAAAGAAAAAACCGGGTCAGTCATCATTGCCCCACAACCTTCCGAACACAGGCACCCGCACAGGTGCCCGATATCATCAGCAATCACACAAGGGGCAGCGCAATATCAGGCGTGCCGACCGCCCCGCTGTCTTATTCGGCCGCTTCGGGGGATTCCGGGCTTTGCGGCTCCGGTCGTTCTGCGGGTTTACGGCTGCGCGGGCGTCGTTGTTTTGGTTTTTCGGCCGCTTCCGGTGTCTCCACCAGCATGCTGTTTTCCTCAGCCTGCTCCATCACCTCTGGCTGCTCCGCAGCGGCAGGGTCTGTTGGTGAACTTGCCTCGCGCTCCGCCCGCTCGGCATCGCGTTGCAGCTGCCGTTCGCGGTGCTGCGCTTCCTGAGCTTCGCGGCGAGCGTCTGCCTCGCGCTGGGCTTCACCCAGAAGGCGGGTATAATGTTCCGCATGCTGCTGAAAATTTTCAGCCGCGACACGGTCATTGCCAAGCTGGGCATCGCGCGTCAGCTGCTGATATTTGTCAATGATTTGCTGCGGCGTGCCGCGAACCTTGCCTTCCGGCCCGGAACTATCAAAGACCCGGTTGATGTTGTTACCGGAATTGCGGTTGCGGTTATTCTTGCCGCGCGAACGTGATTTTGATGATCTCATATGCTTTTTTCGATTTGGCCCTATGGGCTTCCGTAACCTCTGCCGCGCTTTCTTGCGTGGGGTAAACCGGGTTCTGCTTTCTGGTATTAGAGCATGCGCGGGAGCCTTCGGCCCAGCCGCTTCACAGGTCCAGTAACCATGGTGAGCGGAACAAGACAAGGTGATTTTCATTTTTTTCAGCTAATTGCGGCAGAAATCGCATGAATTAGGCGGAAAATTAGCGATTGAGCAACAGTTTCAAGCGGGTTTCCGCCCCTGAACCACACGGTCGCGGGAATCAAGGTCCGGCAGGACCGTAATATCTGTAAAATCAGACGCCGCGAAAATATCACACACAGCAGGCGCCTGCGTTGGCCCAATCTCCACCATCAGCCAGCCGCCGGAAACAAGGTGATCCGGCGCACCCTTCGCAATCGTCCGATAGGCTGCTAATCCGTCCCCGCCTGGCGTCAGCGCAAGCGCGGGTTCATACCGCCCCACCTCCGGGGCGAGGTCAGACATTTCCGCCGCTGCAATATAGGGTGGATTCGAAATGATCAGGTCAAACCGGCGATCAAGGGCAGAAAACCAATCCGAATTACAAAAAACCGCGCGTTCCGCAGGAATAGCTATCCTGGCTGCATTTTCCATCGCAACGGTCAGTGCCGAAACCGAAATATCTGTTCCCATCCCGGTGGCGTCGGGGCGCTCTGCTAACAGGGTCAGCAGGATACAACCCGACCCGGTGCCAAGGTCAAGAACGGTTCGAAACGGTTTTTCAAGGGCGGCACTGACCAGGGTTTCCGTTTCGGGGCGAGGGTCAAGAACATCTCCTGACACTTTGAAATCACGGCCAAAAAAAGAACGCCTCCCAAGGATATGAGACAGAGGTTCCCGGTTCACGCGCCGCGCCACGCCGGATCGAAAATCCGCCGCCTGTTCTGGGGTTAACAGCTCCGGAAAGTCGATCGTCAGCCGATCCGTCGGGGTTTGTATGGTTTCGGCCAACAACAGCCTTGCATCGCGCATCGCGCCGGGAACGCCTGCGGCATCCAGCGCGGCAACGGCTTCGGCCAGGGCTTTTCGCGCCTTCACGCGTTCATCTCCGACAGTTTTGTCGCCTGCTCATCCGCTGTCAGCGCGTCGATCACCTCATCCAGATCGCCCTGCATGACCTGATCGAGCTTATAGAGCGTCAGGTTGATCCGATGGTCCGTCATCCGTCCTTGCGGAAAATTATAGGTGCGAATGCGTTCCGAACGGTCCCCGCCACCGACCTGGCCCTTGCGTTCTGCCGAACGCTCATCGTGCAACTTTTGCCGTTCTGCATCATAGAGACGGGTTTTCAGCACCTGCATGGCGATTTCGCGGTTCCTGTGCTGGCTTTTTTCGCTGGAGGTCACGACGATGCCGCTGGGGATATGGGTAATCCTAACGGCGGAATCCGTGGTGTTAACATGCTGACCACCGGACCCTGAGGCGCGCATCGTGTCGATCCGTATGTCATTCGGATCAAGGGAGACATCAACGTCCTCTGCCTCCGGGAGGACAGCAACCGTCGCCGCAGAGGTATGAATACGCCCACCGGATTCCGTTTCCGGCACGCGCTGAACCCTGTGAACCCCGCTTTCATATTTCAGGCGAGCAAAGACATTCTGCCCCTTCACATGAATCACGACCTCTTTGATGCCGCCAAGTTCCGTTGCACTTTCTTCCAATATGTCGAATTTCCACCCCCGGGCCTCAGCAAAACGCTGATACATCCGGAGCAGATCAGCCGCGAATAACGCGGCCTCCTCCCCGCCGGTGCCGGGGCGGATTTCGATCATCGCAGGGCGCGCATCAGCGGCATCCTTGGGCAATAACGCCAGTTGCAGCGCCTCTTCTTCCTTTGGCAGACGGTTGCGCAGGTCGGGCAATTCCTCTTCTGCGAGTTCCTTCATCTCGGGGTCGGCCAACATTATTTCCGCCGCCTCGATATCGTCCAGCAACTGCCGATAGCCTGTAATCTGTTCAACCACAGGTTTGAGATCGGCATATTCCTTGGCCAGCGCGGCAATATCCTGCCCCGCCACCCCTTCGGCCATCTTTGCCTCCAGAAACTCGAACCTTTCGGTGATCTGGGTCAGTTTTTCCAATGGAACCATGTGCTTCCATCCCCTATCAATGTGATTTGGTCAAGGGTCGGGCATGTGATATGTTATCCGCGATGAAAAAAATCGTTTTCATATTTGTGCTGATTGCGCAGCCCCTTCTGGCGGATGTCAAGGGCCGCGACGGGCGGGTGATCGACTGCTACTGCACGGATCGAGAGGGCGCGCGGGTTGAGCTTGGCCAGGAAATCTGCCTGTTTGTCGATGGTCGGGCCTTCATGGCGCGCTGCGAAATGTCGCTGAACAATCCGATGTGGCGCGAAACCGGGGATAGCTGCCTATCCTCAAACGCCCGAGAGTTGGGCACCACACCGCTGTTCACCCCGATCCCGGTCAGCGGCGGCTGAGAACAGGCGAGCGGCAACCGTCAGAGCCTGCCTTTCGCACGTGCGTTCCACCCCCAGAGGCAAAGCAATTCCGTGGCCATATGCGCCCCGGCAATCGCGGTTGCACCTGTTGTGTCAAAGGGCGGCGACACTTCCACCACATCCATGCCGACCAGGTTGATGCCTTTCAGGCCGCGCAGCATGGCAAGGGCCTGCGCACTGCTGAGCCCGCCTGAGACCGGGGTTCCGGTGCCGGGCGCAAAGGCTGGATCAAGGGCGTCAATATCAAATGTCAGATAGGTTGGATGATCCCCCACGATGCGTTTGATCTGGCGGGCAATGTCACCTGATGTGTTGGCGTGAACCTCTGGCGCGTCGATGATATTGACGCCAAGCGTATCGGGGTTGTGGGTGCGAATGCCCACCTGAACAGAGCGTTCAGGCACGATCAGCCCCTCTTTCACCGCCTTGTAGAACATCGTGCCGTGGTCGATCCGATCCATATCATCATCGGCCCATGTGTCAGAATGGGCATCGAACTGGATGAGGCTGAGGGGGCCGAATTTTTCCGCATAGGCGCGCAGAATCGGAAAGCTGATGTAGTGATCCCCACCCAGCACCAGCGAGGCCGCCCCGGCCTCTAGGATCGTGCGGATGTGATTGGTCAGCGCCGCCGGAAACCCCGCAACATGGGCGTAGTCAAAGGCAAGATCACCATAATCGGCAACATTCATGTCGCTCATCGGATCAATGTCCCAACCATAGGGTGCATCCGGGGCCTGAAGGGTGGAGGCCTCTCTGATCGCGCGCGGGCCAAGCCGCGTGCCCGGGCGGTTGGTCACGGCCTGATCGAAGGGTACCCCCGTGACCGCGACATCAACACCTGTCAGATCCTTGGTGTAGGTGCGCCGCAAAAAAGATGTGACACC
>CAYTUW010000142.1:0-7713 GCA_964441435.1 uncultured Rhodobacterales bacterium
CTACGTGGGTTAGATCGTCACCTTCACCTTCCCGCATATCGGCAATACAGGCATCACATCCGAAGACGATGAAACCGCTGATCCGGTTGCTGCGGGCATGGTGGTGAAATGGGACCCCACAGCGCCGTCAAACTGGCGTGCCGAGGCGGAACTGACAAGCTGGCTTGCCGCGCGCGGGCGCATCGGAATAGGCGGCATCGATACTCGCCGCCTGACCCGCGCGATCCGCCAACAGGGCGCGCCACATGTCGCTCTTGCGCATGACCCGGATGGCAAGTTCGATATCGAAACCCTGATTGGCAAAGCACGTGAATTCAGCGGGTTAGAAGGGCTCGACCTCGCCAAAGAGGTGACTTGTGCACAAAGTTACCGCTGGAACGAAATGCGTTGGGCCTGGCCTGAGGGCTACACCAGACAGGAGGCCCCAAAGCATAAGGTTGTCGCCATCGACTACGGTGCCAAGCGCAATATCCTGCGCTGCCTTGCCTCTGTCGGGTGTGATGTCACTGTGCTGCCCGCCACAGCTACCGCAGAGGACGTGTTGGCCCATGATCCCGACGGGCTGTTCCTGTCCAATGGCCCCGGCGATCCGGCGGCGACCGGGGAATATGCCGTGCCGATGATCCAGACTGTGATGACAAAAACCGATCTGCCGATCTTTGGTATCTGCCTGGGCCATCAGATGCTGGCGCTGGCGCTTGGGGCCAAAACAATCAAGATGAACCACGGCCATCACGGCGCGAACCACCCGGTGAAGGATCTGGAGACCGGAAAGGTCGAAATCACCTCTATGAACCATGGTTTCGCCGTGGACGGTCAATCCCTGCCTCAGGGTGTGATTGAAACGCATGTTTCCCTGTTTGATGGATCAAACTGTGGGCTGCGTGTTAATGGCAGGCCGATTTATTCGGTCCAGTATCATCCCGAAGCCTCCCCCGGGCCGATGGACAGCATGTATCTGTTTGACCGATTTACCGCCGCCATGGCCGGCTGACCACAACCCTCTGTTAACACAACATTAACCAATCCGCCTGATGCTTGCCGACGGGAAGAAGTAACGGCGGGAAATAATGCTGGACGCAGCAAGACAACGCACGCCTCACCGGGTGTCACACAGAGCTGTAGATCGTGCTTTGCTATCTGCGAAAGCGCCACGCCGCCTGGGGGATATCCTGATCGGTATGGGTGCCATTTCGCAGAAACATCTGGATGACGCGCTGACCATCAACAGCCGGCAAGCCACATCGCTGGCCAACGTGTTGCTTGCCCGAGGGTTTGTCAGCCAGGGAACACTCCGACAGGCGCAGGAATTGCGCTGGAACGCAGGTTATATTGATTTTGCGATCCATCCACCGGATCCCCGGCTTATCCCTCAGGTTGGTGTTGATTTCTGCCTGAAACACGGAATCATTCCGGTCATCCGATATGCCGGAGGCGGGTTGGTTGTGGCGACAGCGCACCCCGAGCGTTTTGCCGCGGTTGAAGCGGAACTGACGGCAACTTTCGGGCCGCTTCATATGGCGCTCACGGATCAACGTAGCCTCGAAGAGGAAATCCTACAGTTGGACCTGCGCCACCATGCCAGAAAGGCCGAATACCAGGTAGCCGCCGCCGAAAGCTGCCGCAACTGGAATTCTATCGCCCTGAAACGCTGGTTTGCAGCGATCGCGGTCGCGATCAGCAGCCTGATCTTCTATTCCCCGGCGCTGACCTTCAGCCTGTTCTGTGGCTGGGCGGTGGCAACTCTTTTTCTATCCACCCTGCTCAAGCTTGCTGCTTGCATCGCCCAACGTAACCATGCCCACAACTTTCAGCACGCTCAGTCGATATCTGACCAGTCGCTCCCGGATGGGCATGTGCTGCCACGCGTGTCGATCCTGGTGCCACTTTATCATGAGCGTGAAATCGCAACACATCTTGTCGCCCGACTAAGGCGTCTTAGATATCCGCGCGAATTGCTTGAAATCTGTCTCGTCACCGAGGCAGACGACAAAATCACCGCTGCCACATTGGCAGAAGCTGATCTGCCCCCCTGGTTTCGCGTCATCCCGGTGCCCGATGGTCGTATCAGAACCAAACCAAGGGCGATGAACTTTGCGCTCGACTTTTGCAAGGGGTCGATCATAGGCATCTACGATGCTGAGGACGCCCCGGACCCAGACCAGATCCAGCGGGTTGTGAACCGGTTCGCAAGACGCGGGCCAGAGGTGGCCTGCCTGCAGGGCGTTCTGGACTATTATAACGCCAAGACCAACTGGCTATCCCGTTGCTTTACCATCGAATATGCAACCTGGTTCCGATTGGTTCTGCCGGGGCTACTGCGCCTTGGATTGACCATTCCACTAGGCGGAACGACGCTGTTCTTTCGACGCAACGCGCTGGAGAAGCTGGGCAAGTGGGATGCGCATAACGTGACCGAGGACGCCGATCTGGGCATCCGTCTGGCGCGTCACGGATATCGTAGTGAGTTGATTGAAACCGTAACCGAAGAAGAGGCAAACTGCCGCCTGATCCCCTGGATCAAACAGCGTTCGCGTTGGCTTAAGGGCTATGCGATCACCTGGGCGGTTCATATGCGTTCCCCGATCACCCTGTTCAGGCAACTTGGCGCCTGGCGTTTCTTTGGATTTCAACTGCTCTTTCTGGGGACATTAAGCCAGTTTGTTCTGTTGCCGCTGCTCTGGTCCTTCTGGCTGGTTCCAATGGGGATATGGCACCCTCTTTCGTCGGTCCTGCCACCGGTTGGTTTCCTCGCTCTTGGTGCGGTATTCATCTTTTCAGAACTGACAACCATCGCAACCGGTCTGCTGGCTGTGCGCGGTGCCAAACACCGATTTCTCAGTATCTGGGTTCCATCGCTCCATATCTATTTTCCGCTCGGTGCCCTGGCCAGCTATAAAGGGTTGTGGGAACTGCTGACATCGCCGTTTTACTGGGACAAGACAGAGCATGGGATATATGAACCGTCAGCCTGCAAAAGCTCATCCCGCGTCAGTCCCCCTGCCGCCCACCATCTGCCGCATCCAACTTGAGCCGCGTTTCAAAGGCTTTGGAAATATGATTCTTCAGGGCATCGCGCGCGGTGTCGGGGTCTGATTTTTCAATCGCGGCAACGATCGCCTCATGCTCGCCAAGCGCGGTTTCGCTGCGCCCTTCGACCGCCAGAGACGTTGAGGCCAGCAGCGCCATTGAGCGATGGACAAGATCAAGCTGCTGAACAAGATAACGATTGTGAGACGCCAGATGAATCTGCTTGTGGAACCGCCGGTTTGCCCGCGCCAGCGCATCCGGGTTTCCGATCAGGTCACGGTCTTCCTCAACCATTTCGCGCAGCACCCGCACCTCTTCCGGGGCAGCGTGCCGGGCCGCCAGCGCCGCCGCCAACCCTTCGAGCTCGGCCCGCACAACATAAAGCTCGGCCAGTTGGTTATGATCAAGCGAGGCGACGATCAAGCTGCGGCCATCCCGGCTTAACAACCCCTGGGTTTCAAGGCGCTGCAACGCCTCTCGCACCGGAGTTCGTGACATACCAAATCGATCCGCCAGATCGCTTTCTACCAGACGGCTACCGGGCCGAAACACGCCGACATCAATCGCATCAAGAAGCAGGTCATAGGCGTCGGCCTGACCGGGTTTCACCTGTGCCATAACGGTCCCCTGTTTACCCGATTGACCATATGCTGCGTGGCCATCCGGGCACAAGCATTTCCCGTATTGCGCCGCCGTTTCTGCCGCCCTAACCTAGCTTATGCCGCGCGAAACGCTTAACCACATCCGAACCTGGGTCTTTGACCTCGACAATACGCTTTACCCACCTGAAGCCCGCCTTTTCGATCAGATTGAGACCCGGATGACCGCCTGGGTCATGCGCGTCCTGAACGTGGGCCGGGACGAAGCTGATCGTCTGCGAAAGCACTATTGGCGGAAATACGGCACCACGCTCGCCGGCCTGATGCGGGAACACGGGGTTGATCCGGGGCCCTATCTGACAGATGTGCATGATATTGCCTTTTCTTCCCTTGAACCGGACCCGGAGTTAGCGGCAATCATAGCCGCGCTACCCGGCCGCAAGATTGTCTATACCAACGGGTCCGCCCCCTACGCGGCCAATGTTCTGACGGCACGTGGCATGGCCGGCATCATGGATGCCGTTTACGGGGTGGAACATGCAGATTTTCACCCTAAACCGGATGAGGCGGCCTTTGAAACCGTGTTTGCGCATGATGGATTTCATCGCAGCACCGCCGCCATGTTCGAAGACGACGCACGGAACCTGAAGGTTCCTTTCGAAATGGGGCTGAGCACAATCCATGTCGCCCCCACCCAGCTAGGCCACCCTTATATCGGGCATCACACGACTGATCTTAAGAGCTTTCTGTCGCAGTTGGAGATATGATCCTGTTTTTTTCATGTCAGGGTTATTAGGTTGCAGTCATGGAAAAGAGTGCGCCAAACCCAGATATTGTAATCGCCGGTGGGGGTATTGCCGGGATGACGGCCGCTGTCGCCTTTGGCACCCTCGGCAAACACGTTATCTGCGTTGACCCCAGCCGTGAATTTGACGACAGCCGGACCACGGCATTTATGCAGCCGTCAAAGATGCTTTTGGAACGTGCTGGGGTCTGGGAGGGGCTCGCCGCGCAGGCCGCCCCCTTGCAGATCATGCGAATTATGGACGCCGGCGGTGAGGCGGGTATTGCCCGCATCGTGAAGGATTTCGATGCCGCTGAAATATCGGATCAGCCCTTTGGCTGGAATTTGCCAAATCGTCTGATCCGTGCAGCGCTGGTGGCACGGATTTCCGCGCTTCCTAATGTGACACTCCTGCGCGGTGTAGCGGTTCGATCCGTGCTGACTCGTGAAACCGAAGTTCTGGTGTCGCTGTCTGACCAGACGCGGCTGCGGGGTGGACTCCTTCTTGCGGCAGACGGGCGTGGCAGTACAATACGCGAGGCGTTGGGGATTGGCGTCAAAACAACCCGCTACGGGCAGCAGGCGCTGACGTTTACGGTGACGCACCCGCAACCCCATAAAAATGTGTCCACCGAAATTCATCGGTCCGGCGGACCCTTCACCCTGGTGCCACTGCCTGGGGTTGACGGCAAACATGCCTCCGCTGTTGTTTGGATGGAACGCAGCGCCGAAGCCCAGCGCCTATGCAGCTTGCCACGACCGGACTTCGAGGCGGAAATCAACCTCCGGTCCTGTGGATGCCTTGGGGAATTGACGCTGGCGTCAGAGGTCGGCTCCTGGCCGATGATCAGCCAGATCGCGGATCGGCTATCTGGCGAACGCACCGCCCTGATTGCGGAAGCCGCCCATGTCGTGCCGCCGATTGGTGCTCAGGGACTAAACATGAGCCTTGGCGACATCAATCTGCTGATCGACCTCAGCGGGCAGCACCCGCTGGGCAGCAAGGATATGCTAACGGCCTATAATCAAAGGCGCCTGCCCGAACTGCGCCTGCGGGTTGCCGGTATCGGGATGCTGAACAGATCGTCGATGATGGGCACCCCTGCCATCCGCGATGCCCGCGCCCGCGTGCTTGAAACGCTTTACGCGATGACGCCGGTCAGACGGGCCCTGATGAAAGCCGGAGTGGGGATATGAAAAAGTGCACGGCCCCGCCGCCCCAGACCTATCCGAACACCTGATCAAGCGCAGCAGTCAGTCGGGCAATCGAAGCATCCACATCATACAGCTTATCAAGCCCGAACAGCCCCAGACGGAAGGTGCTGAAATCATCGCCTTCCCCGACCATCAGCGGCACACCAGCGGCAATCTGAACGCCAAGCGCGGCAAAGGCCTTACCCGTCCGCACCGCGTCCTCATTTGTGTAGCTCACCACAACGCCCGGCGCGCCGAACCCTTCGGCTGCAACCGATTTGATGCCGCGTTCTGCAAGCAGCGCGCGGGCGCGGTTTCCCTGATCCCATTGCGCCTTGCACAGGCGATCAAAACCATACTCCCTGGTTTCAACCATCGTATCCCGAAAGGCGCGCAGCGCATCCGTCGGCATCGTGGCATGATAGGCATGAGCGCCGCCTTCATAGGCTTCCATAATCGCCAACCATTTGCCCAGATCACAGGCGAAACTTGTCGACTGGCTGAGCTTGACCCGGTCAACCGCCCGTTCATTCATCATGACCAACCCAGCAGATGGTGAGGCCGACCAGCCCTTTTGCGGGGCCGAAATCAGAACGTCCACATCGCGCGCCTTCATATCAACCCAGGCGCAGCCTGACGCGATACAGTCGAGCACAAAAAGCCCGTCATGTGCATGCATCGCTTCTGCAACTGCTTCGATATAGCTGTCAGGCAATATGATGCCCGATGCCGTTTCGACGTGTGGTGCAAACAGAATATCGGGGCGTTCCTGCTTGATCCTTGCGATTACTTCTTCTACCGGCACCGGGGCGAAGCCCGCATCATTTGCGTTGCCGGCACGGCGCGCCTTCAGAACAGTTTCCTGAGACACCATGGAAGACGCTTCAAAAATCTGGCTCCACCGATAACTGAAGAAACCGTTGCGAATGACCATCGCCCGCCGATCTGTTGCGAGTTGGCGTGCAACCGCTTCCATTGCGTAGGTGCCGCCGCCCGGCACGAGCGCCACCGCATCGGCATTGTAAACGGATTTAAGCATCCCCGAGATATCGCGCATTACCTTCTGAAAGGTCTGGCTCATGTGGTTGAGGGAGCGATCGGTGAACACGACGGAATATTCCAGCAGCCCATCCGGGTCTATATCTGTGCGCAGCGCGGTCATGGCGTTTCCTTCAGTATCAGACAGGCCAAGGGTAGATTTGTCGACCAGGAACGGCAACCCGGCATTTTGGTTTCAAGCGAACCGACAGCGCGCCAATGAAGGCCCAGGTCATGATGTTTCCAGCGCGCGGGTGATGCGGCCACGTGTTGACAGAATCATTATGTGCATACTTATTATTCGTTAGACGACCAACAACTTTGCCCGGCGCGGGGCTGCTCCGGAACAACCCAAGGGAGGAGAGATCACATGAAACGCAGAAATTTTCTGGCCGCAGGTGCGGTCGGTGCCGCCGCATCAAGCCTTGCGGCCCCCGCAATCGCGCAGGACATTCGCCAATGGAAAATGGTTACGGCCTGGCCCAAGAACCTGCCGGGGCCGGGTGTGGCCGCACAGATGCTTGCCGATCGGATCACCACGCTGTCGGGCGGTCGGATCGAGGTGCAGCTTTTTGCGGCTGGCGAACTTGTGCCGGGCCGCGGGGTCTTTGATGCGGTCAGCGAAGGTACGGCTGAAATCTACCACGCCGTTCCCGCCTATTGGGGCAGCAAGTCGCGCGGCATTCTGCTGTTTGGTTCGCAGCCATTTGGCCTGCGCGCTGACGAACAATTCGGCTGGCTGGCCCATGGCGGCGGTCAGGCGCTTTATGATGAAATCTATGGCCGCTTCGGGCTGAAACCCTTCCTTTGCGGCAACTCCGGACCGCAATGGCAGGGCTGGTTCCGCGATGAAATCAACTCTGTCGAGGATCTGAAGGGTATGAAGTTCCGCACCACGGGGCTTGCGTCCGAAATGTGTGCCAAGATCGGCATGGCGGTGCAGGCAATGGGCGGGCGCGATATGTTTCAGGCGCTTCAGACCGGCGCGCTTGATGCGGGCGAATTCATCGGGCCGTGGACAGACAGCGCGCTTGGCTTCTATCAGGTAGCCAAGAACTACTACTGGCC
>CAYTUW010000143.1:0-7548 GCA_964441435.1 uncultured Rhodobacterales bacterium
AGATGGGTCGGGGGCAGGATTGCGCGCGCATTCCATGTCAAAAAGCTTGGCATTCATATCCCGCACATTAACCGGGTGGAGCATGCGGCACGTGCTGTCAACGCCAATAAACCTGCCGTCCCTGATCTGAAGCGCCCCACCCTGTTCCCCTACGGCAGAGCAATCAGAAGTGCTGGTCTGACGATAGATACCATCAAATTCGCCTGCGCCGACGAGGGTCGGCACAGAGAGCGCCAGCGCCAGTATCTCGCGCCTAACCTGCATTCCTGAGATCGGCGATCAAACGATCCAGATCGCCGCCGCGGCTGTCGAGCATCGAACCTATTTCTTCCCGTTCCACACGTGTCAGGCTGATGCCTTCGATCAGCATGTCGAAAAACAGGCTTTGCCCGCCTGCTTCGCGGATCAGAAAATCGACGCGAAACGGATCCTGCCCCTGCAAATGCACGGCGGTCTGAACTTCGAACCAGCTTTTGACCGGATGGGCGCGTTCCACAATCACCTGCCCGCCGACAAATTCCCTGAACCTGCGTCCGTATTTGCGGGAAATATAGCCTTCAAACGCTTCGACAAAATCGCGTTTCTGACGATCAGAGGCGCGACGTGCATCCGCACCAAGCACCCGAAAGGCAATCACGGTGGTATTGGCATAGCTCTGGAATATCTGTTGAAACTGGCCCAGCATCCGGCGCTCGGACGCGCCGGAATTGATGACACGATTGATGTCCGCGACGATCCGGTCAACAAGGGCGCGCGCCTGATCCGCATTCAGCGCCAGCGCCCGAAGCGGCAGTAAGGCCGCCGCCGCAACGAAGCCACCAAGAACGGCGCGGCGGTGCAGTTTATTCGCCATAGAGTTCCTCAAACAACGCATCAATTTCATCGACCTCATCTTCGGTTACTTCGACGCCAAGCTGATAACGACGATTGTCGAGGTATAGCTGTCGCGCCGCAGAATAGCTGTCTTCGCTATCATATAGTATCGCATCCACCGTAGCGGAATACTCATACCTGTCGCCAACCCGTGCCAGAGATTGCGCAACCGGGCTGACCCAGACTGCCGCATCGTCGTTGATCACATAGCTTAACGGGTTGGTGAACAGATCAACGGCCCGGCCCAGCGCATGCCGTTCCGTGGAGGGGCCAATCACGGGTAGTTCGATATAGCGGCCTTCGCCAACGCCCCATTTATACAGTGTTTCACCAAAATCCGTCTGGTTTTCTTCAAGCCCGATTTCCCCGGCCGGATCAAGCACCCCGCCGAGTCCAACAGTGGTATTGATTGCGAAGCGGAAGGTGTTTTGCAGTGCCCCTTCGATATCAAGCTGAAGAAGGCTGTTCACAACCTTGCCCGGAAGACCAAGGTTTGAGGCAAAGTTCCCCACCCCTTTACGAACCGGCTGCGGCACCCCGGTGCCATAGGCGTTTGACGCCGGGCGAAGCAACGCACGATCAAGCGCGAGGTTGGCACGATGGGTTGCGCGGTTGTCGGCCTCAAAGGGATCGTTCACCCCGCTTGCAGCCTGCGGACCGCCACAGCCCGCACCGCCC
This sequence comes from uncultured Rhodobacterales bacterium, assembly GCA_964441435.1. Lineage (GTDB taxonomy): Bacteria > Pseudomonadota > Alphaproteobacteria > Rhodobacterales > Rhodobacteraceae > CAYTUW01. The sequence continues at coordinate 1,552 of CAYTUW010000143.1, forward strand.
AGAAACGCCAGTAAAACCAAAATTCGCCACACAAGTCTTACCTTTCACAATACGGGCGCAGTTCCCCCTGGCCCGGCCTGCGCGGATAACAGGAAAACATGGCAAATGTCCAACAGACAGGGCAGGGATATAACATATTGTGTCTGATCCGATACAGAACACAATGGCAAAACAATATCTGTTTCCATTTCGATGAGTTTGCTTTTCCGTTTTACAACCGGAAATTCCCGGCTAGTTTCGCCGCAACGAAATCAGGAGAAAACGATATGACCGGACACATCGAAGCCCGCCTTACAGAACGCGGAATCACTCTGCCCGACGCCCCCGCCCCGGCGGCGAATTACGTTCCTTTCGTTCAGGTGGACGATATCGTTTACATATCCGGCCAGATTTCCACCGATGAAGCGGGAAACCTTATCCTGGGCAAGCTTGGTGATGATTTGGACGTCGATGCCGGTGCGGCGGCGGCACGGCGCTGCGCCATCAACCTTCTGGCACAGCTGCGCAACGCCTGTGGTGGTGATCTTAACAGGCTTGTCCGGGTCGTGAAGCTGACAGGTTTCGTGAATTCCACCGCGGATTTCACCAATCAGCCACTGGTCGTCAACGGGGCCTCCGATTTCCTGGTCGAAATCCTGGGGGATGCTGGCCGCCACGCGCGATCCGCCGTCAGCGCCGCAGCCCTGCCGCTCGGCGTCGCGGTAGAGATCGAGGGAATCTTCCAGATCAAATGACCCTGCCTCAGGCCTTTTTGAAGGCCCCGATCGCGCACCGGGGCCTTCATGACCTCAGACGTGGCATCCCGGAAAATTCCTGTGCCGCTTTTGAGGCGGCGATTGCTGCGGGCTATGGGATAGAGATGGATATCCAGCTGACCCGTGACGGGGCGGCAATGGTCTTTCATGACTATGATATGGAACGGCTGACAGGGCATCGCGGCCCGATCCGGCAGAAAACCCGCGCAGAGGTGGAAACCCTGGGCCTGCTCGGCAATGACGAACCGGTACCATCGCTCCGAAAGGTGCTTGATCTGGTGGCCGGACGGGTGCCCCTGCTGATCGAGATCAAGGATCAGGATGGCGCGATGGGGCCGGATGTCGGGGTGCTGGAACGCGCGGTGGCGGCGGAACTGGGCACCTATCGCGGCCCGGTGGCGCTGATGTCGTTCAATCCGCATTCTGTTGCGGCGCTGGCTGCGGCCGCCCCGAAAATTCCGCGCGGCCTGACAACCGAAGCCTGGGCAGATCACGATACCCAGATGATTCCCGAAGCGCGCCGCAAAGACCTGCGGGACATTCCCGATTTCGACCGGGTGGGCGCCTCTTTCATTTCCCACCAGGCCAGTGATCTGAGCCGCCCGCGCGTTCAGGCGCTGAAAGCTCTGGGTGTTCCAATCCTGTGCTGGACCATACGCAGCCAGGCCGAAGAGGCCGAAGCCCGCAAATTGGCTGATAATATCACCTTTGAAGGCTACAAAGCCGCAGTTCCCGGTTGAAACTTTGCGCGCGTGCGCCAATTCTCTGACCATGGCAAGGCGCGCATGAATTCTGACAGCATCGAAGTTTCCGTTCTGACAAGCCTTTCCGGGGTGTCCCCGGCGGAATGGGATGCTTGCGCCTGCCCTGAGACCGCCGACGGCAGCCCCCCCCGTGACCCTTTCACTACCCATCGGTTCCTGCTGGCGCTGGAACAAAGCGGATCCGTTGGAGCGGGTACCGGCTGGGCACCGCGTTATCTGGTGGCGCGGGCAGATGCCGATGTGGTCGCTGTTGCGCCGCTCTATGCAAAAAGCCATAGCCAGGGCGAATATATCTTCGATCACAACTGGGCACATGCCTATGAAAGCGCGGGCGGGGCCTATTATCCGAAGCTGCAAATCGCGGTGCCGTTCACACCTGCGACCGGGCGGCGTTTCCTGACCCGCCCGGGATGGGAGGCGACCGGACAGGGCGCTTTGGCGCAAGGGGCCGTTCAACTGGCGGCGAATAACGAGGTCAGTTCGCTCCATATCACCTTCTGCACAGAGGCCGAAGCCCTCGCCGGGCGTGAAATGGGGCTGATGCATCGCATCGGGCAGCAATACCACTGGCTCAACGACGAATACGCGGATTTCGATGCTTTCCTTGCCGCCCTGTCATCGCGCAAGCGCAAGAATATCCGCAAGGAGCGCGCAGAAGCACAGCGGTTTGGCGGCACAATCCATCGGCTGACAGGAGACGCGATCGAACCCGAACACTGGGATGCGTTCTGGCAGTTTTACCAGGACACCGGCGCGCGGAAATGGGGCACGCCCTATCTGACCCGGGCGTTCTTTGACATTGCCCATGACGTGCTGCGCGATGACATCCTGCTGGTCATGGCGGAACGTGATGGCTTCTGGATCGCCGGGGCGATGAATATGATCGGGCGTGATGCGCTATTCGGGCGGTACTGGGGCTGTATCGAACATCACCCGGCGCTGCATTTTGAGGTCTGCTATTATCAGGCGTTGGATTTTGCGATTGAAGCGGGGCTTTCGCGGGTCGAGGCCGGGGCGCAGGGCAACCATAAAATTGCGCGCGGTTACCTGCCAACCCCTGTTCATTCGCTCCACTGGGTTGCGGATCCGGGATTTCGCAAGGCGATAGAGGAGTATCTGGTTGCCGAACGCCGCGCCGTCGATCATGAGATAGAGGTGCTGACAAGCTATGGCCCCTTCAGAAAGGTGGATGACAATGTCGAATTTGAGTGACGCGGACCGCGCAGAACTGACGGCAGCGGGATGGACGCATGACGCGGGACGTGACGCGATTTCAAAGACTTATGAGTTCAAGAATTTCATTGAAGCCTTCGGCTTTATGACCCGAGTGGCGATCTGGGCGGAGAAATACAAACACCACCCGGAATGGTCCAATGTCTGGAACCGGGTGGAGGTGACGCTGACCACCCATGACGCGGATGGGCTGACGGAACTCGACGCCAAACTGGCCAAAAAGATGGATGCGCTGGCCGCCTGACGTTCATCAGCCCCGGCTGTCCGGGCCTTCTTCACGATGAAAGCCCGGACAGGGATTGAAGAGTGTTACATCACCGCCAGCAGCCCTTCCCCGGCAGAGGTTTCGCAGACGCCGGGGCTTTCTTCGAGGTGAAGGATCGTGACTGCGCCATCCTCGACAAGCATCGCATAGCGTTTGGACCGCCCAAAGAACCCGACAGGTGGCGCGTCAAAGTCCATCCCGATGGATTTGGTGAAGGCACCCGTTGCATCGGCAAGCATGGTCAGCCCGGCCGCAGTTGCACCGGTTGCCTCACCCCAGGCTTTCATCACAAAGGCATCATTCACAGAAACGCAGATGATTTCATCGACACCTTTGGTGTCAAAATCCCCTTTGGTCCGCATAAAGCTTGGCACATGGGCCGAGGTGCAGGTGCCAGTATAGGCACCCGGAAGGCCAAAAATGACAACCTTGCGCCCTGCAAGCTTTGCATTCAGGTCCACATTTTCCGGGCCGTTTTCACCGAGTTGCATCAGTTCTGCCGCAGGTATCCTGTCACCAGTTGAAATTGTCATCGCGCTTCCTTTCGGGAGAATGTAGTTTCGTCCAGGCGGACTATAAGCCGCGCCGGGAAGAGCGCCAGCGGAAAGGCAACAAGATGAAGCATATCGTCGTAATCGGCGCCGGGCAGGCGGGGGCCTCACTGGTGGCAAAGCTGCGCAGCGAAGGGTTTGGCGGCGCGCTCACGCTGATTGGCGCGGAACCGGTGCCCCCCTACCAGCGCCCGCCGCTGTCAAAGGCCTATCTGCTGGGTGAGATGGAACAGGAACGCCTGTTTCTGCGGCCCGAAGCTTTCTACGCCGATCAGGGGATCACACTCAGAACCGGCGCGCATGTCACGGCGATTGACCGAAAAGCAAAAACCATCACCCTCGGGGATGAACGGTTGCCCTATGATCAGCTCGCGCTGACCACGGGATCGACCCCGCGCCTGCTGCCTGCGGCGATTGGCGGGGCGCTTGATGGTGTCTATCCGGTGCGCGCGCTGGCGGATGTTGACGCCATGCGGGCAGAGTTTCAGCCGGGTCGGCGGGTGCTGATCGTCGGCGGCGGCTACATCGGGCTTGAGGCCGCAGCGGTCGCCGCCAAGCTGGGCCTGAAGGTCACGCTGATCGAAATGGCCGACCGGATCCTGCAACGGGTCGCCGCCGCCCAGACGTCGGATTATTTCCGCGCACTGCATCTGGCACAGGGGGTTGAGATCCGCGAAGGGTGCGGATTGACCTGTCTGAACGGCGCGGGGCGCGTTGAAAGCGCGACCCTCGGCGATGGCACCGACCTCGTGGTGGATTTCGTCATTGTTGGTGTCGGCATCATGCCCAACACCGCGCTGGCAGAGGGGGCCGGTCTGCGGCTCGACAACGGCATCCGGACGGATGCGCAGGGGCGCACATCGGACCCGTCGATCTGGGCGGCGGGGGATTGTGCCTCCTTTCCCTATCGGGGCAGCCGAATCCGGCTGGAAAGCGTGCCAAACGCCATAGATCAGGCGGAACTTGTGGCGCGTAACATGCTCGGCGCAGAGGAGGGCTATCAGGCAAAGCCATGGTTCTGGTCGGATCAGTATGACATCAAGCTGCAAATCGCCGGATTGAACACGGGCTATGACCATGTGGTGGTGCGCAATGGCGATGGCGCGCGGTCCCATTGGTACTATCGCGGCGCGGAACTGCTGGCGGTGGATGCAATGAATGACCCGCGCGCCTATATGGTCGGCAAACGGCTGATCGAAGCGGGCAAAAGCCCCGATCCTGCGGTGATTGCCGATGCGACGGCTGACCTGAAACCACTGCTCCGCGCATGAGGATCATTGGCGGGCAGCACCGGGGCCTGCGTCTGGCCAGCGTAGGCAAAGGCGATATCGCAGCCCACCTGCGGCCAACCACCGATCGCGTGCGGGAAAACCTGTTCAACGTGCTTTTGGGCGGGCGCTTTGGCGATCCGGTCACGGGTGCGCGGGTGTTGGACCTATTTGCAGGCACCGGCGCGTTGGGGCTGGAGGCGCTCAGCCGGGGGGCGGCACATGTCACATTTGTCGATGACGGCCGCAAGGCACAGGCGCTGATCCGGGACAATATCGCGCTGTTACAACGGGCGGCGGATTGCCGGGTGATAACGCGCAATGCCCTGAAGCTGCCGCCGAATGACGCATCCCCTTTTGAGCTGATCTTTCTTGACCCGCCTTATGGTCAGGCGCTGGGGGAAAAGGCGCTTGCCATGGCAATCCGGGGCGGCTGGATCGCCGAAGGGGCCTTGGCGGTCTGGGAAGAAAACACTGCCGTCACACCACCAGAGGGCTGGCAGGAACTGGACCGGCGGCGGTATGGGGATACGCATATCCACATCCTAAGGGCCGCCTGATGCGCCCGGAACTGGTGATTTTTGACTGTGACGGCGTGCTGGTTGACAGTGAAGGTGCGACCAATGAGGTCATCGCCGCAAACCTTACACGGCATGGCTTGGCTATCTCGGCTGCGGAGTGTCAGGCGCTGTTTGTCGGCGGGACGATGCGTTCTGTAATGGCGGAATCCCAGCGGCGCGGAGGGACGCTCCCCAAAAACTGGCTGGACGAAATTTATGCAGAAATGTTTGCTCGGCTGCGCCGGGGTGTTCCGGTTATCGCAGGGGTGACGGACCTTATTGACCAGTTGGATACCGCGGGGATCGCCAGTTGTGTCGTCTCCAACGGGCCGATGGCAAAGATGGAAATTTCGCTGGGGGCCGACGGGTTGTTTGAGCGTTTCGAAGGCCGCATTTATTCCGCCTATGACTACCTGCCCAAACCGGATCCGGCCATGTTGCTTGCGGCGCTCGGGGATTTTGGCGTAGCCCCAAACGCCGCCGTGATGATTGATGACAGCGCCGCTGGCTGTCTGGCGGCCCGGAATGCGGGTGTCCGGTGCCTTGGCTACGCCGCCACGGGCGATGGCCGCGATCTCGAACAGGCTGGCGCAGAGGTGAT
>CAYTUW010000144.1:0-7507 GCA_964441435.1 uncultured Rhodobacterales bacterium
CGCCTTATCGATCACCGGTGCCTGGTCTGCGGAGATGAGATTTAACGCGTCAAAGGCTTGCCCAAGTGTTTTTGTCGCTACACGCGGATGCGCTCGCCGAAGGGGAGGCACATGGCGCAACCATCTACACATTGTCAGAAGAGGCATCCGATGCGGCGGCAGCCGGACTTGCGGCACGGCACGACCGGAGTGACCTGCTTGCCGGTGTGGATCTGAACAATCATGATGATGTCGTCGCAGGGGTTCTGATGGACCTGGCCCGGCTTGAAACTGCACCACGTAGCGAACGACTGGCCGAACAGCTAGTCACCGCAATTCAGGAGGCCGGCGGACAGATGCACAAACGCCCCCATCAAAGAGCCGGATTTTCGGTGCTGAAGGCACCTGACATCCCATCTGTTCTGATTGAACTGGGCTTTTTATCGAGCACGCGTGACAGGAACAACCTACAGGATGAAACCTGGCGCGCGGCAACTGTTGCCTCGATCCGTGCTGGTCTGCAGTTGTGGGTGGTTCAGGATGCCGCCGAAGCGCAACTTCTGCGGCGCTGACCAAGAAGCGCGGCGTCCGCTACGTCATAACTAAGCAAACTTTGGCCGTAACTTTTGACGCCCTTATAATGCCGACCTATATAGGGCGCAGTTCCTGTCAGGAGTAAACCGTTGTTACGCCCCATCATATCGATCCTTAGCGGGTTATTCAGTTTTGTTGCCACCGGTGCGATCGTTGCATTGCTCGGGCTGGCGGCTGTGTTTGTGATTTTTGGGCGCAACCTTCCGGATCATGAACAACTGGTGAATTACACGCCGCCGACCATATCGCGCATTTATTCGAGTGAAGGGCGGATCATTGATGAATTTGCCACCGAACGCCGCCTGTTCACCCCGATTGAGGAAATCCCCGACCTGGTGAAACATGCGTTTATCAGCGCCGAGGACAAGAATTTTTACACCCACCAGGGTTACGATCCGCGTGGTATTGCGGCGGCAATCTATGAGGCCGTCCAGTCCCGTGGCCAAAGCGTGCGCGGGGCGTCCACTATTCCGCAGCAGGTGGCAAAGAATATGTTCCTTGGCGGTGAGCGGCAGATCGAACGCAAAATCTCGGAAATCATCTTGGCATCAAGGCTGATCGGCACGCTTGGGCGCGACAAGGTGCTGGAGATCTACCTCAATGAGATTGATCTTGGTTTTCGTTCCTTCGGTGCCACCGCAGCGGCACAAACCTATTTCAACAAGACCCTGAGTGAGTTGACCGCAGGGGAAGCGGCCTATCTGGCCGCGCTGCCAAAGGCACCCTACAACTACCACCCTGTCCTTCAGGTCGAGCGCGCCGTAGAGCGGCGGAACTTTGTTTTGAAGGAGATGCTTGAAAACGGATATATCGACCAGGTCATTTATGAGCGGGAAATCAATTCACCTCTGCGGACGGTGCAGAATGGTGATTACCCGGCCTTTCGTCAGGCCCTGCCGCCGCGTGATTATTTCACCGAAGAAATCCGCCGTCAGCTTTCAGAGGATTTTGGTGAGGAAGAGTTCTTTACCGCCGGCTACACAATCCGCGCCACCGTTGATCCGGAGCTTCAGCCGACAGCGGCCGCAAGCCTGCGTCAGTCGCTTGAGGAATATGACCGGGCACGCGGCGTCTGGCGCGGCACGGGCGTCACCCTTGCCGAAGATCAGCTTGGTGCGGACAGTTGGCGCGACGCCCTGGCCGGCGCAGATGTCGCCCGTGACATCGCGGGCTGGCATGCTGCTGTGGTTCTGGAGGTTGGCGATACCCACGCCCGGATCGGTATCGAAGGAGTCGAGGATGACGAAGACGGCCATTGGATTCCGCCCGAAGATGTGACTTGGGCGCGCCCCCTGCTGGACAGTGGCGAACTTGGCCGCACCGCCCGCAAAGCCGGTGATCTGCTTTCGGTTGGCGATGTTGTCCATGTGCGCCAGATGACCAAAGACAGCGATGGATCCTTCATCCGCTGGACGCTGCGCCAGGTGCCGGAGGTGCAGGGTGGCTTTGTTGCGATGGACGTGAACACCGGCCGCGTGATCGCCATGCAGGGTGGTTTCAGCTATCAGGATTCCGTTTTCAACCGCGCAACGCAGGCGCGGCGGCAGCCCGGATCAAGCTTTAAGCCTTTTGTCTACGCGGCGGCGCTCGACAGCGGTTTTACCCCCGCCACAATTATCGTTGATGCCCCGATTGAGGTCGACACCGGCGCTGGTGTCTGGCGCCCCCAGAACGCGAGCCACCAGTTTTATGGTCCGACGCCGTTGCGCACGGGAATTGAACAATCCCGGAACCTGATGACGGTCCGCCTTGCCCAGGAGATCGGCATGGATGTCGTGGCGCAATATGCGGAACATTTTGGCGTCTATGATAACATGGGTCGGTTTCTGGCGAACGCGCTGGGGTCGGAGGAAACCACGCTCTACCAGATGGTTTCGGCCTATGCGATGTTTGCCAATGGGGGGGAACGTATAGAGCCAACCCTGGTGGACCGGGTTCAGGACCGATGGGGGCAAACTGTCTATCGTCATGACCAAAGGGTTTGTGAGGATTGCGGAGAAGAGGTGCTGCAGCCCGGCTATGGGCCGCGTATCACATCCAACCGTGAGCGGGTGATGAATGCCATCACGGCCTATCAGCTGACCTCGATGATGCGTGGCGTTGTGGAACGCGGCACTGCATCCGGTCGGGTCAACCTTGGGGTGCCGACCGCCGGGAAAACCGGCACCACCAATGAGGCCAAGGATGTCTGGTTCATTGGCTTTACCTCCAACATCGTTGCCGGGTGCTACATAGGTTATGATCGCCCCCGGCCGCTTGGACCCAGTGCCTTTGGCGGGACGCTTTGTGCCCCTGTGTTTCAACGATTCATGGTTGAAGCGACCGAAAAGTACGGGGGCGGCCCTTTCGAAGTCCCAGAAGGCGGTCACTTCATCAAGATTGATCGTTATTCCGGCGCCCGGCTCGATAATGCAGCAAGTGGTCCGCATGTGGTTGCAGAATATTTCCGCGATGGGGAGGAGCCAATCTTTGGCATGGGGGCGCTGATCGACGGCGGTTTTGCCATGGGCGCGAACCTTCCGCTGTTCGCTCCGGAAAACAACGTCGGCGAGGGCACAACAACAGTGACCACCTCGACCGGGGATACGGCGGTCATCGGCGAACGCGCAAATTCGCTGTCGTTGACGTCTGACGGCCTTTACTGACCTTGGGCCTCAAGGTATCACCACGACCTGAGATCAAAGGGCAGGGCGGACATGCGCGCAGAAGCACAAAACTGGGTAGAGGCGATTGAAAAATCCATCGCGCTGTTGAAACAGCGGATGGATTGGGAAACCGCGCCGCATCGGCTCGAAGAATTCAACGCGCGGGTGGAGGATCCGGACCTCTGGAATGACCCGGCCAAGGCGCAAAAATTGATGCGCGAACGCCAGATGCTTGTTGATGCGATGGAAACGGCGGGCAAGCTTGAACAGGACATGACCGACAATGTCGAACTGATCGAGCTCGGCGAAATGGAAGACGATGCGGAAGTTGTCGCAGAGGCCGAGGTGGCGCTGAAGAAGCTTGTTGAAAGAGCGGCTGAAAAGGAACTCGAGGCCCTGCTTGACGGCGAGGCTGACGGCAATGACACCTTCCTTGAAATCAACGCAGGAGCCGGGGGCACGGAAAGCTGCGACTGGGCGTCGATGCTGGCGCGTATGTATGTCCGCTGGGCGGAAAAACGCGGCTATAAGGTGGAACTGCAATCCGAAAGTGCAGGCGATGAGGCCGGGATCAAATCTGCAACTTACAAGATCAGTGGTGTGAACGCCTATGGCTGGCTGAAATCTGAATCGGGCGTGCATCGTCTGGTGCGGATTTCGCCTTATGACTCGGCGGCAAAGCGGCACACGTCGTTCAGTTCTGTCTGGGTCTACCCGGTGGTGGACGACAATATTGAAATCGACGTGAACCCGGCGGATATCCGCATTGATACTTACCGTTCATCCGGTGCGGGCGGGCAGCACGTGAACACTACGGACTCCGCCGTTCGGATCACTCACAATCCGACGGGGATTGTCGTGACATCGTCGGAAAAGTCGCAGCACCAGAACCGTGATATCGCCATGAAGGCGTTGAAATCGCGGCTCTATCAACTCGAACTCGACAAGCGTAACGCGGCAATCAACGAGGCGCATGAGGCCAAGGGTGACGCCGGCTGGGGCAATCAGATCCGGTCCTATGTGTTGCAGCCCTACCAGATGGTCAAAGACCTGCGCACGAACCATGAGACCTCTGACACCAAGGGGGTGCTTGACGGCGACCTTGACGGCTTCATGGCGGCAACACTTGCGATGGATGTAGCGGGAATGAGTCGCGCCGAAGCGCAGGGTGAAGATTAAGCCCGCGCATTACTTGACAGAACCATGCCAATTCTGCCTGCTTGACAAAACGGGAGGATCAGCATGAGCGAGGCGTCATCGCCAACACCGCTGCCGGACATCTGCAGGTTGCGTTTTCGGGATGTTTGGAACTGTCTCAGCCTCGGGTTTAAGGATTTTCGCGCTGCCCCGCTCTTTGGGCTGTTTTTTAGCGCGGTATATGTGCTGGGCGGGTTTTTGATGCTCTGGCTTGGGGCAGGGCATGTGACCTGGGTTCTGGCGACATCACTTGGTTTTCCGCTTTATGCGCCATTCGCCGCCGTCGGACTCTATGAGGTCAGCCGTCGGATGGAGGCGGGCGCGCCACTGAACTGGCAGGCGGTACTGGGGGTGGTCTGGCGCGAGCGCGGGCGGGAAATTCCCTGGATGGGCGCCATCATCGTTATCTACTTTCTGTTCTGGACGTTTTTGGCGCATATGATTTTTGCGTTGTTCATGGGGCTTGCACCGATGCGCAATGTCTTTGACAGCTACGAAGTTTTTCTGTCCGCCAACGGGGTAACGATGATAGCCGTTGAACTTGGGGTGGGGGCGGCATTGGCCTTTCTGCTGTTTTCGCTGACGGTTGTGAACCTGCCGCTACTGCTTGACCGTGAGGTTGATTTTGTCAGTGCGATGCTGCTGAGTCTGAGAGCGGTGCGCGAAAACTTCGCCGTGATGCTGCTTTGGGCCGTTATCATCGCGGTGATGAGCGTTCTGGCGCTAATTCCGCTGTTTTTGGGACTTGTCGTTGTATTGCCTGTTCTGGGCCATGCGAGCTGGCACATGTACCGGGCAACTCTGATACCCCGAGGTGAAGCCTAAATCGCGAGTTCCAGCATCAGCGGTACGTGGTCAGACAAGCGTTTGCCGGTCCAATCCTCGAATGTGCCGACCTCGAACTCCCTTATGCGCGGCGTCAGAACATTCGGCATGAAGATATAGTCTATGTGGTAGGTCGGCCCGTCCTTGGTGCGGTCGCGCCAGTAGTGGGTCGGGATGGTTTCAGCGCCCTGAGCTTCGCCCATGACGTGATGATAGGCACTCGTCAGGCCCAATGCCGCCATCTGGTCCACGGCTTTTGCGTGGTTGATCCGCCAGCCTGGTCGATCCCAGAAGATGTTGTTATTGAGGTCACCGGCAACAAAGGCAGGTGCGGCATGCAGAAAATCCCGGTATTTCGTCAACGCCCGGCGTAGCGGGCCGAGCTGATGCTTGCGGCTCATCCCGGCGCTTGCATTCTGGGCCCATGTTGCGAGCAGATGGAACCGGGGCGGGCCTCTGACCTCAATGGGCAGGATGAAACACAGGGTGGGAAAAAACGGCTCAACCGCACTGAGTGTGAAGCCATTGAAGGCAAAGACTCCAAGCCCCTTGTTCGGGTTGCGTCCCATCCAAAACATATTCCGCGGTGTCAGCCCATCAACACCGCGCGCGGTCAGAACCTCGGGGCAAGCGCATTCCGGCACCACGGCGATATCGGGTCTCAGTGCCATCAGGGCATCCCATTTGCGATGCAGTGCCATGGCGCAGTTCCAGGCGACCAGCCGCATCAGGCTCCCCCAACAGAAAAGGCGCAAGGTATGACCCTACGCCTGATGCTGATTGGACGCTTTTCCTGAGTGGCTATCAGGCGGACGCCTTTGTTTGGGCAACGGTCGGTTTTGCCGCACCCGTATTCAATGGATCGTCCTGACGCTGAACGGACCCTTCGAAATGGGCGCCGCTTTCGATGGCGATCGTCTTATGGATGATATCGCCCTCCACCCGTGCGGTTGAGGTCAGGCGCACCTTCAGACCGCGCACGCGGCCCACGACACGGCCATTGACAACAACGTCGTCGGCCACGACCTCGCCTTTGACAGTGGCCCCTTCACCAACGGTCAATAGATGGGCACGAATATCACCTTCGATCTGCCCTTCAATCTGGATATCGCCCGAGGTTTTGAGGTTGCCAGTGACATGCAGGTCCGACGACAGGATTGACGCCGGCGGCTTTGCCTTGGGGGTGGCGGGAACCTCAGGTGCCTTTGCCGGGGCAGGCTGTTTGTCTGCGGCATTGGGTTTTTCTGTATTGGCGTCCTGTTTGGGGCCAGGTTCATGGATCTTGCTTTTAGAAAACATCTTGTGCTGCCCTGATATAGTTCATGGGGTTTACCGGGGTGCCGCCCACCCGAATTTCATAGTGTAGATGAGTTCCGGTCGAACGGCCAGAGTTGCCCATATCACCGATCCGGTCCCCGCGCGAGACCCTTTGTCCCACCTCAACGCGGATTCTCGACATATGCGCGTAGCGGGTTTCGATGCCGAAATCATGTTGAATCTTAACCAGGCGACCATAACCCGACAGCCAGCCCGCGTGGATCACGACCCCATCCGCGGTTGAATGAATCGGGGTGCCACTGTCGCCCGCAAAATCTGTGCCATTGTGCATTCTGCCCCAGCGTGGCCCAAAGCCGGAGGTATACCGGAAGCTGGAAAGAACCGGCAGCGAGAAAGGCATTTTTTGTGCCGCAATCCGGTATAGGTTTACCCTGTCCATTTCTGACAGGATTGCATTGGCACGCAGGGAATCTGCATCCGGTTCCTCGCCACGTGTCGACAAGATCAACGGGGTTAGCGGGCCACCCTGGCCCGAATAGCCCTGCCTGACGGTTTCAATCAACTGTTCCGGTTCATGCCCGGCACTGCGGAACATTTCATCCAATGGCGACAGGGAAACGGCAACAGCATCTTCGAGCTGTTGAAAAATGCGGTCGTTGCGTTCCTCACGAAGCCGCGCTTCGTGGATCATATCTTCGATTGTTGCGGCATGCCCGTTCGCAATTCCGGCAATACGATCCCGTTCCATTGCTGTGGTGACCAGCGCATCCGAAAGAAAATCAAGCGTCTGGGCGGTGTCTTCGGCGCGCCCGGCTTCTGTCCGGCCTGAACCGGTGGCCCCTTCAAGTTCAGCAGTTAGCGCATCGCGTGTTTCCAGGGCGCTGTCCCGTTCCCGCATCGTGCGGCGTAGGGTTGCCTGGATTACCTCTATCCCGGTTTCCAGCTCCTTGCGTCGGTCTTCGGACGCAAGCAGGGCGGATTGCATTTGC
>CAYTUW010000145.1:0-3076 GCA_964441435.1 uncultured Rhodobacterales bacterium
CAATCACATATTCCGGCGCGTCGTGCAAAAGCGCAGCGAGCCGCCATTTCACCGGGGCTTTGGGGTAAAGGCGGCGGAAAATCTGTTCGACCAGCAGGGAATGTTCGGCAACGGAATAGGCAAAATCGCCCCGCGTCTGCCCGTTCCAGCGCGCCACGAAGGCCAGACCGTGGGCGATGTCCTCAATCTCAATATCCATGGGCGTCGGATCAAGCAGGTCGAGCCTTCGACCCGATAGCATCCGCTGCCAGGCACGGGGTTGTTTCATTGACATATTGCGCCTTTCTCAACAGAACCGTTTGGATTTGAAAGAGAATTCCTTACTTTGCAAATGAATTGCCGCTTAGGCATCATGTGCTAGCCTTTCAGGCACTATCAGGCAAACTATTTACGAAAGGAAACGACATGGATTTAGTAAAAGCTGGTTTGGTTGCTGCTTGTCTTAGCGGCGTTTCCGCATGTGATGCGTTTACAGAATTTCAAGCAGGAAAATACCTTGGTGTAGACGTGGTGAGAAGCGATGTGTGGATAACGTCGGCTTCAGGAAGGGATTTCTACGTTCAAGACAGTTATGGCACTGATCCGGATGACCCGTCGAAAGAAGTTCTGGTAAGGCGAGTTATCACTGTTAATGGCAGAAAGATTCCCTGCACCGATGAGCTGGATTGCATCAGGAAAGCCGAACAGGCACTCAGAGAAGCTGACCGAGACGAACATTACTAGGACACATCAATAGTTCACTCCAGTAAGCAGATGATCTTAAGCGCGTTTAGATAAACCAAAATGCCCCAAACCGGGGCATTTTCGGCACACTAACGGCATCGTGTTGCCGCGTCATTGGTAAAAACCCGCCGAAAACGCCATTTATAGTGCATCATACAGGGACATCAGACTGCCGGGCCGCAAGCGCCCGAAGATGCGCAGGCCCGGTCAAGGCAAGAACCGAAAGGACCGAGCCAATGTTCAAACGAACCCTATGTGCTGCGCTGGTTTTCGGCGCCGCAGCGATTGCCCCGCCGGTAAACGCACAGGCCCGCGCACCCTGCCTGGAAAGGGACGCGCTGATCGAGACCCTGAAATCCCGTTATCAGGAAAACCAGACCGGAGGCGGGCTACAGGGACCAGGGCGATTGCTGGAAATCTGGAGCTCCGCCGAAACAGGCACGTTCACTGTGTTTATAACCCATGCCAATGGCATAAGTTGCATCGTTGCCAGCGGTCAGAACTGGCACAGCTATGATGCGGTGCAGATCGAAGGTGTGGCGGGCTAAAACCGGATTGCCCGCCCGATGGCCGGATGGTATCCCGCGCCCATAACAACGCGTGGAGCGCCAGGAATGTCTAACGATTATGTAGTCCGGGATATCTCCCTTGCGGAATTTGGCCGTAAGGAACTTAATATCGCTGAAACCGAAATGCCGGGCCTGATGGCGCTGCGTGATGAATACGGCAAAGAACAGCCCCTGAAAGGTGCGCGGATTGTCGGCTCATTGCATATGACGATCCAGACCGCTGTTCTGATTGAAACCCTGGTCGCGCTGGGCGCGGATGTGCGCTGGGCGTCTTGCAATATCTTTTCAACCCAGGATCACGCCGCTGCCGCCATAGCCGCCGCGGGCATTCCGGTTTTTGCGATCAAGGGCCAGACGTTGGAAGAGCATTGGGATTACCTCGATAAATCCTTCCTGTTTGCAGATGGGCCGAACCTGATCCTTGATGATGGTGGCGATGCCACGCTCTACATCCTGCTTGGCGCGCGGGCAGAGGCGGGGGAGGACATCATTCCGGTGCCGACCTCCGAGGAAGAAGAAGTCATCAAAGCGCAGATCAAAAAACGGTTGGAGGCCTCCCCCGGTTGGTTCACCAAAATGCGTGACCAGATCAAAGGGGTTTCTGAGGAAACCACCACCGGGGTTAACCGGCTCTATCAACTGGTGAAGGACGGGCAGCTGCCCTTCCCGGCGATCAATGTGAATGATTCCGTCACAAAGTCGAAGTTCGACAATAAATACGGCTGTAAGGAGTCGCTGGTTGACGGTATCCGCCGCGCCACCGACACGATGATGGCGGGCAAGGTTGCCGTGGTGTGCGGCTATGGCGATGTTGGCAAAGGCTCTGCCGCATCCCTGCGTGGGGCCGGTGCGCGGGTCAAAGTCACTGAAATAGACCCTATTTGTGCGCTTCAGGCGGCGATGGACGGTTTTGAGGTTGTGCGGCTTGAGGATGAGGTGGCCCATGCCGACATTTTCATCACCACGACTGGCAACAAAGACGTGATCCGCATCGAACATATGCGTGAGATGAAGGATATGGCGATCGTCGGCAATATCGGCCATTTCGACAATGAAATTCAGGTTGCCGCGCTCAAAAACCACAAATGGACCAACATCAAGGACCAGGTGGATATGATCGAACTGCCGAACGGAAATCGGCTGATCCTGCTGTCCGAAGGTCGCTTGCTGAACCTTGGCAACGCCACTGGCCATCCGTCTTTTGTGATGTCCGCGAGCTTTACCAATCAGGTGCTGGCGCAAATGGAGCTTTGGACGAATACGGCCGCCTATGAAAACAAGGTCTACATCCTGCCGAAACACCTTGATGAAAAGGTTGCGCGCCTGCATCTGGCACGGATCGGCGTGAAACTGACGGAGCTTGACAAGGATCAGGCGGATTACATCGGTGTCACGGTGGAAGGGCCGTATAAACCGGAACATTACCGCTACTGATGAACGAAGAAGAGCGGCAGAAGGAGGCGCAGCCGCCAAAGCGGCGCGGCACTGCCCTGATGGCCGTAGTTGTGTTTCTGTCGGGGCTAATTTCCCTGTCTCTTTTCCTGGCCCTGCCGCTGGTGTTCCTGTTTTTTCATGCGGCTTCCCCGCTGCCATCGCAGTGGCGCCCGAATGCGGATCTGAGGATCGCCGCGCCGCTGACCCCTGTGACCCGCATTCAACTGCGCCGGGCGCTTGCCGATGGCGAAATGTGCCGCCGCGCGTTGCAGAGCCATGGAATCGGCTTCACTGCGCTGGAACCACTTGAAGAAAGCGAAAATTGCCACATCCGCGAACGGCTTTCGTTG
>CAYTUW010000145.1:3086-7495 GCA_964441435.1 uncultured Rhodobacterales bacterium
ACGAAATCGCCCTGGTGGGGCCCAAAGAGCGCATCCGCGAACGGCTGTCGCTGTTCCGCATCGGCGAAGTTTCGCTTGATCCCGTTGAAACAAGCTGTGCCACCGCGCTGCGCCTGGCGATGTGGGTCGAACATGGGATGGATGGGCTAGGCGTTAATCGGCTGCACCACCTTGGCAGCTATAATTGTCGCCGCATGAGAACATCAGGTGGACAGGACAACGCCTGGAGCCATCACGCCACGGCGGGTGCGATAGATATAACCGGGGTCACGCTGGATGATGGACGCCGGTTGACCCTGCTCAACGACTGGAACAGCGCTGATGGGAGCACGACACTAAGGCACATGCTTCGCACCGCCTGTTCTTTGTTCCCACTGGTGTTGGGGCCGGACTACAACGCGCTGCACGCGGATCATTTTCACCTTCAGACCCGCGGCTGGGGCTATTGCCGCTAGTGCTGACTGCGCTTCACGTGTAGCTGAGGCGCGGCATGAAATCCCCGCGCCCATCGCGCGTAAGGTCGAGCACGTTCCACAATGGCCACAGCGCATCAACATGGCGAGGATGGGTGCCCTCTGTCGGGGCAAAGAACATTTCAGACCCCCAAAAATGCCTAATCAGACCCTGTTTTCGCTCAAATATGTTCATGATTGGCAGTTGTGATCCATCCTGGGTTTCCGCATTGTAGTCGGACTGGTAGCTGGTGCCGGCGGCGGAATAGATCGGCAGATCATGCCAGCCGCGATCTGCCACCAAACCGGCGAGTTTCGGCGCAGTTGCCGCTGCGACCACGGCAACGCTCAGGTTCTGTGTGACGTGGCGAATTTGCCCATTCAGCGCATCCAGAAACGCCACACACATGGGACAGGGCGCTGTCGCATCGTCCCGATACATCAGTGAATAGACGGCAAGCGTATCATGGCCGCGCTTGAACAGATCGGACATCTGTATCGGGGCGCCATCAGCCCTGTGGAAGGTGTAATCCTGCGGGACCTCTCCACCTTCGGGAAGCGCCCGGCGAAGGGTGGCGACATGTTCAATCTGCGCGCGCAGTTCAACCTCTGCGGTGAGCAGTTTGTCACGTTGATTGCGATAATCGGCGGTTTCGTTCGGAAAGGTGACGGACATCGTGGTTCTCCTACTAATTAACGCAATAGTTAATTAGCAGATGCTACAGTGTCAAGCAGCGGGGAATTTAGAAAAAATCTTTTCCTTTGTGTTCGCTTGATTTGGGCCTAACCTGCCTTCAGCGGGGACAACCCCGATGTAATTTGCTGGGAGTTTATTATGGGTAGAAGAGACGACCTGATCGCACAATATGCGGATGATCTGAAGAACAAATGCGGCATGACACCGGATATGGACCTGCTGACCAAGGTCACGATCGGTTGCGGACCGGCCATTTATGACGCAGATGCCTCCACCGTGGCGGCGGGGCAGGATCATGAGATGGAAACCGTGAAGGATAATTTTCTTATCAAGAAGCTGGGCCTCAGTGACGGACCACAGCTCATGGACGCGATCAATGCGGTGATTGACACCTATGGCCGCAGCGAGCGCAACAAATATCGCGCGGTGGTTTACTATATGCTGACGAAACACTTCGGGAAGGAAAGCGTCTATAGCTGACCGCGCCCTGATCTGAACTCAATACATCCGCAAAAACGCCCGCGCTGTGCGGGCGTTTTCCTTTGCGTGACACGGAAGCGAAATCCACGGCATTTGATCAGTGTTTTCAATACTCCATCATTGTCCCGGCGATACGCATCCCCTAGGGTCATCAAGAACACGGCCAGGACGGCCGGGACCAATATTCAGAACACGTGTGGTGCTAGGGAGCACGTGGGGTGGTGAAGGGTCTCGGCGACGGCCGGGGCCCTTCCTTTTTCAATCCGGTGAAACGCCTGCCATGGCGCAGACGATCGCCCATTCCTCGTCACTGACCGGTTGAACCGATAGCCGTGTGTTATTGACAAGAACCATGTCAGACAGCCGTGGTTCCGCCTTGCAATCCGCAAGAGTAACCGGCGCTTTGACGGGTTTCACCGCCTTGATATCCACACATTCCCAGCGCGGGTCATCCGTTGTGCTGTCAGGATGAATTTCGGCACAAACCTCGACAATGCCAACTACCGCTTTTTCCTTCAGCGAATGATAAAAGAAACCACGATCCCCAAGCTTCATCTGCCGCATGTTATTGCGCGCCTGGTAATTGCGAACGCCATCCCATTCCTCGCCTTCCTCACCCTTGGCAACCTGCTGCTCCCAGCTCCAGGTGTTGGGTTCGGATTTGAATAACCAATAAGCCATCAGCCGATCACCTTCTTCCATTCCGTCAGGGTCACTGTGTCAAACAACCCGGCCTTTGCATAGGGATCGCCTGCAGCCCAGCGTTCCGCATCCGCCATGGTATCGACTTTCAGAACAATCAGAGAGCCGCACATCGCTCCCGCTGCATCAAGCAGCGGTCCGGCCATGTCGACAATGCCAGTGTCTTCGATGTATTTCAGGTGCGCCGCCCGATTGTCGATCCGAACCTGAAGCGCGCCGGGTTTATCCCTGGCAACGAGGGCAATTTGCATGGTCATTCCTTTCTGAGCGGGCGGGACATCAACGCCCCGATGGCCTCTTCTACCGAAAGCTCCCCCGACAGAACCCGCACGATGGTTTGGGTCACGGGAAGCTCGATTTCCAGGGTTTTGGCAAGTTTAGACACTGCTTTTGCCGTTGAAACACCCTCGACGGTTTCTTCGTTGTTTGGGTCATTCCCCGCAGCAAGAGAGATGCCCAGCCGATAGTTCCGGGACTGCATAGAGGTGCAAGTCAGGGCAAGATCACCGAACCCGGACAGACCAAACAGCGTTTCCTCCTGTGCGCCGAAATTCAGGGCAATTCGGCGAAGTTCGGCAAAGCCACGGGTCATCACAGCGGCGCGCGCGCTTTCACCCTGGCCGCCGCCAATCGCCAGACCGCAGGCAATCGCTACCACATTTTTAAGCGCACCGCCGATTTCCACCCCCCTGATGTCATCGGTCAGGTAAAGCCTCAACCGGGACGTGGAGAGCCGGGATTGCAGCGCGGCCCCTTTCTTCGCATCTGCGCAGGCGAGCGTCAGTGCCGTCGGCAAGCCACGCGCTATTTCGCCGGCAAAACCAGGGCCGGACAGGATGGCCGGAACCGCCTGCGGCACCTCTTCTGCTACAAGGGTCCCGGTCCCGGCCAGATTCTGCAGATCAATACCCTTGGCACATGAAACGAGAGTCTTCCCCGCAAGGGTCCTTGCGTGCTGCTGCAAGAAGCGCCGCAATTCCTGGGCTGGCAGGCAAAGCAGGATAACCTCTGCTGAAAGGGCCTCCTGCAGGTCGGATGTTGCTGTTATCCGGTCCGAAAGACGCACCCCCGGAAGGCGCGTTTCGTTGATGCGTGACGCCTGAATCCCGTCAACGATCGTAGACCGCCTGGCCCAGAGCATGACGGGTTCATTTTCCGAAAAAACCTGTGCAAGAGCTGTGCCAAAGGCTCCGGCCCCGATAACGGATATATTCATGCCTTGGCCCCCTTCTTGCCCGATCCCAACATGGGAGTGCTGTGTTGATCAAGGGGCCAGCGTGGCCGCGCTTGCAGATCAAAACTATCCCTGTGACCCAGACCAAACAATTCGATACCGGCCCAAGCTATCATTGCCGCATTGTCGGTACAGAGCGGCATCGGAGGGGCGATAAACCGGGACCCAATTCTCTCAGAAACAGTCTCTAACGCAGCGCGAATTGCCTTGTTCGCCGCCACACCGCCAGCCACGGCAAAGGCCGGGCTTTCTGGTTCCATATGAAGGTAGGCCCCGATTGCGCGCTTTGATTTTTCTGCCAGGACATCAACCATTGCGCGCTGAAATGACGCTGACAGGTCGTGCAGATCAGTTGATGCGATCCGGTCGCCCTCCATTACGGAATCGCGGGCGCGCAGCAGTGCAGTCTTTAGCCCTGAAAACGACATGTCGCAGCCCTCACGGTCAAGCATTGGCCGGGGGAAGTTGAACCGCGTTTCATCGCCGTGAAGCGCCGCCTGTTCCACAGATGGCCCGCCGGGTTGCGGCAGGCCAAGAATGCGTGCGGTTTTGTCAAAGGCTTCGCCCGGTGCATCGTCAATCGTACCGCCAAGCCGGGTAAATTGGTCCGCCGCGTGAACAGTTAGAAACTGACAGTGCCCACCGGAAACGAGCAGCATAAGATAAGGAAAGGAAACCTCAGCAATCAGCCGAGGCGTAAGCGCATGGCCCGCGAGATGGTTGACCCCAACCAACGGAAGCCCGGCACCCGCCGCCAACCCCTTTGCAAACTGAACGCCTGCCATAACACCGCCAATCAGCCCCGGCCCGGCGGTCACCGCGATACCGTCAAGATCAGCAAGCC